>NZ_JBFBCI010000080.1:0-17686 GCF_040683095.1 Sphaerisporangium sp. NPDC051017
CCGAGTTGGTGCAGGCGTTCTTCCGGGACCGCGATCTCCTCTACATCACCACTTAAGCATACCTACAGTCCAGTAACTTAGTTTCTGGTTAGTATGCGACCAGTACATCAACTCAGCCTCACCATCGAGGAATCCCAAATCACATTGACGCTTCCGCATCCATGAGCTAGGTAACCGACGAAACAGCTGGCGATGACACCGCCTCACACGTCAGACCAAGCTGATTACAGAACGTTATCAAACGACTTCCGAACAAACTGAACAGAGATCATTGACTCCAGTCAGATACAAATGAGAGACTCCAAGAGCATGCAGCAAGTCGCGACACTCAAGTGAGCTCACAATCCCGATCCGATGGAGGTAAATGCAATGAGTCCGGCGAAGGGCACTCTCGCCTCTACCAACAGCGAGCGGGTTCTCGAGGGGATCAACAGCGACTCCCCTGAGACTGCAGAGGCGATGAAGAAGCGCGTTCAGGAGTTCCTCTGCAAGGACAACGTGTCCATGATGGGCGGCTGGGTCTAACCACGCACATTTCATGAGTACCTGGGAGCGGATATGTATGCGTTCAATGTCTACCACTGCCGCAAGACGGTGGGGCGCTTAGCGAAGGCGTTGACCGCCACCGCTCCCAGGCCTCATGCCCTCATCGAAGACTATCGCAAAGCCATAAATCAATTCCGACCAATAGCTGCACCCATGTCCACAATATCAATCGGCTTTGAAGATAGCAGTTGGGGGCAGCACATCGCAAAGCATGACATATTCAGCGATTTCACTAGTACAATTTCGCCTTCAGCTCCACAACTGCGCGCCTTTTGGGCGCGCTGCACGACAGGTGCGTTAGAGCATATTCGTTCAACCGACTCGAATATTGCTAGCATGATAGATCTATTGGTCACCGACATAATCATCTTGAATACAAAATATGTCGGCGGGCGGACGGCATCCCATATTCCCGGCCTAGTATGCCTTAGCCCTTCCTGCAGGTGGCAGAAAACTGACTTCGCCGACATGATCGTCTATGAAGCTTTCCATTTGAATCTGTTCATTTCGGACATGGTCTACGGTGTATTTAGCGTGCCGCGCGCAATACTTGCCGAGGAGCAGAATCACATTTCCTCACCTACAAACCCTCACGAAACGATCCCTCTGGACCAAGCCCTACATGGCGCCGTCGCCGTGATGGCGCTTATGTATGTGCAGAGTGTACGAGGAAAAAGCTCGCTCCTCGAGATGCTGGCTACGCCCCTTAGCGGTTGCATCGAAGAATTATGTGCTCGGGCGCAATTCCTAAGCGATTATGGGCGTGAGATGATCAATCAGCTCGCCACGTTGCAGATACCAGATGACATCGAACGGCTTGGCATTCATATAGCTAAATATGAATAAACTACGATGGGTACTAGCGCCACTATCAGGTACGTGCTCAAATCGGCCGGCTAGTCAGTAGACGCCATAGATGCCTGGTTATCCATAATATGATCCTGCGCGCCCTCGACTGCGCCTTCCGTGCGGTTGAGTACTCTAAGTAACACGAATACGACACAGGAAAGGGCGAGAAGAGCCAGCAGGCATCCTGCGAGAGCGTGAGAGTACGCGACTATAGCAGAGTTGCCTATAATTCTATGCCCATTCAGCAAGGCATTGAAGAGTGCGCCTATAATAGCCACACCGAGACCATTAGCTATCTGCGCAACTGTCAAGAAGACACCAGAGGCTACTCCTGCGTCGCTCAGTCTGACCTCTTTGAGAACTGCCCCCATAAGTGGAGGGCTCACCATGCCTTGCCCCAGTCCGGCGAAGAACAAAATAGCGAGGCATATACTAATCCGCATATTTGACATCTGCCCTGACACGGCAACCCATCCAGCCGCCAGAGAGAAAATCATGACCACAGACCCGGCGGTCAGTAAACGAGCTCCTATTATTGCCGAGAACTTTCGACTCAAAGTCGAAGCCAAGACAAAACCGAGGGGAAGTGGCACGAACATCAATCCCGACTCAAGCGGGGAAAGCCTATATCCGTCCTGCAGCACGTAAGCTAGAAGTACAAAAAGGCCAGTGTTGCCACTATAAAATACGATGGCAATAGGTAGCCCTACTGCCATGCCCCGTTGTTTGAACAAATGCAGTGGCAATAGAGGTGCCCTTCCTTCCCTACTTGATCTATGCTCGACCAGCAGGAAAAAAGCGCCAGCTAGGAAGAAGCCTCCTAGAGAAATAAACATGTACCATGACCAACTCCCCGCTGGCGCTTGAATTAACGGGTAGAGCAGGAGCATTAAGGTTGAAGCTAGTAAGATGACGCCGAGAATATCAAGTTTAGGGACGTCAGAAGAGCGCCTCGACTTGATCGTTGATGAAGCCAAGATAATAACGATCAGTCCTATCGGTACATTAACCAAGAACACAGCCCGCCAGCCAATGCCAGCAAAATCAGCAGCGATAAGCAATCCTCCGAGCAGTTGACCTGTAATGGAGCCCAGTCCAACAGTCGCAGCATAGTATCCCAAAACACGAGGACGCTCGCCTGCCGGGAAGATCACTTGGATCAAGGCCAGTACTTGCGGAAGCATTAAGGCCGCGCCGACTCCCTGGATTATGCGAGTGACTATTAGGGCGATTGGACCGGGAGCAATTGCACAACCAACTGATGACGCTATGAAGATCAGCATGCCGGTCATAAATATGACTCGCTGGCCAAATATATCGCCGAGACGACCACCAGTTGTAAGCGTAACCGCGTAAGCCATCATGTAGCCGGCGATCACCAACTGGATGTCACCAAAGCTAGCTTTCAGGTCCACTTGGATGGAAGGTGCGGCCACATTGACAATGAAGCCGTCCACTATCCCCATAAACGCAGCACTAAGAAGAGCGATGAAAGCTACTCGGTGACGCGAAGATGTCGATAAGGTCACGTAATATCCAAATACTTTTATGAGAAACCCTGACGTAAGGGGGCGACAATAGAAATGAGAGCGCATCAGCCAGCTCCCCTGTAGCTAGCCCAACTGGCTGGCACTAGATACAGGGGAGCCTGTGCTTGCTAGGGGGAGGCTATAGGGACCATTCTGGCACTCTCGCTCAATTTTGTTTACTAGTGCCCATAAAAGGCATATTCTGAGCTGCTTATGGATTTGGCTACGTAATCGTAGTCGAGTGTCATGGCAAACTTATGTAGCTGATCAACTAGCATCTTGCCGTAGTCGGTGAAGAATTCACGCTTATCGATCAGGCCGGTACTGCAGTCGCGCAGCGATGACGTGAACAGGTCGACAAGAGTCGACTCTCCGCGAAGGTCTTGCATGTACATCAGCGGAACAGCTACTACGGCGCTGTGAAATGCCTTGTCCAAGGGCCGCAACTCTCCGATCTTGACCGCCGAGAGCACTCTATATTGATCTTCTGCGAGGGTCGCAGTTGGTAGAGTGTATATTCCGTACAGCATGTCCGCAACGAACAGGTTTAGGTGGATTGCTTCGTGAACGAGGGTCTCAGCAAAATCATACATGGTCCAGTTGGGACCAGGGCTAATGCAGACTAGGCCGGGAATATGCGAAGCGGAACCGCCGCCGGTCCGCTCCGTGTTTAGCAGTACAATATCAGTGACCAGTAAGTCCATAATGCGGCCGAGGTCTTCATTCAGCGAGCGTATGTACTGTTGCGCCTCCAGTACTTGACTCTTCCATGAAGCGCGCAGATCACTGCTGGATGCCCGCACGCCAACAAAGATAGCCTCGAAGAGGTTCGTCTCCGTCAAGTATTGACCCCACGGGCCATCCTCGAAGGAGACGGTGGCGGATGAAGCCGGAGGTGCGATGGGTCGAACGTTGGCGATGGCCTGCCTGTAGCTCTGGTCTATGGTGTCAGGCGTAGGCATGGTCTCACCCAGCGTTCTGACGAGTCGGCCAACGTTCTCGTAGCAGTGATAGACATTAAGGAAATGCATTGCGCCTCCTAGTACGATTTTGTGTTGGACCGCTTTGTCGAACCAGCAGCCTTTCTCTGCTCTTTGCCCTCTTTCGTATCCTCCAGGAGTCTCTCAAGCTTGTTTGCCAGTGTCAACACTTCAAGTTTAGGTTGTTGTCAGGGTTAAACGGATTGGATCTTGCCGTATGCAAACTGTGACAGCCCGTCGCCTAGCCAGCTCGTCCCAGAGTTACAGGCGCTCTCTCAGTTCGTTGCACGGCCACCTTTGCCGGCTGCGGGGGTCGCCGGCCCGGAGGAGTCCGGCTGACGCTCGTCGAAGCATGGTTTATCCGTGAATGGGGTCTCACAGCGGCATCTGCTGTACAGCACCGGAGTACGCAACACCGCCTTCCGCGGCCATACACGATCAGTCGTCATCGCACGCCTGAGCTGGGCAGCGACGTTACGTCCTTGACGTGTGCCGGTAGTTCGCATCGAAGGGGTAGGAAGGCCGGATCTTGTTAACGCGGATGCTAACTGCGTCCCGAGACGGGTGTAGACGCTCGTAGAAGACGATTAAGTAAATGGGCTCCTGACCAGCAGCGCAGAGACGTCGAGCGACGGGAGGAGACGGTCTTCTTCCGACCTTTGATCCGCAGGTCCCAGTGAGTGGCCTGCGTAGGATGGGCCGCTGTGCAACGGCTCGCCCTCTTCGACCTGGACAACACTCTCATCAACCTCGATCAGGCATTCCGAGCATGGGCTGAGGAGTTCGCCGACGAGCGAGAGCTGGGCCGCGAGGCGGTTGATTGGCTGATCAGTGTCGACCGGGATGGTATCCCGCACCGTGAGCTCTTCTTCGCCAAGCTGCAGAGGCACTTCCACCTGCCCGATCCGGTCGAGGACTTGTGGCGGCACTACCGCCTGCGCATGCCCCACCTGGTGCACTGCCGGCCTGAGGTCTTGAACGGTCTATCTGAGCTGCGTGCGTCGGGCTGGCTCGTGGCGATCGTAACGAACGGGACGGCGGACAACCAGCTTGGCAAGATCCGCAACACGGGCTTGGCCGACGTCGTGGACGCATGGGCGCTCTCGGGCGCGGAAGGAATGCGCAAGCCCGAGGTCGGCCTGTTCGAGATCGCGGCCCGGCGCTGCGGCGTGTCTCTCGATGCCGGCGGTTGGATGCTCGGAGACAACCTCACTGCGGACATCGCCGGCGGACGTGCTGCGGGACTCCGCACCATCTGGATCGACCGCGGCACATGGTCCGATGCCGAACACGGCGCCGACCACGTCGTCTCGGACGTGACCCACGCCCTGAAGATCCTGCAAGAGGGACGGTAACCGTGCGCCCGCCATGCCACTTCCACGTCGATTAACTGCGGGGAAGCCGCGACAAGCTGACGACAACGTCCGCCACCATGGGCGCGCCGCGATCGGCGCCCAGGACGTTGACGACCCCGAACCGCGCGGCCGTCGCCGAGCGCTGACGTAAGGCACGGGACTCTGATACTTCCTTCCGGACATCACCGGCGGAAGGGAACACGGACCGGCAGGCGCACATCGCCGCCGCAGCGCAGAAGCACCTCAGCAGGGACGAAGCGCCCCTTCCCTACGGCCGGCACTAGACTAGGGAGAAGCAGCGAACCAACCTTCTGCTTGCCGCCCTCGCGCACGCTCTGCTCGCGCGGCCACCGACTCGTTGAAGTCCGAGGCGAACCCTAACAGCCGCTGAACCAGCGGTAGGCCCTAGCCCGCCGCCATACGCAGGTGCCCGTCCGGATCCGGCAGAGTACGACTGTGAACAACCCGAGGAACGCCTACACCTTCGTAATTCGCAAGGCGACGGAGGCCGACTGCCCTGGCATCGTCGACGTCGGCGTTTCCTCGGGGGAGCGGTTCGAGTTGAGGGATTACCAGCTTGGAGAGATCCCAGAGTGCCTCGAGGTCTTCATCGCCGAAGACCATGCTGGGCGCCTGGTCGGCTGGCTAGAAGGCTCCTTCTACCGAGAGGTGGACGCCCCGCAGGAGCACCCGCCTCCGCACGCCTACATCGAAGCCGTCGCAGTAGCCCCCTGCGCTCGTAGGCGCGGCGTCGCCCGCTGCCTCATAGCCGAGTTCGTCAAGGCTTCTATAAGCGAGGGGCTCACCTGGATTGCGCTCACGCCCATGCACGGTGACGACGAAGGAATCGCCCCGCGGGTCGCACTATTCACCGCAGTCGGACTGCGCCCCGTCGACCCTTCCGACCCTCGCGAAGGCATGGCGGGAGCCCTTTCTGACGTCGCTGCGGTTCTGCTCGAGGCCTCCGATTCGTCGCTGCACCGATAGGAGGAGATAGAGGCCCATCGGCCTCTCCTCGAGCGCTGTCCCTAAGCCATGGGATCTGCTACACCGTTCCGGACGAACTCCACGGAGGGGGAACCATGGACCGGCAGGCACACATCAGCGCCGCGCAACAGCACCTCGGCGCGGCATTGAAGAGGCCTCTCCCAACGGCTGCGCCAGACGAGCATCAGCGCACAAACCTGCTGCTCGCCGCGATCGCGCACGCGCTGCTGGCGCACCTGGACGATGATTCGGAGGCAGAAGTGCGATTGATCTCTTAGTCAGCAGGCCGGGGCATCGGCAGCCAGTCGAGGCCCCGGCCGCGCGCTGAGGCCCCCGCCTTCAATGCCGCTCGTTGAGCTTGATCTCGATGGCTTTATGGACCTCATCTGCGATCTCGTTCCGCAGATGGTCGCGGACCTGCTGGTGACGCTCTGCTGCGGCGGGCTTCGCTTCTGCGACCTGTGCTTCGCCTTCCGGGGTAGTCGGCAAACGGACTGCGGCGCGCGTAAGCGGGATCAGCTCCTTGGGGAGCATGCGGGCGAGTGTCTCGATCCTGGCGGTGGCGCCCGAGGTGTTGGTGTCCTTCTGGTTGTATTCGGCGAGCTGGGATAAGACGTCGAGCTCGAAGTCGATGCGGCGTTCCCGTTGTAGGGCTCGCATGTTCTCGGCCCCCTGCGCGGCCGTCTGGCGCACCGTCACGATCGCGAAGGCCACAGCCAGCAGCCCAGCCGCGGCGGCTACCACATCGACCCAGTCCTTCCACGTGGTGCCGGTCACCGCGCCGCCGGAGACATTCGGGCTCGGAGCGGGACTGGGGGGCAGCTCCATCAACAAGTCGACCACTACGACCGGCCAGGACATCGCGACTCCTCGGGAGGGTTCGGAGGGAAGCTGCCATGATGCCGCATCTCGGCGTCGCGCTCTCTGGCGTTCGGCTCACAGAAGATTTGCTGCCCTCCTGGCTTGGTCACGCTCTAGTTGCATTCCTTGTTGCAGTTCACGGACGGCCCCGGACCGCCGTTGATGGATTTTCTACCTTACCTGCATAAACAACCCTTGACGACCGGTCGTGACCTTTCGTCCCGGAAACTCACAATGCGTAGATCCTAGAGCCTAGTGGTTACGCTTAGGAAAGATCCGTCCGTTGGTCAATGGGTCAGGGAGTCGGTTCGAACCCGACCGGGATTGCTTTGTGGACAGCTCTCGTGGCTGTTCTGGTGGGAGTCCGTTACGTACTTGACCAATCAAGCAACTGGTTGGCTCAGAGGGGAGGAAACATGCGTAGGGCGACGTTCGAGGTTCTCTGGTCGATTGGTTGCAATCTCGCGGGAGGCGTCCTCCTGCCCACTGACGAGCGTACGGATCTCCGGACGACAACATTGACGACAACGTCGGCCGCTACAAACACCCAGCGGCAGCCGTCGACAGCCCTCTGACCTCGTGTCCGTTGGGCGGAGCAGGGCGATCGTTCTAGCCCGAAAAACGGACGATCGGCGGTTGGACCACGCGACAGTACATCGCTCGTCTCTCCGGTAGCCGACAGCCGAGGCCATGCTATGAGGCGAGCAACTAGGCGCCCAGGCGAGACGCCCAGTATGCGTGCAATGATCAAGAGTCGGAACGATAGCCCCAGGGATATTTTTGCAGGTCAAAGGGAAATGTCGCAGTGAAAGACACTGCTCTCCTAAAGCGGGTGCCGCAGGTTCGAATCCTGCCGGGGGCACCGATGTGAGGTTGCCATTTGCCGTCCGACCTGGGCATTCTCTCTCGTGCGGCTTGCTCCCTTGTGCAGCCGTAGGCCACCGGGAGCAGTCATGGATCATGGTTCACGGAATATGCACGTGATGATCTTGGGCCCGCTCAACCTAGATCCGTAGGCGGAGGGCCACACCTTCTAGCGCTTCTCAATCGGAACCGGCGCAGCAGCGGAGCAGACGCCCAGGTCGATGACATCTCCTACCGAGAGGCAAACACGCTTCAGGAGGCGCAGCTGTTGATCGGCTCCTCGGAGGCCCCAAACCGGACAAACCAGACCTCCTCGCTCCCCTTCTTATTCCGCGTCCCGAAGGTGTGGAAGATGTAATCCTGCGGGGCGGGAGTTGGATCAGCCCCGGGGAGCCAGTCGAGACCGCCCTTACGGACAACTGCCGCCCAGGTCGTCGGAGATCGCATGACGAAACTGGCCTGGCTACAGGGAGAAACAAGCACCTGAACGTTCTGCCTCATATTCCTGTCACCCACAAGGGATAGGACAAGGACAGTGGCAGCAGCAGAGTTCGCGTTGCGAATCTTGATCTTCATCCCGGCGGCATCGGAGTACGCCAGTACTGCGACGTGCTCGACGAACATGGCATGGGCGCGCATCTCTTCGGCCTGCCGCAGTAGTTCCTCACGCTGCGCTTCTTCGCGCGAAAGCTGCCCCTGAAGCCGCGCATCCTCCTGCCGTTGATCTTGCCACATATACACGCTCGTGATCAGGGCGAATGCAGCAATGATGGAACCTGCGACTTGCCCGCGACCGCTGAGAATGCTCCCGCGTGCAGATAGTTCGGTGTAGTCAGGCTTGCGTCGGCGCTTCGCGTCGTTCGTTGCCGTGATCCATTCAAGAACCACTCCGATGCCAGCCCCCACCCCTGTCCCCAGGAGCGGAGACCAGAGTGGCACCGAGCCCCACCCGAACGGGAGCGGTATGAGGGTGGCTAAGAACTCGCCAAGGTCAAGCACCGAGCATTCCTCCGCTAAGGCGCATGGTTCGTAGGAGGATCTTGATGGGTGGAACGGACCGATAAGCCCGAAAGTTCCTTCCCATCAGTAGCCCCACCAGGAGGACCGCAGGCTCACCCTGGTCAGGCGTCAAGAGCCATGGCGATCTGGCCATTGGCACGGGCCCGTTGACCCTCTATGCATTTGGCATAAACGCGGAGGAGCACGTCAACGCCGTGCCCGGCACGCTGGGCAACCTCGGTCGGCGGAACGCCGGCGTTGAGCCACAGAGAGACCGCCGCGTGCCGTAGGTCGTACGGACGAGCCGCCAGCGGGGAGGCGACCTGCTCGGGCGTGAAGGCAAGCCGCCGGGCCTCCTGCCAAACGGCGGAGTACGCCGAGGAGAAGAAAGGCCGACCCTTACTCGTCCGGAAGAGTCTGCTGAGGGGCCCGGCTCGCCGAGGACTACGACGCGTCGCTGTCGGTGGTGAAAATGGCCGTCGGCATCCTGCGCAACGAAGGGCTGGTCATCGGCCAGCAGGGCAAGGGCGTGTACGTCCGCGAGGTCGACACCGCGGCCGGCGGCACCCCTGCCGCGACCGCCGATGAGCTGGCGGAGATCCGCGCGAGCATAACGGAGCTCACCGAGCGGCTCGAACGCATGGAGTCGGAGCTGTCGCAACAGCGGTCCGGCAAGGCCCGCCGGTCGCCGAAAAGTTGACATCCGTATCCCCTCGTCCGGGGCGGTTGTCGCGGACGTGGACGCCGATGACCCGCCGGGCGAACGCCGCCGAGGGCGTCTCCGGGGTGGCCGGCAGGCGCATCCGCCGGTCCTCCTGGCGGACGCCGACCAGCACGACGAGGAAGGCGATGATCCCGGCGACACCGAGCGCGATCAGGGCCAGGGGGAACAGTGTGGTCATGACCAGATCACCCCGTCGCTCTGCGCGGCCAGCGCCCGGCCGAGGATGGTCGCCGCCAGGACGATGGCCGCCGCAGCGCCCGGACCGTTGGTACCGGGGCGGCGGGGACGTCCGGCCGGGCGGGTGCTGCCACCCCTGCCCTTGCGCCTTCTGGCCTGACGGCGCTGCCAGCGCAACACCGCCGTGCATTTACGGCAGGTGCTGGCCCCTTTGGGCATCCGGGCGCCGCACGCGCACGGTGGGGTCTCGTCCAGCGGGGGAATCTCGTCGGTCATCTGCGGTTTCTCCTCTCGTCTCACGGTCGGTTTCGTGGTGCGAGATGAGGATGCGACGCAACGTAGGGACGAGATCACTACACGACTGGACGTGTGCAAGACGTCCCGACTAGGGTTTTGGCGTCCTAGGACGTCCTTGCGAGCAGGTGAGATGGCCAACGAGAGGTTACGAGCGGCGCTGCTGGAACGCGGCGTATCGATCGGCGACCTGGCCGTCGCCACCTCCGTGGACCCCAAGACCGTCGAGCGGTGGATCACCCAGGCACGCCGCCCCTACCGCAAACACCGGTACGTCATCGCAACGTTCTTGCAGGTCGACGAGGCATACCTGTGGCCCGACGCGCTCACCCCCGAGCAGGTCACCGCGGCCGGTGAGAGCGAGATCGTTCATGTCTATCCGCACCGCTGGGCCGTCCCCCGGGACATCTGGGGACGTCTGTTCACCGAGTCTCAGCGGGAGATCGGCATCCTGGTCTACAGCGGCATGTTCCTGGCCGACGACCCCGGCATGGTCAAGCTTCTCGGCGACAAGGCCGCTGGCGGAGTCCGGGTCCGGATCCTGCTCGGCGACCCGCACTCACCGCAGGTGGCCCAGCGCGGCGCCGACGAGGGCATCGGCGAGGCGATGGCCGCCAAGACCCGCAACGCCCTGGTCCTCTACCGGCCCATCCGCGACATCGCAGGCGTGGAGATCCGGCTACACGGCACCATCCTGTACAACTCGATCTACCGCGCCGACGACCAGGTTCTCGTCAACCCGCACGTCTACGGCCAGCCCGCCGCCAACGCCCCCGTCCTGCACCTGAAGAAGGTGATCGGCGGCGACATGGTGGCCACGTATGCGGCTGGCTTCGAACGGGTGTGGGAGCAGGCCATCCCGGTAGAGTCGTAGATCATGGCCCGCCGTATCGACTTCTACGACGACCCCGACGCCCCCGCGGCCAACAGCCTCGTCCCCTCGGTCAACGTCGTCGTCACCAACCAGGCCGGCGAGATCCTGATGATCCGCCGCTCCGACAACGACAACTGGGCCGTCCCCGGCGGCGCCATCGATCTGGGCGAGTCGATCCCCCAGGCCGCGATACGCGAGACCCGCGAAGAAACCGGCATCGAATGTGAGATCACCGGCATCGTGGGCACCTACAGCGACCCCAAGCACGTGATCCTCTACACCAGCAACGGCGAGGCCCGGCAAGAGTTCTCCATCGTCCTCACTGCCCGCGCCGTCAGCGGCGAGCCGACGCCGAGTGATGAGTCACGCGAGGTGCGCTGGATACGCCGGGACCAGGTTGAGCAGCTTGGGATGGACCGCTCGATGCGACTGCGCATCGGCCACTATCTCAGCGGTGCCGCCGGGCCGTTCATCGGCTAGCGCCAGCCGCTCCTCTATGGCGCGCACGGCCGACATGATGCACGGAGTGGCCTTGATGATGGTGGCGGTGACCAGGTCGTCCGGGCCGTAGCGCTGCCGGATCTCGGCCAGCCGGTCAACGGCCTCGACCGGCACGCCGTCCGGGCTGGTGGTCATGTCGCAGTAGGTCAGCGCCTGCACCAGGTCCGGCCGCTGCTTGGGGAATTCATCTCGCAGAATGTCCAGCAGGCCGCGGCCGTCGGCCTCGATCTCCGCGCACGTGTGGTGCGCGACCAGCTTGCACAGCAGCTCATCAGCCCCATGGACGTCTCGCAGGTAGCGCCCGCCGTCGATGGGGTGAAACCCGGTGTCCACCAGGTCCGGGGCGTACCCGATGTCATGCAGGTACGCGGACATGATCAGCAGTTCGGCGTCCTTGCCCAGGATCGGGGCGAGCTGCTCAGCCCGCCGGCCGACCCCGAGCGAGTGCTCCCACCGACGCGGGAGCGCGTCTTGCAGTGTCTTTCGTGCCAGGTCACGGGCCCAGGCGATGTTCATGTCCTTCATGTGGCTCACGATTGCAGGGCCTTCCCGACCCGATCCAGGCATCTGGCCTAGACGTCTTGAGACGTCCATGGACGTCCACGGACGTTCGTGAACGTCTATGGACGTGTTGCCCAGTCGGGGCGGACGAACCGGCCCTTGCCGTGAACGGTGACGATCAGCCCTTCGCCTTCCAGGACCCCCAGGGCATGACGGACCGTGGTCCGCGAGGCCGCATACTGCTGGCGCAGGGTTTGTTCACTGGGCACCTTGCCCGCGAGCGGCAATCGGCCGCTTTCGATCTGCGCGCGTAGGTCCGCCATGATCGCCTGGTAGAGGTACTCCCTGTCCAGGTGACGGATCTCCTCACGCAACACCAGATACCCCTTGGAGCGGATCGGGACCACAAGATCCTCTACCACCAGCACGCTCAGCGCGCGGCGGACGGTGTTCCGGGCCACCCCGTACTCCTTGCTCAGGTCAGCCTCGGAGGGCAGGTAGGTGCCGGCCGGATACACGTTGGTCGTGATCCGGTCCCGGAGCCGGTCGGCGAGTTGGGAGTACACCCGCCAGCCCGTCAGCCACCTGCCCACCGCGCCGCCCGCCACCGGTTCGTCCGTTCCTAAGCCGGTCACGACGGGTAGGCGTCGAGGATCTTCTGAAGGTCCGGCCCGAGATGCCCCTGTTCCTCCAACGGCCATCCCGCCTGCGCCGCAGCCGCGATCACCTCCGCGGCATCTTCGAGGTCATGGCAGGAGTAGCGCTCGCTGTTGTCCGATCCCCAGAAGAACCACATGAACGCGAGATGCGCGTACACCCGGCGGCAGCGAAGGTTCTTGTCGAACACCTCCAGACACGGCCGGTTGTCCTGGTCGGACAGGTGGTGGACCTCCACGCCCAGGTGGACGAGACGGTCACGTAGCTCCAGCAGGAGGCGGTCCATGAACGGCCGCTCTCGCTCGTTGAACTTGCCCATCGGCACCCTTCCGCTCTCGCGCGCCGCCTAGTCGCGCCACGCTGTGTGCCAACGAGCCTGCTCTCCGGCCTGGAACTTCTCCACCACAGCCAGGGACGTCTAGGGACGTCTTGTGCTAGCTTCGCGATGCCGGTGCATCCGTCTAGGAGGAAACCGCATGAACGACAACCTCCGCCACGCCCTCACCCAAGCCCGCATGCGAACCCTCGACATCGCCACCCACCTGGCCGTCGATCCCAAGACCGTCGACCGCTGGCTGAAGGGACGCATTCCTCACCCGCGCCACCGCTGGGCCGTCGCCGACCTCCTCCACGTCGACGAAGCCGAACTCTGGCCCGAGGCCGCCAAACCGCACCGCCCCATCGGACGGGACATCAAAGCCGTCTACCCCCACCGCTGGACGGTGCCCCAAGCCCTCTGGCGCCAGCTCTTCGCCTCAGCCCGCCACCAGATCGACATCCTCGTCTACAGCGGCCTGTTCCTCGCTGAGAACACCGGCATCCTCCAACTCCTGGCCGAACGCGCCCGAGCCGGCGCCCAGGTCCGCATCATGCTCGGCGACCCCACCAGCCCCCACGTCGCCGCCCGCGGAGCAGACGAAGGCATCGGACCTGACCTCATGACCGCCCGCATCCAAAACGCCATCAAACTCTACGAGCCGCTCCAGGACACCGAGGGCGTAGAGATCCGCCTACACCACACCGTCCTCTACAACTCCATCTACCGCGCAGACGACAACCTCTTGATCAACCTCCACGCCTACGCCACCCCCGCCGCCCAAGCCCCCGTCATGCACATCCAAGCCGGTGACGACACCAGCACCGCAACGACCTACCTCACCAGCCTCGACCACATATGGACCAGCGCCACTCCACTAGCGCAGGCCAGCTACCCGGAAGCCTGACCAAGATCGAAAAGTAACTTATCTGTACGTCTATTAAAGGCGGCTCGCCTGCGGCGATCCGCCGCGCGTTCGGCGGTCTGCTGGCCGCGCTGCGGCTCTTCGGCCGGTCGCGGCCAGCACCGCCAACGCGCTCGCACTTCGCCGAACCCGCCCTGCCGAGAAACGGGTCTGTCGACCTTCATACGGGTCATTCGCTCTTCACAACGGCCGCATCTCCAAGTGATCACAGCCACTCCACAGGAGCGGGTGGCCGGAGACCAGCCCAGATCACGGAAGGACACTTACCGATCACAAAGAAGCTCTTTACTCGGGCCTTACAGGGGTGTCACGCTCACCTCGTTTTGTCCCATAAAGAAAGGGCTCGTGTGAAACACGCTCGACCAGCGTTCGGCTTATCCTCCGCGACGCGCCGCCGAGGATCCCTCCTGACCGCCTTCGTGATGATGACCTCGCTCCTCGCGGCGCCCGCGAACGCAGAGCCAACTCCGACTTCAACAGGAGCATCCACTGCTCCCGGCCCGGTGGACACGGCCAAGGCCGAGGCCAAACGCACAGGGAAGGAGGTGGAGATCCCCAGCCTTCACACCGAGAACATGACCACCGTCGCAACGCCCGGCGGAAAAACAGTCAAGACGTACGTGTCCCTCGCGCCTGTACGGGCCAAGCGTCAGGGCCAGTGGCAGGCCATCGACCCGACCCTGATCGTGGCGGACGGCGTCGTCAAGCCCAATGTCACAGCGCTGGACATCACCCTGTCCAACGGTGGCGACGGCCCCCTGCTCACCGCCAAGGGCGACTCGCTCGGCGACAAGGACGATCCCGGTGAGATCGTCGTTGCCACACCCGGGAAACTGCCCGTGCCCGAGCTGTCGGGGAATACAGCCACTTACCGATCTGCCTACGGTCGCAACATCGACCTGGTCGTCACCATTACTTCCGACAGCTACCAGCACCAGATCGTCATCCGCGAGAAGCCTAGCAAACCGCTCAAGCTAACCGTCCCGATTGACCCGCCCAACGGCATGAGCCTGGGCAAGTCCTCCAGCGGCAAGCCTGCCGCGCTCGCAGACGGCAAGGAAGTCGCCGACCTGTCGGCGCTGCCGGTCTTGGACGCCAAGGAGATCGTCGCACCCGGCACCGGCAAGGCGGGCACGGCAACCACAACGCTGACCGGAAGCGGAGACGACGCCGCGCTCGTCGTCACCCCCGACGCCGCGTTTCTGGCCGACCCCGCGACGACCTACCCGGTGACGGTGGCCGCCGCCAATCCGACCCCCTGGCACGGGGCCGGCGCTCCCGCCGACACCTTCATCGCCAACGGCGGCAGCTACGTCAACGGCAGCTACATGGCGAACTCCAACGCTCTGTTCGCCGGACGCCGGGATGGCTACAACTATCGCTCCTACCTGAAGTTCAATCTCACCGGGGCACCGTTCATCGGGCGGGAGATCCTGGATGCGAACATCATTCTGTGGAACTACATCTCCAGCGCGTGCGGCAACGTCGGTGACATTTCCATGCACCGCATCTCCGGCGACTGGACTCCCACCTCTCTGACTTGGTCCAACCAGCCCCTCGCCGTGGCGGACGGCTACGTGGTCAACCCCTACGGCAAGGACCAGAACTGCTCCGACTGGATGGCCGAGGGCGAACTCTGGTACTCCATCGAGCAGATCACCCAAGCCTGGTCGAACGGATCACCCAACCACGGTGTCATGATCCGCGCCATAGCCGAGTCGGGTTCGAACAACTGGCGGCAGTACCTGTCCGGCAACTACCCGGAGACGGCCCCGGACGGCAGCCATCACCCCTACTTCTTCGTCGAGTACGACGCTCCTGCACCCATCAAAACCGAGTGGGTGCAGTTCGAGATGGACGACGTCGCAGGGGTGTTCCCCACGTACAACGAAGCCAAGGCCAACACCGTTCAGCCTTGGGACACCACCGCGAACTGGGCAGTGACCAACGCGGAGGCCGACGCGATCGAGAAGCTCGGAATCGGGGTCGCCAACGAGGTCACGTCCAGCAAGCTTCAGCCGTTGGGGGGCGACGCCGAGACCGATCCGTCCGAACTCGATCCGGACGAGATTCCGGCGGGCACTCCGATCGACCAGACGCCGCCCACGATCACGGAAACCCGGCCCGATGATTCCAGCGTTCCGGTCAACACCGCGATCACCGTGACCTTCAGCGAACCGGTCTGGGGAGCGAACATCGCCCTCAAGGACTCGGCCGGGACAGCGGTCCAAGGGACGACGGCCCTGGATGCCGCGAAGAAGGTGCTCACCTTCACTCCCTCTCAAGCGCTACGGCACGCGACCACCTACAGCGTGGAAGTGAACGGCGCCACGGATGCGGACGGCCAAGAGGTCACTCCACGTCTCTGGCAGTTCACCACGGAGGTGGATGTCACTCCGCCCACCGTGACATCCACGGAGCCTGCGGCTGATGCCGTCAACGTGCCCCTCCAAACCGCGGTGAAGGTGACCTTCAGCGAACCGGTCACCGACACCGTGATCGGGGTCAAGGACGGCAGCGGAGCGGATGTGCCGGGCAGTGTCTCCACTGATGGCGACAAGGTCTGGACGTTCACGCCGGCCGCTCCGTTGGCGTGGAACGGCACCTACGCGGTGCAGGTGTCCGGCGCGAAGGACGCGTCCGGGAACACGATGGCTCCGCACTCCTGGTCGTTCGCGACTGTCACGGATACCGCTGCGCCCACGGTGGCGCACGTCAGTCCGGCAGGCGGCGCCACGGGTGTCTCGGTGAAAACCAAAGTCGTCGTGAGGTTCTCCGAGGCCGTGTCGGATGCTCAGATCACCGCTGCCGATGCGGCGGGAGCGCCGGTTCTCGGTGACATCGCTGTAGACGCTGCGAACACGACGTGGACATTGACATTCGGCGGTCCCCTGAATCCCGAAACCGTCCACACCGTCAGTGTCTCAGGGGGGAGTGATCCTGCGGGAAACGTGATGGAACCATATTCCTGGTCCTTCACCACCGCCCAGCCGGACACCGTCGCGCCGACAGTCACCGCGTCGAGCCCTGAACCCAATGCCGTCGATGTGGCTCTCGGCGGCCCGATCAAGGCCACCCTCAGTGAGCCGGTGTCCGAGGGCCAGATTGTGGTCAAGGATCCGGCAGGCGGCATCGTGGCCGGTACTCTCGCGGCGGACTCCACGACCGTCCTGTCCTTCACTCCCACTCAGCCACTGGCCGAGCGCACCAAATACACGGTTGAGGTGACCGGCGCCAAGGATGACGCGGGCAACGTGATGGCCTTGCACACCTGGTCGTTCACCACGAAGGAGCTCCCACCGCCACCGAACTCACCGACGGTGGCCAGTGAATACGTGCGGCCGACCAACACCGCAGGCGCGGTCACCACACTCACCCCCGAGTTCCGCGCCGTAGTCACCGACCCCGACGGCCGATCCATGACGCTGACGGTCGAAATCGAACACGACCCCACCATCCCCAGCCAAGGCACCGGAGCCATCTGGACCGGAACCACCACCACGCCCACCACCTCCGGCAACTTCACCGGCATCTTCGTCCCCTCCGGGAAACTCAGTGACGGGTGGAAGGTCCGCTGGCGTGCCCGCGCGACCGCCTCAGGCGTCAACGGCGCCTGGACCACCTGGCACTCGTTAACCGTCGACATCTCCAAACCGACGGTGGCCAGTGAATACGTGCGGCCGACCAACACCGCAGGCGCGGTCACCACACTCACCCCCGAGTTCCGCGCCGTAGTCACCGACCCCG
>NZ_JBFBCI010000080.1:17786-32731 GCF_040683095.1 Sphaerisporangium sp. NPDC051017
TCGTCCCCTCCGGGAAACTCAGTGACGGGTGGAAGGTCCGCTGGCGTGCCCGCGCGACCGCCTCAGGCGTCAACGGCGCCTGGACCACCTGGCACACCCTGAGCGTGATTACTTCCACGCCCGCCCTATCCACTGGAAAAGCAGCTCCGGCTGGAGTGACCGCGGCAACGGACACGAACACCAGCGGTCCGTTCGACTACCAGCGCATGAGCCCCGCGGACTGCAACGCGGAGCGCCTCAAGTCACCGCGCCCCTGGCACGGATTCGGCTGGACCGTCCTGCACCCCTATACCGGTTGCTACAGCCGGATCGCAGGATGGGGAGACTGGGACGTCGACCTGCTCACCGGGATCCCGAAGACGCCGTGCCCCAAATCCCAAGGCGTCAGGATGACCGTCAACGTCATCATGTACACCAACCTCGGCACCACCAAGGATGGGCCGGTCGTATACGGGCAGAACGACCCCGACCTGAAGGCCAGAGACATCAGTATCTGGATCAACATCAGCGAACTCATCGTCGTGGGCGCCAACTGCGTCCAGACGAACGTGCTCGACGGGCGCAACATAACGGTCAGGGTGGAGGCCGTAGGGTCCGACAACTCCGACTGCGATATGATCGAGGGCCCTGAAGACGGAAAGAGACTCGCCACGATCGGTGACTTCAAGCGAAACGGTCAGACCGCATTCGTCTTCCGGTCCCAGGGCTCCAACTGGGGAAACTGCACGCTGCGCCCCAAGCTCTACCCAGGGGTTAGCATCGACTTCCTCGATCCGGTTCCGTTCAAGCTGTGGCACCACCTCGGGACCGAGCAAATCCCCACTCGGCCGAAGGGCGATTTTCCCTTCGTCGCCCGCTGCGACAGCGTGCGTCTCAGTTATCCGGCGCTCAGGTCCAATGGCGACTTCTATTGGCCCGGCCACACCGGCGGATGCAGAATTCTCGGCGCCGACCGTGTCTACACCATGTACACGGAAGATCCCTTCCGTGGAGAGGTGGCGAGACACATCAGGGACGCCTTCCAAAACCCACAGGCAACCGATCCGAAGCTGGATCGGCAAGGCCAGCCCATCACCAAGAACTTCCCCGGCAACTACGACGTGATACCCAGGCCCCCCTTGACCAGACGGGCGAACAGCGAGCTCGCCCCCGACGGCGTGCTGCTGAACGGGAAGAACCGCACCCAGATGACCTGGTACTGTCCGAACCTCAGCGGGGCCGGCCCAGGCAAGGAGTGCGATGAATATCCGTTCCGCTCCACCTTCCAAGCGCTCGGCGTCGAGGGCAAAATGGTCAACAATGTCTGGACGCCTACGTTCAACGCCTCACTTCGCATGGTGAGCGCGGCGCACAACGGAGCCGCCGGTCGCGATCTGGGGGCTTTCTACTCCCGCTATCGCGTCTTCACTTCGAGCTCCCGTGAAGGCGGCGCGGGCAACTGGCCGTCCAACGCCTTCTGGGTCAGAATCCGCACGGGCACGCCACCGTCATAACTCCACAGCCAGGAGGGGGCGTCTCCGAGATGCCCTCTCCTGGCGCACCGACAATCGGGAGGTGACCATGCGGTCGCCGACGTACCTGCACGACCTTCTGGTCTCGACTCTCTTCACCGAAGAACTCGATCACGACATGGACCTGTGGTCGCTGGGATTCAGCGCCCTTTGGATCAAGGGAGCGGATCTCGACACCCTCGCCCAAGCCTTCTCCTTGGACCTTTCCACCCGCACCCCGAGCCACCTGAGCGAAATCCTCGACCACAACGGCGACGACGGTTCTCTCTGGGTAGCCGAGGCCGGAGGTTGGACGGGCATCCTGCCGGCACGTTCAGACGACGCTTTCCTGCTGTCGCTGACCGAAGGAGGCCGTCACGCCCTCAGCTTCAGCATGGACATCAACGGCCATGACAGCTTCAAGTACATCCGGGACGGGGACACCATCGTCTCTTTCCGGCCCACCTGGCCCGACTCCAAGCACGGCAGCGACCCGCACGCGCTCGATCATCTGATGGACGGGCTGCGCTTTCAGGTCAGTAAAGACGACAACCCCGTGGAAGAGGACGAGAGCATCAGCTCGACCCTGGCGTTGATCGGCCGCATAACGGAAACAGACATGGCCGCTGACTGGCTTGAGGCGGTGCACTCTCGCATTGGACTGACCCGAAGGTGACGGGGGGTTGGCCCCGACTCTGGTGTACTAGCTGGAGGTTGGCCGTTATCCCATCGCATAAGCCCAGGCCAGCTCGTAGTCTGTGATTTTCGTGGGATCGGGCTGCTGGGCGCGGAGGGCCAGAAAGCGTGAGGCGATGACCTGGCGGCGGAGCAGGATGAGCATGTCCTCGAAGCTGGGCTGGGTCTTCGTGCGGTACCACGGGGCGCGGCGGCGGTGCTCAGCGACCACATCGGCGGTGGCGTGAGCGTGGCGGGCGTACCAGATGATGACCAGGCTGTAGACGATCAGCCCTAGCGGCAGCGTTCGGGTCACGGCCTTGACGGTCCGGCTGCGGGCCTGACCGACGCCCAGCGCGTGACGCGACTCCAAGAATGCCTGCTCAATGCTCCATCTCCACGAGTACCGGACAACAAGATCTTCCGCGGGAGAGTCGAGGTCGGTGGTGACCAGCGCCAGGTCGAAGGCCTTGCCCGAGTCGGTGTGGCAGACCTAAATGACGCGCACCGGGCGGGAGGTGAAGGAGCCGTACTACACGATCGAACAGGCCGACCGGCCACCCGGCGTCGTCCTGGAGGGCATCCGCATCGACCCGTCCACCCCGCTGCGGGCCGAGCACCGGCCGGGCCTGCTCGACGGGGTGACCGTGCTGCGCACCGAGGGCTTGGTGGTCGCCGGCGAGACCACCACCCCCTACCGCCGGTACGACGAGCCGGCCGCGACCGCGAGACCGACGCCCGTGACGCTCATCCCGTACTTCGCCTAGGCCAACCGTGGTCCGCACGCGATGCGGGTATGGATACCGGCCCTGCGAGGTGCCGGCACACGACGGTGAGTTCGCGCCGCTCCAGGCCGGACGCCCGCCCAGCGCGATCCGGTCACCCTCCCCCACATGCTGTCCGCAAGCACGTCCGGAGGCGCGTCGCTGGGAACCCGCGTTGAGCCAGGTCGAGAATCGGCGCGGCGCCTGAGGGCGCGCGTTCCTACTCCGGACAGGCGAGTCAACTCTACGGTTGACAGGAAGTGGAAATCGCCAGTCAACTTGCTGCCATCCGCTTCTCCGATTCGGCCGATCCGCGTGGCACAGAATGATCATTGTCAGAGCGAGTCAATCGCCAGAGAAAAGGAATGAGTAATGCAGAAGAAGACCGGCCTTATCGCCAAGCTCGGTGTTGCCACTGCGGTCGTGGCTGGTGGCCTGACCCTCGCGGCACAGCCTTCCGCCTTCGCCGCCGCGGCTCCCAGCTTCTCCGTGACGCCGTCCACGGGCCTGTCGGACGGTAGCACCGTCACGGTGGCGATCAGCGGCGCGGGAGCGAGCGAGCAGTTCGGCGTGGTCCAGTGCGCGACCGTCAACGACCAGCTGGCGTGTAACCAGGCGACGGCCAAGACGGTCACCGCGGATGCCAGTGGTTCGATCAGCTCGCCGTTCACCGTCCGCAAGAGCTTCCAAGGTGTGACCCCGGAGGGCGCCGCAGTAGGCGCGGTGAACTGTGCCACGACGGCCTGCTACGTCAGTGCTGGAAACCAGACCGTCTTCGTCGGCTCCAAGCAGATTTCCTTCGTCTAATCTGAGTTCACGCTCATAGGATCCACTGCAGCTCAAAGGCCACTTCCCGGGTTCGGGAAGTGGCCTTTCGGTGTCACCTGTCATGCGAGAATGTAAATGTCTCGCTCGCTTTGCGGAATGAGCCCGGGAAGGTCGATGCCGCACATGACTCTCCCGGCACCCACGCTCACGCTGACGGCACCGTCCGATGCCACGGCGGGCCGGCCGCTCACGCTGACCGGGGGAACCGAACGGGTGATCGGTGCCAGGGCCGGCACTGCTCGGTTTCGCCCCGAGCGGCGCCGGCCGCTTTTCTTCATGGGGAACCCAGGTAAGGGCAGGTGGGCCTGTGGACGCGTTCTCCGCCGCCGGACGCCGCTTGGGGCTCGTCCGCGAAGCGTGACGACGACCTCGCGGGCGTTGTGGTCTCCGCCCGACGGGCGCGTGACCCGTCCTGTCGTACTTCTTCGGCAGTTCACGCCGCGGCGTGGAGTGCGGTCACGACGACGAGCCCCGGTCCGCGGAGATCTGGTAGCCGGCTCCGGTGACCTTGTTGAACTCCTGGAACCACGGCCCGCCGCTGGAGCCGCCTCCCATGTCGCAGATCATCGCGTACTTCATGTCGTACTTCGGGGGCACCGATGCGCCGCTGCAATACTGCAGGGTACGTCCGCCGTTGCCGTTGGTGGGGTAGCCGAGCAGCAGGTTCGTGGTAGGTCGCGACTGAAACTTTCATGCCGAACGGCGTCGGGGGCTCAGGCGGCGTTGGTCCCCGTCGAGAAGGAGCAGAAAGCCTTTTCAGGCCGGCGTGTGATCGTCTCCACGGTAAAGGACCGTCAGCAGAGGACGGGTCATGGCGGCCATCTCGGCGGGCGAGCGCGGGCATCCGCGCTGGAGCCAGTCCATGGCGACGCCGAGGAGCGCTCCCGCGGTGAAGGCGGCGGGCGCGTCGTGCGGGATGTCCGCCGTGTAGTCGGCAGGCGCGTCGTCGCCGGTGGCGGCCCGGCACGCGCCGACGTAGGCCGCCACGGTGGCGCGGCGGCGCACGTGGTCGATGACTCGCGCGCTTCCCTGGGGCCCGAGCACGCTGCGGTAGAGGCCGGCGTGCTCCGCGAGGTGGGCGAAGAAGGTCAGCAGGTCGTCTCTGGTCGTGTCCGGAACGTCCCCGGTCTCGGGCTGGGGTATGGCGTCGATCAGGTCGTCGATCATCGCGGTGCACGCCGCCTCGGCCAGTTCGTGCACGTCACGGTAGTGGTCGTAGAACGTGGAGCGGCTCACCCCGGCGCGTTCGGCGACATCGGCGACGCTGATCCGGGACAGGTCGCGGCCCTGGACGAGGTCGATCAGCGTGCGTTGCAGGGCCGCCTGCGTGCGGCGCACCCGCGGGTCGCTCAGTTCGCTGTTTCTGTCTCTGGTGAGGGCCACGCCTCAGTCTACTATCGGCTACATCTGTAGGTTACGCTGCATATGTAGGGAAATCGGATGGCAAGCTGATGGGGGACGAACGTGACCGCTGACTCCGCTGAGACGCTTGAGATCACCCGCACCTGCCCGTACGCCCCGCCCGAGCAGCACCTTCGCCTCCTGCGCGAGCAGCCGGTCACCAAGGTCACGCTGCCGGGTGGCTCGTCCGCCTGGGTCGCCGCCCGCTATCAGGACATCCGCACGGTCCTGAGCGACCCGCGCTTCAGCGCCGACCGGCGCCATCCCAACGCCCCCAGGCTGAACGGCGAGATGGCGCCCGGCACGTCGCCGCTGCCCAAGATGATGCTGGAGATGGACGCGCCCGAGCACGGCCAGGCGCGCCGGGCGGTGATCGGGGAGTTCACCGTCAGGCGCATGGCGGCGCTGCGACCGCGCATCCAGCAGATCGTGGACGAACACCTCGACGCCATGCTGGACGGCCCGCGCCCGGTCGACCTTGTGCGGGCGCTGGCCCTGCCGGTGCCCTCCCTGGTGATCTGCGAGTTGCTCGGCGTGCCGTACGACGAGCACGACTTCTTCCAGTCGCGCTCCGCTCAGTTGCTCAACCACACGGTCACGCCACAGGAACAGCAGCACGCGTCCCTCGAGCTGGCCATTTACCTGGACAAGCTGATCAAGGCCAAGGAGGAGGACCCCACCGACGACCTGCTCGGCCGCCAGGTGCTCAAGCAGCGCCAGAGCGGCGAGGTGGACCATGGCGCGCTGCTCAGCCTGGCGTTCCTGCTGCTGATCGCCGGGCACGAGACCACGGCGAACATGATCTCGCTGGGCACGTACATGCTGCTGCGGCACCCCGACACCCTCGCCGCGTTGCGCGATGACCCCGGCAAGACGCCGGGCGCGGTCGAGGAGCTCCTGCGGCACTTCACCATCGCCGAGTTCGCGATCATGCGGGTGGCCATGGAGGACGTGGAGCTCGGCGGCACCGTCATCCCCGCAGGGGAAGGCGTGCTCACGCTGGCCAACACCGGCAACCGCGATCCGGAGGTGTTCGCGGACGCCGACAGGTTCGACATCGAGCGCGACGCTCGCAGCCACCTGACCTTCGGCTACGGCCCGCACCAGTGCTTGGGCCAGAGCCTCGCCCGCGTGGAGCTGGAGATCGTCTTCAACACCCTGTTCCGGCGGATCCCCGGCCTGCGGCTGGCCGTCCCCGCCGAGCAGCTCTCGTTCAAGGACGACGCCACCGTCTACGGAATGCACGAGCTGCCCGTCACCTGGTGACGAGCCCCTGAGCTGTGGGACCGCTCTGCGGGAGCTTACGGCGGCGCCGTGCACACGCGTATCGTCTCGCTGCGCGACGACACCGAGGTGCTTGCCGACCGCTTGACGGACCCCGGGATCAACGTGGGCACGACGGCCACGAATAGCGCTACCGATGGTTCGCTACGTGTTTGTCGAAGAAGGCGAATGGACGTCAGACTGCTCGCCAGGCGGGAGATCACCCCTTGGTATCCCGTCGCCCCCTGGTCATGAGCCGTTGGACGGCCGGCGCAGGCAGCCGCTTCTCCCTCGTGGAGGAGCGGCTGTCGCGTTTTTGCGGGTTGGCAGGAACGTGTTGGCGATCGGCAGTAAGCGGACGGGTCTCTTCCTCCTTTTCGGGCCGGGTGCGGCGCACCATGGCTGTGAGGACCGCGCCAGGAACTGAGGAAGGACCGATCACCATGGCCATGGCCATCTTGACGTCCACGACCAACCGGACCACCCGGTCCGCACCCGCGATCCGCCACGTCACCGTGATCGGATGCGGTTTGATCGGCACCTCCGTGGCACTCGCGCTGCGGGCCGACGGAGCCCGCGTGACGCTGGCCGACCAGGACCCGCGTTCGCTGGTGGAGGCCGTGCGCATGGAGGCGGGTGTCGCGCTGGACGCGGACGAGCCACCGGCGGACGTGGTGGTCATCGCGACCCCGCCGTCCACCGTGGCCGAGGTGTTGCGTGACGCACAGGGCCGGGGGCTGGGCACCGTGTACACGGACGTGGCCAGCACCAAGGCGCGGATCCTGTCGAGCGCCGAGCTCGCCGGTTGCGATCTGAGCACGTACGTTCCCGGGCACCCGATGGCGGGGCGCGAGATATCGGGCCCGGGCGCCGCCCGCGCGGACCTGTTCGCCGGCCGGAAGTGGGCGTTGTGCCCGGGCCCGGCCACGGCGCTGTACGCGGTGCGGACCGTGACGGAGCTGGTGACGGCCTGCGGGGCGCAGGTGGCGCTGCTCTCGCCGTACGCGCACGACAGGGCCGCCGCGGCGGTGTCGCACGCGCCGCTGGTGTTGTCGGCGGCGCTCGCCGCCAGATTCGCGTACGCGGGTGCGGGACCGGACGTGCTGTCCCTCGCCGGCAGGGCGTTGTACGACATGACCCGGGTGGCCGGGAGCCCTCCGGAGCTGTGGATCGACATCCTCGTGCACAACGCCGGCGCCGTCGCGGACATGCTGGAGGAGGTGGTGGACGATCTGACCGCCGTCGCGGCGGCGCTGAGGGAACCGGATGGGAGCACGAGCTGGGGTGTGGTGGCCGATCTGCTGGTACGGGGGAACCTCGGCCGGGATCTCATCGTCGACGCCTACGGGACGGACGGCAAGCAGCACCACCGGCTCCAGGAGAGGGTGCCGGCGGGAAGCATGGAAGGGGCCTGACGCGCCGATGCCCCGCGGCCGACGGCCGCGGGGCACCTCCAACCGGCGGAAGGCGGATGGAGCGGAGGGTGTTCGTCAGATGTAGAGGGTGTTGGGCGGAAGGCCGCAGAGGACCCTGCCGTAGAGCTCGGCGTTGGTGTTGGGGTGCATGAGCGCGTGCAGGTTGGCGCTCTGCACGTCGCGCAGGATGCGCTGGATCGGCACGTCGGAGTAGAGGGAGGAGCCGCCGCTCGCGGTGGCGAGGATGTCCACGGCCTCCTTGGTCAGCGCGCACACCGCGCCCATGTCGGCGCGGACCCTGGCCCGCTCCTCCAGCGTCCACTGCTCGCCGCGCTCGCTCTTGCCGTCCACGGTCGCGGCCAGCCGCTCGGCGTGGAACTCCGCCTCGTCGATCTTGAGCACGGCCGCGGAGACCTGCAGGTGGGTGATGGGCGCCTCGCTCTGCAGGTCATACCCGGTGTACGTGATCTTGCGGCCGGGCAGGCGGTCCAGGAACGCCTTCTTGGCCGCCTTGGCCAGGCCCAGGAAGGTGCCGACCGAGGAGGCGGAGGCGACGGGCAGCATCGGGGCCCGGTAGATCGGGATGTCCGCGTTCAGGCGCGAGGCGTACTGCTCCTGGAGCACCGCGGGCAGCGGGATGACCCGCTCGGCCGGGACGAACACGTCCTGGGCGACGGTGCTGACGCTGCCGGTGCCCTGGAGCCCGTTCGTGTGCCAGTCGTCGACGATCTGCAGGTCGGACATGGGGACGAGCGCCATGATCGGCATCGGCTCCTGGTCGGGCCCCACCTGGATGGCCACGATCTCCTGCCAGTGGCTGTGCCAGGCGCCGCTGACGAATCCCCACTTGCCGTTGACCACGACGCCGCCCTTGACCGGGGCGGCCATCGCGGTGGGACTGAGCGTCCCGCACACCCGTACGTCCGGCGTCGAGAACACCTCCGCCTGGACGTCGTCGGGGAACAGGCACACCATCCACGTGGGGATCCAGTAGACCGACGCCGTCCACCCGGTGGAGCCGTCGACCTGACCCAGCTCGGCGCCCACGGCGACGAGGGTACGCGTGTCGCACTCGTAACCGCCGAAGCGCGCGGGGACCCTCATCTTGAAGACGCCCGCGTCGGCCAGGGCCTCGATCGACTCCTCGTGGAGGCGCCGGTTCTGCTCAGCCCAGGCCGCCTTTGACTGCAGGGCCGGCGCGAGGGCGGACACCCGCCGCACGAGTTCCTCCCGCGCCGGGACCTCGGTCGTCACCACAATTTCCTCCTAGTGTTCCCTGGTATGGGACGCTCTCGTGGTCCCTCGGACGGGACGCTGAGGCCGCGTGTCCGGCATCCCAGCGGTCGAACAGGCTCGCGTCGCGCGGACGCGTTCAGGCGAGGGACGAGACCTTCGCCGCGGCGGCGACCCTGAGCACCAGCGCTCCGAGGTTGGGGTCCTCCTCGAAGAGGTCGCCCACCTCGATCTCGACGCCCAGCTCGTCCTCGATACGCGAGACGATGCGGATCGCGGAGATCGACTCGCCCTCCAGATCGAAGAACGTGGCATCGGCCATGTCGTCCGGCACATCGAGCACGTACCGCCAGATCTCTCTGACCTTCTCCTCGATTTGGGAGAAACTCAGCTCGCTTGCCCGATTGTCAGTCATCCGGTGTCCTCCACTCCCGAAATCCCAATCAAAGGCGTGTCGGCCCGCGAACGGATACGCGCCCTGAATACCGGTTCTTACTGATATATCGTCACAAGTCGCGAGCCCTCATACATCTTTGAAAATGCTGGAAATAAGGCGACCGATTAGGCACGGCAGGAGAAAGTCCGTGGTCCGAGCGGAGTTAAGGTCGCGGATAGTCGTGATCCGAGGCGGCCGCGCCTGGCCACCGAAGATCTCCGTAGAGTGGAGGACAATTAAATGAGCGCTACATCGACCACCATCGACGACACGACGGCCGTTCGCGAGGTGCCGCGGCGCATGATCGCCGCCTGGGCGAAGAACGACGGCGAAGCATTCGCCAGCATATTCACCGAGGACGCCACCATGATCCTGCCCGGTGACATCTATGTCACGGGCCGCGAGAGCATCCGCGCGTTCATGGACGCCGCCTACTCCGGCCCTTACAAGGGCACGCGGGTGTTCGGCGAGCCGCTTTCGGCCAAGTTCCTGGGGCCGGAGGCCGCGGTGCTGACCACCAAGGGCGGGGTGCTCACGGGCGAGGAGACCGAGGTCTCGCCGGAGCGGGCCATTCGCGCCACGTGGGTGCTGGCGAAGCAGGACGGCCAGTGGCTCGTCACCGCCTACCAGAACACGCCCATCGGAGCGTGAGACGGCACCCGACGTCGCAAGCCTCGACGTGACAACCGACCGGCCGCCACCGGTCGGTTGTCGCGTTTCAGGCGCCTGTCCGCCGCCGCGGCGAAGCGTGCGGCGTCGTCCTGGCCGGCACGCCGGTTCGCCGTGGCGGGCCGGCCAGGCCGGCTACCGGGCCGCGGGCGCGATCTCCACTCGCGTGTTGTCACCGACCAGCAGCCGGTAACGAGCCGCCTCCGAGCCGGCCGGCTCGATGACGGCCGAGCGCCCGACGATCGAGCCAGACATTCCTGGAACTTCCAGGATCGACGCCCCGTCCAGCACGATGGAGTCGCTCAGCCGCGTCCCGCGCAGCACGCAGTCGCGCCCGATGGACACGTTGGGCCCGATGAGGCAATCCTCGATCAGCGTGTTCGCACCGACGATCACGGGCCCGTCGATCCGCGACCGCACGAGGCGTGTCATGGGGCCGAGTTCGACCCGGCCGCCGAGTTCGCCGAGCAGCCGCCGGTTGCATTCGAGCACGTCGTCGGGCCTGCCGGTGTCCTTCCAGAACCCCCGGTACTCGGTGGCCCTGACCGGCAGCCCGCGGGAGACCAGCCACTGGACGGCGTCGGTGATCTCCAGCTCGCCGCGCCGGCTCGGCGCGATGGCGGCCACGGCCTCGTGGACGGCTGCGGTGAAGAAGTAAACGCCCACCATGGCGAGATCGCTGCGCGGCCACCGGGGCTTCTCGACCAGCCGCCGAACGGCCCCGTCCGCGCCGAGCTCCACGACGCCGAACGCCCGCGGATCCGGCACCCGCTGCGCCACCACGTGCGCGGCCGGCCGCCTGGCGCGGAAGTCCGCGGCGATCTCGACGACCCCGTCGGGCAACATGATGTCGCCGAGGTACATCACGAAGTCGTCCTCGCCCAGGAACCCGCGCGCGAGCCGCACGGCGTGCGCCAGCCCCAAGGGCGCGCCCTGCTGGATGTACGTGACGCGCACCCCCAGCGACGAGCCGTCCCCGATCACCGCGGCTATCTCCTCCGCCCAGGACCCGACGATGACGCCGATCTCGGTCACGCCCAGGTCGCGGATGTTCACCAGCACGTGCTCGAGCACCGGCCGGTTGGCGATGGGGATGAGCTGTTTCGGCATCGAATAGCTAAAGGGCCGCAGCCGGGTTCCGGACCCGCCGGACAATACCAATGCCTTCATAATTCGATTGTCCGGCCCATGGGGAAAACGCCTTCTTGGTTTTTGCCGTGAAGGCCGGGAATTTCCCGCGGCGACCCGGAACGCTCCAATCTCACAACGGTCGCCGGGCCGTACGGCCCGGCTGTCGGGAGGGGATCAGGCGCGAGCGGTGACGAATTCCTTGAAGGACGCCACGACGTAGTCGATCATCTGGTCGGACAGGCCCGGATAGACGCCGATGTGGAACGTCTGGGTGGTGATGATGTCGGTGTTGGTCAGCTCGCCGACGACCCGGTGGTTCTGGTCGGCGTACGCAGGGTGCCGAAGCAGGTTGCCCGCGAACAGCCGGCGGGTGCCGATCTTCCTGTCTTCCAGGAATTCCACCAGTTCCTTGGAGCTGAACGGCGCCTGCGGATCCACCGTGACGACGAAGCCGTACCAGCTCGGGTCGCTGCGCGGGGTGGCCTCGGGGAGGAGCAGGTGAGGCACGCCGTCGAGCCCTTCGCGCAGCCGGCGCCAGTTGCGCCGCCGGGCGGCGCAGAAGTCGTCGACCTTGTCGAGCTGGCTGAGGCCGAGCGCCGCCTGCAGCTCTGTGATCTTGAGGTTGTAGCCGACGTGCGAGTAGATGTACTTGTGGTCGTAGCCGTGCGGCAGCGTGCCCATCTGGTAGCTGAAGCGCTTGAGGCAGGTGTTGCTCTCCCCCGGCTCGCACCAGCAGTCCCGGCCCCAGTCGCGCAGCGACTCGACGATGCGTGCCAGCAGCAGGTTCGAGGTCAGCACGCAGCCGCCCTCGCCCATCGTCATGTGGTGGGCAGGGTAGAAGCTCACGGTGGTGAGGTCGCCGAAGGTGCCGACCGGCTCGCCGTCATAGGTGGACCCGACGGCGTCGCAGCTGTCCTCGATGAGGAACAGCTCGTGCTCGGCCGCCAGCTCGGCCATCTCGGCCACCGGGAACGGGTTGCCGACGGTGTGGGCGATCATGATGGCCTTGGTCTTCGGCCCGATCGCCTGAGCGACCATGTCCACAGTGGGGTTGTAGGTGCCGAGCTCCACGTCCACGAAGACCGGCACCAGGCCGTTCTGCAGGATCGGGTTCACCGTCGTCGGGAAGGCCGCCGCCACCGTGACCACCTCGTCCCCCGGCCGCAGCCGGGCGTCCTCGAGGCGGTGCGACGTCAGCGCCGAAAGGGCGAGCAGGTTGGCCGACGAGCCTGAGTTCGTGAGCAGCGCCTTGCGCCGCTTCATCTTGCGGGCGAAGACCGACTCGAATTTCCTGGCCCTGGTCCCGCCCGCGACGCGTAGTTCGAGAGCCGCCTCGACCAGTGCCAGCCGGTCCTCGACGTCATGCACCGCCCCGGTCGGCCAGATCTCGGTGACGCCCGGCTCGAAATCGCCGGTGGGCGCGACGTCGTCATGGTATTTGCGCACCTCGTCGAGGATCAGCGCCTTGTGTACATTCATCTCCGGCCCCTTCGTCGATGCACCACTCCACATGATCGGGCACCGCCGTTTCAGGTGCATCTCTTGTATTGCGGCGCCCGGCCGCGCAAGGCAAGAGATGCGGCCCGCCGGGAACTGCGCTGTGCTGGCAATCAGGTAATCGACCAGGTTGGGAACGCACGTCGTTGGGGAGCATTATGCGATGCCTGCAGGAAAATAAGCGCCCAAAAGTCGCGGTCATCGGCCTGGGCTATGTGGGCTCCTGTTACGCGGCCGTCCTCGCGGAGCGCGGCTGGGACGTGACGGGGGTCGACACGAACGCTCAGCTGATCGAAGAGCTGATGGAGGGCCACTGCCGCTACCAGGAGGACGGGCTGGCGCCCCTGCTCCAAGCCGGCATCGTGGACGGGCGGCTCCGGTTGACCACCGACTACTCCCACATCCGGGCAGCCGACGTCGTGCTGCTCGCGGTCGGCACCCCGATCAGGACCGACGGTTCCATGGTGGAGAGCCAGCTCGCCCAGGCCTGCGGCGAGGTGAGCCGCCACCTGCGCGCCGGGCAGCTCGTATTGGTCAAGAGCACCGTGACGCCGGGCACGACGCGCGACTTCGTACGTCCGCTGCTGGAGCGCGGCGGACTCGTCTGCGGCGCGGACTTCGGCCTGGCCTTCACACCGGAGCGGTTCGCCGAGGGTACGGCGCTGCGCGAGCTGCGGTCGCTGCCCATCGTGGTCGGCGGCATGGACGCCGACAGCACGCAGGACGCGGCGCTGTTCTGGCGGCAGGCGCTCGGCGTGGAGGTGATCAGGCTGGACTCGCCGGAGGCCGCGGAGATCGTCAAACTGGCCGACAACTGGTGGATCGACCTCAACATCGCGCTGGCCAACGAACTGGCCAAGTTCTGTGCCGCGTTCGACGTGGACGTCCTCGACGTGATCGGGGCCGCCAACACGATCAGCAAGGGCAAGGGCAAGGTGAACATCCTGCTGCCCAGCGTGGGCGTCGGCGGCTCGTGCCTGGTCAAGGACCCCTGGATGGTGTGGCACTCGGCCCGCGAGCGCGGCGTGGAGCTGTTCACGCCCGCGGTCGGCCGCAAGGTCAATCTCGGCATGCCCGAGCACACCGCCCAGCTGATCATCGACGCGCTGGCGCGCCAGGGCAAGGACCCGGCGCGGTGCACGGTCGCCGTGCTGGGGGCGGCGTTCAAGAACAACACCGGCGACCTGCGCGCCACCCCGGTCGAGGGCGTCGTCACGGCCTTGGAGAAGGCCGGGGCCACGGTGCGGCTGCATGACCCGCTGGTGGATCCCTTCCAGGCCGAGACACTGTTCGGCATCACCCCGGCCGAGACCCTGGAGGAGGCCGTCCACGGCGCCGACTGCGTCGCCGTCATGGCCCTGCACGAGGAGTTCGCGTCCATCGACTTCGCCGGGCTGCCGGTGGCGGACTCGTGCCTGGTGTTGGACGGGCGGGCCTATTACAGCAAGGAGAAGATCGCCGAGTTGCGTCGCCTGGGCTATGCCTACCTGGGCGTCGGGCGTTGAGAGATAGCAATCCAGAATAAGTCCGTGAAGATCATCACGGATACTCTGCGCGCAGGCGAGCTGGTCGACGAGGTGGAGGCCGGCGCCTACAGCCCGACGGCACCGCCGCTGCCTCGCGGCCACCCCGCCGAGCCGCCGCCCGTGGCGCGGTAGCGCGAGTACACGGTGTGGTGGGGAGGTCCGGGCTCACTTGGCTTCCTCCCCACGCCTAAAGGCGGGGGAGTCCCACCTTCACAGGTCGGGGTTCCTGCTTCCCAGGCGACCGCACCCGGGCGGACCCGGAGTGTCTGACGTCACCTCCACAGGCGGACACGGCAAGACCTGCCGCCAGGATGTTCTTCGCCGCGTTGACATCCCTGCCGTGCAGGGTGCGGCAGCCCGGGCACGTCCAGTGCCGGGTGGACAGGCTCAGCTCGGCGAGCAGATGCCCGCACGCGCTGCACGTCTTGGAGCTGGGGTACCAGCGGCCGATCACGATCAGGTGGCGGCCGTGCTTGGCCGCCTTGTACTCCGGCATGCGGCGGAAGGTGCCCCATCCGGAGCCGGAGATCGCTTTGTCCAGGTTCCGGTTACGCACCATGTTCTTGACCGCGAGGTCTTCGATCACGATCACGTCGTGGTCGAAGACCAGCCGCGTG
>NZ_JBFBCI010000081.1:0-31036 GCF_040683095.1 Sphaerisporangium sp. NPDC051017
GGTTCTGCGGTCACGCTGAGTACTGTTTCAGCCGCTCTCCGGCGTTGCCCGGTGAATGCCTAAAACAGTCCAGTAGTTTAATTTCCCCTTAGTAACGGTCCGCCTAATCTAGTTATGCGGTAGGGTTGAAACTTCGAGGGCCCTATTTGGGTGGTCCATCCGATCTGGGATCGAAGGCGATGGGCGAAGCAAACACCTGCTTTGCGCTTCGATATACGTTGGCAAGCGGTCCCGGAGCGCAGGGCCGCCAGGCCCGAGCACCGGAGGCCGCGCGGCAGCCGATCGCCCCGGCCACGTATGGCGAGTACCGAAGTGAGCGATCGTCACGGTCTCAACTGGCGACTTTTGCCGGCCTCTCGGGCGCGCGGGGCGGTGCGTGCCCGGACCGGCCGAAGAGCCGCAGCCGGGCACGCAGACCGGCCGGCGCGCCCGGCGGGCCGCGCAGCGGGCCGCCTTTAAAGACGTAGAGAAAGTTCTCATCGAGCGGGATTGGCGGCCTGGTCTTGGTGCTCTTTGGCTGGCTGGGCTGGCCGGTGGTTCACTGGGGCTGTGGTGATGGCTCGTCGTCCTCGTCGGGGTCGTCTTGCCGGGTGATCTGCTCGGGTGGCCTGCCGGTTGCTGGGTCGGCGGCGAACGTGCCGATGTTCTTGACCGTATAGATCAGGCCCTCGTCCAAGAGCGCATTGATCACCTTGCGGGCTGTCCGGCGTGCGATGCCGAACTCTTCGGCCATGCGAGGTTCGCCGGGGATGGGGTAGCCCGGCTTGTAGACGCCGGCTTTGATGCGGCGGCGCATCTCGGCGAGTACCTGCGCTGACTTGGGCTGATCAGGCCGGAAGTCGATCACAGGACTGACGATAGGAAGCGAACGGTAGCCCCAGGTCACGAGACGTTACGGCACGTACCGATCGTCAGGGGTAGGCAGGGGTAGGCAAATCTGCTTATGATGCCCGCATGGAAGCACCGGAGCGGGCACCCTCCACGGGGGCGCAGGGAGATCTTCCGGGCCGTCTGGATCTGAGTACGCCCAGCGTGGCGCGGATGTATGACTACTTTCTGGGTGGCAAGGACAACTTCCCGGTTGATCGTGAGCGGGCTGAGCAGGTGATCCGGCGGGCTCCGCACGTGCCGTTCATGGCGCATGCGAACCGGGATTTCCTGGTGCGGGTGGTGCGGTACCTGGTCGGTGAGTGCGGTATCCGTCAGATCGTCGACATCGGGAGCGGGCTGCCGACCCAAGACAACGTCCACCAGGTGGCGCAGCGCATCGACCCGCGGACGCGGGTGGTGTACGTCGACAACGACCGGCATGTGCTGGTGCACGCGCGGGCGCTGCTGGCGGCCAATCCCAACACGCATGCGATCGGCTGCGACGTGCGAGAACCTCTGACGATCTTGAGTGATCCGCACGTGCGGGGTGTGATCGACTTCTCCCGGCCGGTTGCGGTACTGCTGTGCGCGGTCCTGCACTTCATCGCCGACGCGGACGACCCGTACGGGATCGTCGCGACGCTGGTCAGAGCGATCACGCCGGGGTCCTATGTGGTGGTCTCCCATGCGGAGCGGCACCGGGACCTGATGCCGGCGACGTCGGCCTACAACGGGGCGAACGCTTCGGCGGTGCTGCGCTCGGCCCCAGAGATCCGGGCCTTCTTCGACGGCTTGGAGCTGGTGACTCCGGGCGTGGTGCCTTTGCCTCGGTGGCGGCCGGAAGGACCGCTGTTCCTTGCCGATGACCGGGTGCGCGCGCTCGGCGGTGCAGGCTGCAAGCCTTGATCATCCGCGAGCTGGCAAAACCGCAGCATCCGGCCATCCGCGCGGCGTATCGGCTGCGCCGGGAGCTGGAGCCGTACGGCATCGCGGCGGACGTCAACGAGGGCACGGGCCTTGCCCTGGTGTCGGTGTGGGTCCACCTGGTCGTATGGTGCGGCCCCTGCTACCTGTGGTGGGCGGGCGGCGTGTCCCCGGTCACCGGGCGCTACACCTACCGGTACAGCCCTGCCGATGATCCTGTGACGGCGGCACGCCGGGTCGCCGACCGGTACTTCGAGCTCAACAGGGCTTCGCCGATCTTGCCTGCTCCACCGATCATGGGCTGGCCCCTGTGATCGCAGCGATCGGCGACCACGCACCCGCGGGTGAGCACGGGCGAGGGAGGCATGATTGTGCTCACCTGCGGGTGCACTGGACTTACCTGTGGCCGTACGGCCTGGTCATCGCGGGCGGTGCCGTGTGCTGCGCCTGCCGCACTTGGTGGCGGCTGGACCTCATCCCGCCGGCCGTGCTTGAGCGTCTCCCGGGCGGGACGCCGCGGCCTGAGGACGCTGCGCCGTGAGAGCGGCGGGAGCGGCGAGAGCGGCGAACGCCTCGGCGATCTCGCGAGCGGCCTGGCCGGGGCCGACGCGGTCGGTGTGGAGGCGTAGGTGAAAGAAGCCGTCATCGGTGTGCGTCCGCAGGTCGGCCTGCGTCTCGTCCCACGCGGCCAAGCGCTGGACGGTGTCGACGTCTCCGCGATGCCCCGATCGCTGCTCGCAGACCTCGCGCGGCACCCACAACAGGACGCGCAACCACGGGTCCCGTCCGACGAGGCGCCGCAGATCGGGGACGTTGCCGATGTGAACCACCGGGATCAGTCCGGCGCCGGTCATGGCCTCGATCTCGGCGCGGTCGATGGCGTAGGTGTTGCCGTACCGGTGGGTCTCGGCGACCGTGCGGCCGACCTGGCGCAACGCGTCCAGGTGGGCGGCGGTGACGAGATGGTATTCCTCGGCTCGGCCGGTGCCGACCTTCAGTTTCCGCAGAAGGCGAAACCGCGGGTCGAGCCGGTGAAGCGCGTTGGTGGTGGTGCTCTTGCCGCTGGTGGGTGGGCCGTACAGCACGACGCCGTGAGCTGGCGCGGTCACGTCAGGATGCGCTTGAGGGCGTCGCGGGTCTGGTCGGCAAGGCTGATGGCCGCCCCTAGCCGGTTGTCCACCGTCAGGTGTGCCGTGGACGGCGGGTTGTCGACGTCCAGGCCGGCAACGTACTCCTCCCAGTTCGCCAGCTTCCACGTATCCCGCGCGGCGGCGCGAAACTCGATGTACTCGCGCATGGACTCGGGATCACAACGAACCCAGATCGCCGCGACGTCGATGCCCTTGGCGGCGCACCGGTTCTCCAACCGCGTGAACCATGCCTCGTCGCGTAGTTCGGCGATGAACGGCGCTGACAGGATCGCCGAGGTGCCACAGTTCAGGTTGTCCCACGCGGCTTCCATCAGGCACCGGTACTCCAGCGGGCGGACCTCTCTCAGGTACAACTCGGTGTGCCGGTCGTTGGCGTCGCTGCCGAGTGAGACCAGCAGCCGCTCGGCCATGGACCGGGTTAGAGAGTCCTTGTCCAGGAACGCCCAACCGGTGATGTCCGACAGGAACCGGGAGAATTCGGTTTTGCCTGACCCGGCGTACCCGCCGACGAGGACGAGGATGGGTTTCGGGTCTCCCCCTCCGTGGCGCCGTCGCCAGGCGTCGACCACGCGGGCGCGTAGCGCTGCCTGGGGTGAGCCGTCATCGGTGATGCCGTCGACCGAGACCTTGGTGAACGCTTCCTCGATGACCAGGGCCGCGGCAGTGTCGGCGGCGGGGTCGGCAGGCGCAGGCAATTCGGAAATCACAATTTCCGCTTTCTGTGATTCACCGGGCAACGGCAGACGAAATCCTAGGTCGGGCTCGCTGGACTGGTACAGCAGGCAGTACGCGCGGCGGTAGTGCGGGCCTGGGTAGATTGACCCGTTCTCGTGTCCCCACAGCGTTTGGAAGTTGGCCGCGGGCACGGCCAGGCCGTGACGCTGGGCCGTCTCGCGTAGCTTGTCGCCGGCGCCTTCGAGGGTGAGGCCGTGGGCTTCGCGGTGTTCCCGTAGCTTGGCGGGGGTCCAGCCTTGGCGCCGGGTCGTCTTCAAGTGCATTCCTTCACGTTCACGCTCGGGGGTGGCGGACTGCTTCGGTGGTGCATGTGAAAACGCTCGTGTAAACCGCTGATGAGACGGCGTGAAGAAGCTTAGCTAGAGCCGCGTGATACAGAAAAGCCGCTGGCCACGGTGAACTTGAGCCATCCCACAGGGACGTAACCCGGCAGGGAGGCCACCGTGAACAGCAGCGAAGAGCAGAAGGTCACCGAAGAGCTGGCCGCGATCCATGCGGAGCTGGAAGAGCTTACGTGCCGCGTCGGCCAGATCGTTTCGGCTCTTGGAAGACGGCCGTCTCCAGATCGGCGAGGCGCTTGCCGAGATCACCCAGAGCCGCCCTGATCTCGGCCAGTTGATCCAAGATCTCGCCGTTGCCGGCCGCCTGCTGCTCGTCGGCCTCGGAGCGTTCGCGGACGAAGACGCCCTTGCCTTGCTGGCCGATCACGTACCCCTCGGTCCTGAGCACGCTGATGGCCGACTTCACCACGCTCGCCGACACCTCGTAGCGCTGGCAGAGCTGAGCGATCGACGGCAACGCCCGGCCCGCGGGCAGAGCGCCGGACTTGATCTGCTCGCGTAGCTCATCGGCTATCTGCAAGTAACCCGGCCGGCCGGTGTTCTGGACCATCTGTCTCCTTCGCTCCCCTCAAGTTCATCACGGCTCGGCCTTCTCGCCAACCAAGCGCCCATAGAACGCATTGACAACTTAGAATTCCAAGTGTTCTATGAGGTCTAGGCATCCACTGTTGGAAGGAATCCCGTCACCATGCGCACCATCCCGATCCCCGTCGACACCTCCAAGCTCCAGTTCACCTGCGTCAAGGCCGCCCGGCCCCGCCTGGTCAACAAGGACACCGGCGAGATCAAGCGCGACAAGAACGGCAACATCGTGTACGAGGTCACGGTGTCGGTCGAAGACGACTTCGGCCGACTCGAACTCCTCAAGATCGGCACCTCGGTCGAACCGGACATCACCCCAGGTGACGAGGTCACCCCGGTCAATCTGGTCGGCTACGTCTGGGAGCAGACCATCCAGGGCGCCTCCCGCTGGGGCATCGCCTACAGGGCCACCGACTTCGTCCGTGCCACCTCCGGCATGCCCGCGGGGGTGGCGTGATGTCCATCCTCGACCTCGTCCCGCGTCCGCTGCTCATCCTGCTCGGCGCTCTGGTCGTCCTGCGTGTGTGGCGGCGACTGGCCCCCGTCTCCTACTGGTACCTGATCGGCTTCCCCCTCAAGGCGGTACGGCTGCGCTGGACCTGGCGGCACATCGCCTCCGGCTGCGGGCTGACCAAGAAGCGTCACCGCTGGTGGTTCACCACCGTCCCCGGCCTGGTCGCCTCGACCGGTGTCGTCCGGGTCAAGCGGCGCTTCCAGCGGGTCGCCGTCGACACCAAGCCATGGATGAAGCTGCCCCGGCCGGTCCGCCACGGCTGGCGCGTCACCTTCCATCTCCTCGACGGCCAGATCCCCGACGATTACGTCAAGGTCTGCGAGCGGCTCGCGCACGCCTGGCGGGTCGAAGCGGTGCGCGTGGTCGACTCCCGCCCTGGCCGCGTCACCTTGCAGGCGACCACACGCGACCCGTTAGCCCACGTCCTGCCCGCCATACCTCCTGATGAGCCGCGAGACGGCTGGACGGCTGCCGACCTGCTACGGCCGGTGGTGGGCGTCCTGGCGACCGGCGCCCCGTGGACGCTGGACTTCCGGCTCATCCCGCACTGGATGAACGTGGGCGCCACCCAATCGGGCAAGTCCAACCTGATCAACGCGCTGATCGTGGCGCTCGCCCGGCAGCCGGTCGCGATCATCGGCTTCGACCTCAAGGGCGGGGTCGAGTTGTCCCCGTACGCGCCGCGGCTGTCGGCCCTGGTGACGACGCGGGCCGATGCGGTCAAGCTGCTGGCTGAGGTGATCGGCATCATGGGCGCCCGGATGCTGGCCTGTCGCGAGCACGGCGCCCGTGACATCTGGCAGCTTCCCGACGCGCTACGCCCCATCCCCATCGTGATCCTGGTCGATGAGCTGGCAGAGCTGTTCCTGACCGCCGACAAGGCCGAAAAGGACGAGGTCACCAAGACCGCTACCGCGCTGCTGCGGATCGCCCAGCTCGGACGGGCCTTTGGTATCCACCTGCTGCTGTCGGGACAGCGGATCGGCTCCGACCTCGGCCCCGGCGTGACCGCGCTGCGCGCCCAGATCGGCGGACGCATCTGCCACCGGGTCAACGACCCCGAAACCGCCGTGATGACCCTCGGTGACCTCGACCCCGACGCGCTCACCGCTGCCCGGTCCATCCCGCCCGGCATGCCCGGCGTGGCGATCGTGACCGGCGCCGATGGCCGCTGGTGCCGTGCCCGCTCCGGCTACGTCTCCACCACTACGGCCGAACAGGCGGCGCATGCCTTCGCCGATCGGGCGCCGTCCTGGGACCAGGTCAAGGCGAGCGGCCTGGGCCACGAACTCGACAGCGCTCATCAGCCCGAGATCGCGGCCTGAAAGGAGGTTCCCCTTTATGAGCGCACCGCGCGGACGCCTGGCCGGTCTGGGCGGGTGGCTGCTGGACTCCGGACCGGTGGCCGTGGTCGCCCTGATCGCCGGCGCGGGCTCCTTCACCCACATCCGCGACACCGCCACCCAGCACGGACAATCCGGCTGGATGGCCTGGGCCGTGGCCGTCTGCGTCGACCTCACCTGCGTCATGGCCGCCCGCGAACGCCAGCGCGACAAGAAGACCGGCCGTACCCGGACGCGCCTGGCGTCCTGGCCCACCGTCGTCCTGGCCGGCGGCATCGTCCTGTCCCTGGCCGCCAACCTCGCCCAAGCACACCCCTCGGTCTGGGGCTGGATCACCGCAGCGACCCCGGCCGTGGCGTTCCTCGTCGCGGTCTCGATGCTCGAACGCCGCGCCGTCCTGGGCCGCTCGTCCTCGTCCCCGGCGACCGTACCCGAGTACGTACCGGCCCCCGTCCCCGGCTCGTCCCCCGTCCCCGGCTCGTCCCCGCGCGCCGTACCGGCGGCGGTCCCGTTCGCAGCACTCGTCCCCTCGGCTGTGGCTGCCGTCCCCGGCCAGGACGACCCCAACGACGCCCAAGACGACAACGCGTCACCGGCATCCGGCGGGCTGCTCGACTACGCCCGGCGCGTCGCCGACGAACACCACACCAAGCACGGCAAGCCCATCACCCGCGACACCCTGCGCGCCCGGCTCGGCGTCTCCAACCAACTCGCCACCGACCTACTCCGGCAACTCCGCACCACCCCCGAACCGGCCTGACCAGAAAGGACACCCGCCATGGCACGCACCCCCGACCGGCTGGCCTACATCAACGGCCTGCGCGACCTCGCCGACTTCCTCGACACCAACCCCGACATCCCCACCCCCGAGGGCACGCTGAGCGCCTACTGCTACCCCCGCGGCACCGACGAGGAGATCCGCGCCCAAGTCGACCACGTCGCCCGGCTGCTCGGCGCCGACGCCGACGCCTATGAGCTCGCGCAGGGCCACTACTCCGCGGGGATCACCTTCGGCATGGCCGAGTACAAGGCGGTGGGCCTGCTCGCCTCCTCCCGCGCCCGCTGGGCCGCCCGCAGGAGTTACGAGGATTGCATCGTGCTCGACCCCGACCCCACCGACCTCGCGCCGGACGCCTGAGGTGATCGGCATGGATGACGACTTCACCGCTGTCCGCTACCGCTGCGCCACCTGCGGCGGGACCGGCGTCGACAGCCTGGGCGCCACCTGCGCCGACTGCGACGGAACCGGAACGGACAACCACGGGGCCTGACAGCCTCGGCGCCCCCGGCGTGGCCGCACAACCGCCAAGTTCCGCGCCACGTCGGGGGCCATCCCCACACCGAATCTCACCGACCCGGAAGGGACACGCCCCATCATGCCCAAGACAGTCAACGAAAACGCGGTAGCCGGGATGATCGCCCGGCTCCACGACCCCCAATACGCTCGATGGGCCGCCCAGATCCGCGCGACCGGTGGATGCCGCCAGCCGATCCACCTACGCGGCCACGTCCTGCACGTCGACCCGGCAACCGGCGCCCTGCTGCACCGCTACTCCACCAGCACCGAACCGGACGGCGTGCTTCGCGTCCCGTGCAAGACCCGGCGCGCCTCCCGGTGCCCATCCTGCGCCGAGACCTACCGCGCCGACACCTACCACCTCATCCGCGCGGGCCTGGCCGGCGGCAAGGGCGTCCCCGATACCGTCAGCACGCACCCGTGCCTGTTCGTCACCCTCACCGCCCCCTCCTTCGGCACCGTCCACACCCGCCGAGAACGAGACGGCAAGCTCCTGCCCTGCCACCCCCGACGCGACGCCGACACCTGCCCGCACGGGCGCGTCATGTCCTGCACCGCCCGGCACGGCACCGACGAGGAACGCCTCGGCGAACCGCTGTGCCCGGACTGCCACGACTACACCGGGGCCGTCTTCTTCAACGCCCTGGCCCCCGAACTGTGGCGACGCTTCACCCTCGCGCTACGCCGTCACGTCGCCAAACTCACCGGCCACAGCCTCAAAGCGTTGCGCGAAGAACTGACCATCGCCTTCGCCAAAGTCGCCGAATACCAGCGCCGCGGCGTCGTCCACTTCCACGCCGTGATCCGCATCGACGGACCACAAGGCCCAGACTCCCCACCTCCGGCCTGGGCCACCTCCGACGTCCTGACGGCGGCCGTACGACACGCACACCAGGCCGTCACCGTGACCGCCCCCGCGGTCGACGGCAAGCCTTCGCCCGTACTGCGCTGGGGCGCTCAGCTCGACGTCCGGCCCATCACGCTCGGTGGTGACCTCACAGACCAGGCCGTGGCTGGCTACATCGCCAAGTACGCCACCAAGGCCGCCGAATGCACCGGCACGCTCGACCGGCGCATTCACCCCCTGGAAGATCTGGCCGATCTCCCCATCCGCGAGCACGCCCGGCGCATGATCGCCGAATGCCTCCGGCTGGGTTCCCTCGACGGCCTGGCCGATCTCCGGCTCACCGAGTGGGCCCACATGCTCGGCTTCCGCGGCCACTTCTCCACCAAATCCCGCCGCTACTCCACCACCCTCGGCAAGATCCGCGCCGAACGTGAAGACCACCGGCGCGACGAGGCCGTCTCAACCGGACGGCTGCCCCTCTTCGACGAGGACACCGTCCTCGTCATCGCGCACTGGGAGTACATCGGCCACGGCCTGTCCGCCGGAGAACAGGTCCTCGCCGAGTTCCTCACCCGGCGGCATGACCCCGCCATGTCGGCACTTGCGGAGGTTGGTCAATGAGCCGTCGCGACGAGCTCATTCCTCTCCCGCAGGTCCTTGAAGAGCTGGGCGGCATCTCCCGCCGGACGTTCTATCGCTGGCGTGAGCTGGGCCGCGCGCCTGTCTGCGTGAAGCTCCCGAACGGCGATCTGATGGTCTGGCGCAGCGACTTCACAGTCTGGCTTGAGTCTCGTCGGGAGGCTGCGTGAACGCCAGCTATGACGTGAAGTTCTATGAGATCTATCGCAATCGGTCGAGTAAGACACCTTCCTACGTCGCGCGTTGGGCCGTTGCGGGTCGCCGGAGTTCGAAGACCTTCCGCACCAAGGAACTCGCCAACAGTCACATGCGTGACCTTCGCCTGGCCGCCAAGAACGGTGAGGCGTTCGACATCGACACTGGCCTTCCCAAGTCGATGCTGACACCTGAGCGCGATCAGAACGGCCCTACATTCCTGGCCTTCGCTCAGCAGTTCATAGCCCAGCGATGGAAGACGTCAGCGGCGCGGACAAGGGAGACGGACGTCTACGCCCTGCTGGCGCTGGTTCCAGCACTGGTAATGGAGTTGCCGGGCAGGCCTGACATCGACGACATGCGGAAGGTGCTGCGGGACTATTTCCTGCTACCGGAGGAACGCCGCGGAGAGTTGCCGGCTGAACTGGCCCCGGTTCTGCGCTGGCTGGAAACAGCTTCTCTACCACTGGCCGACCTTAGAGAGGCACGCGTGATCCGGCTCGGCCTCGATGCGATCTCCGTCACTGTCAAGGGGCAGAAGGCGGCGGCGAACACCGTCCTGCGGAAGCGGGAAGTCTTTCACCATCTCCTTGAACTGGCCGTCGAAGAGAAGGCATTCGGCACCAACCCGCTTGATGGGGTCAAGTGGACCCCTCCGGAAGCGGTGGACGCAGTTGATCCCCGAACGGTGGTCAACCCTCGGCAGGCACGGGCGCTGCTCGATGCCGCGCTTTGTGTCGGTCGGACGCGGGGACCTCGGATGCGGGCGGTGTACGCGTGTATGTACTACGCCGCGCTTCGTCCAGAAGAGGCGGCAGGGCTCAAAGGGGAGAACTGCAACCTGCCGCGGGAGGGGTGGGGCATGCTCACCTTGGAGTCGGCGCGGCCGTTCGCCAACAAGCGCTACACCGACTCGGGAGCTGCGCACGACGATCGCGGCCTGAAGCACCGAGCAGACAAGGACACGCGGCTGGTGCCGATTCCTCCGGCACTGGTGAAGATCCTTCGCGAACACATCCAGGAGTTCGGCGTTGCTGGCGATGGCAGGCTGTTCGCCACGAGCAAGGGCGGGCTCTACACGAACTCGGCGATCTCCCGTGTCTGGAAGTCGGTACGCAAGCAGGCGTTCACGCCTGAGCAGGTGGCGTCTTCGCTGGCGGCGACGCCGTATGACCTTCGGCATGCTGCCGTCTCCCTATGGCTGGCCTCTGGCGTCGCTACGGCCGAGGTCGCCAAGCGAGCGGGGCACAGCGTTGAGGTTCTTCAGCGCGTCTATGCCAAAGTGATCGACGGGCAGAGGGAACTAGCGAACGCCAAGATCAGCAGTGCTCTGGAGACCTGAGCGGGAGCGCTTGCGGAAGGCCTCGGGTCGCGCCGGGGCCTTTTCGCATTCCAGGGCTGACCTGGCCAAACGGCGTCAAGATCATTGCACGCATATTGCACGACCCCTGACATGCGACTGCCTACGGCTGCACGTCACTGCTCAAGATCGTTGGCGCCGTGGGGAGAAGTCCCAGGTAGATGCCTGTTTGTGCTGGTCAAAGTGTGCCCCCGGCAGGATTCGAACCTGCGGCACCCGCTTTAGGAGAGCGGTGCTCTATCCCCTGAGCTACGGAGGCGGGGTCTGGTGTAAGGGTACCGAATGTCGAGGGGTTGTGTGCGGAGGTCGGGCTTGGCTTTGGGGGCGTATCCCATGTGTGTGCTGAGCTGGGGTAAAGGGGTGACATGCCGGGGACGTCTCGTCGCGCTGCGTGACTATCGTCGCGCAGCGTGATCGATCAACGACGTGGGCGCGTGCGGGAGCGGCGTGGGTGTGAGTGGAGGTCTCTTGGGTCTGAGGGGCCTCCTGGGTTTGAGTGGAGGCCTCGTGGGGCTGAGCGGAAGCACCCTGGGGTTGGGCCTTGGGGGCTTGTGGCGGCGATGATCGCGCCTGTGATTCTTGGGGGCGGGCTTCTTGTCGCTGAATTGGCCGGCTATGAGGAGCGGGTGCGGGATGAGGCGCCGGGGGTGGTGAAGGTCCGGGCGGGCTCGGTGCCGGGGGAGCGGCCGGGGGCGCTGGTCCTGAGGGTTCAGCCTGAGGTACCGCCTCTGCGGCATCGCAACTGGGGGGAGCATCGCTACCAAGGGTTCATGCCGGGTGGAGCCGGAGGGCCGACTGGCGGTGGACGCCGGTATCTGGGGCCGGTGGCCGCCGGCGCGGCGCACGAGGGGGCGACGTCAGCGGGGGCGGGTGGCATGGCCAACGCGCGCCGGGGGGATCAGGCGGATCAGGGAGATCGCGCTGAGCGCGGGGATCGGGCGAGTCAGGCATACGAGGGATCGGTGGACGCGGGGTCTGCGGGGGTTAGGGCTGGCGAGGACAGCCCTGAGGGGCCTGGTGTTGCGGGAGAAGTGCCCAGAGCAGCGGGGACGGTGGGGAGCCTGGGGGCGGCAGTGCCGGTCGGTGAGGCCTTGGGAGTTGTAGGCGAGGGGGCGGTCGTCGACTGGGCTCCTGGGGGTTTGGCCGGGAAGGGCGCGGAATCGTCGACCCGGGGAGTCTCTGCCGGGGGTGCTGCGTTGGTCTGGGGAGGCTCTGCCGGGGCTGGTTCGCTGCTTTGGTCTCGGTGCGGGGAGCGGGCGAGGTCTGCGCCGGACGAGGTTCAGATCGCCGTCCGGCGAGAGGAGTCACAGGTCGCTCGGGGTGACGTGGTTTGGGGTGCGGGGGAAGGAGCGTCGGACCGGGCGGGCGGAGTTCGACGACGGCAAGACTGTCGAGGTGAGCTCGGAGAGCATCAGTGTGCGGGGGTTCACCCGGTGGTGGAGCGTCTGTGCTTCTAGCGGTGCCGCTGGTCCTGACCGTGCTGTAGGCCGATCGTCATATGGCATGGCCGCGGGGTCGTGGCCGTCTGGTGGGATGCGACTGGTAGGGCGAGGAGGTCCGGGTAGATGTGCGCGTAGGTGGCGGCACTGCCCGATGCTGTGTGCATCAAGGTGTTCAGGTCCACGGCATCCACGTGAACCATCCCTCTCCCGCCGGAATGGCGGGGCGAGCCCCGCGGCCGGAGGCGCCCCGTCCGGTCCGGCGTGTGAATCTGGCTCCGCCGCGCTGCCGTCCTGTGCCCACTGTCCTGCTCGTTCGGTGCAGGTTCACGGTGGACTAGGCGCTGCGCGTGGCCGGCGGCCGGATCCGGCCGCGGTGGTCGTGGGCGGAGCGCTGATCACCAGGCGGGGAGGGCGTTGGGTGCTGTGCGCGACGGGCGGTGTCGTCTGTTTGGTGTGCGGCTTCGTGGTCGTCCTGGGTGCGCGCTGGGCGGTGGGTTGGTGAGGGTATTGGGTGCTGTTGCGGGTGCTCGGGGCCGTCTGGCTGGAATGCGGCTTTGTGGTCGTCGTGGAGGGGGCGCTGAGCGCTGGGGCGGTGAGGGCGTTGGGTGGTCTTGCGGGGTGGGCGATGTCGGCCGTTCGGAGGGGCTCCGGTGTTGGGGGCGCTTGTCGATGTAATTGGTTCGGTCGCGTCACTGGCGTGGGTTCCGGGGGCGGTGGGGTTACAGGAGTGGGTGCTGGGGTTAGGAGACTGCGTCAAGTTGGCGGTGCGGAGCAGGTATAAATGCCATGATCCGTACATAACGGCTCTTGTGACTCATGCGCGGGTGCTCGTCTTGCTGTAGTAACGTGCGTGCCGGGCTTAGGTCACAAGTTCGCAAATGGAGGGGTCTAACGTGCCATCTCCTCGATCGGCGAGCCTGGTCGCGGTCCTCATGGCGGTGGTTTCGGTGCTCACCCTGTCGTCTTCGGGTGAGGCGCAGGCGCGCCCGGTCACGCTGGAGGCCGTGAGTCAGGACTCGGCTCCGGGGAACCTGACGGAGCTGCGTCGCGAGGCCGAGAGGTCGTCCCAGGCGCTGGCGGAGGCCACGAAGGCCCTGGAGCAACGTCAGGCGACGCTCGCGAAGGCGGACTCTGAGCTGAAGAAGAAGCTCGACCAGTTGCGTACGGCGACCGCGGAGTTGTCCAAGGTGCGCAAGCCTCTCGCCGATCTTGTGCAGTCGTTGTACCAGACTCCTCAGGGGGGCGACATGGCCCCTTTCCTTTCGGGTGCGAGCGACGCCTCCAGCCTGCGGGCCCTCAGCGACATGACGTACCTCGTGTCCGGGCGCGATGAGATCTTGGCCGACGTGGGCCGGCTCTACGAGGAGCAGCAGAGGCTCGCGGCCGAGGCGCAGGACCTTCGGGCGACCAAGTTGCTGGTGGAGGCGCAGCTCAACGCCGAGATCGACACGTTGCGGAAGCGTTCGGCGGCGGTCGTCAAGTCGTTGTCCCAGGCGCTGGTCAAGCTGGGGGTGCGGGTCAACCAGGGCGGACGGTCGGGTGCGGCGTGCGATCCGACGCGGGTCAGTTCGGCCGCGCAGTATCCGAACGGGCTGCTCCCGAAGAGCGTTCTGTGCCCGTTGCAGCAGCCGGGGCGTGAGCTGCGGGCGGACGCGGCGATCGCGTTCGTCGCGATGAACGAGGCGTACAGGAAGCGCTTCGGCAAGCCGATGTGCCTGACCGACAGCTATCGCAACCTGGCGCAGCAGCAGGCGATTTTCTATCGCCGGCCGGGCTTCGCCGCCGTGCCGGGGCGCAGCAATCACGGGCTTGGGCTGGCCGTGGACCTGTGTGGTGGCGTGGATGTCTTCCGGTCGGTGCAGTTCAACTGGGTTGAGGCGAATGGCAAGCAGTTTGGATGGATGCATCCGGACTGGGCGTATCACAGTCCCTTTGAGCCCTGGCATTGGGAATACGACCCGAAGCTCGGGTCCCTGCTGTAGCACTCTGCCGCGTTGTCCACATGCTGTGGACGAATTTGTGGGTACGCGATTTCTTCTGTGTGTCTGTAGGGCGTCGAGGGTTGATCGACATTCGAGGTTGGTTGGCATGGCTGTGCACGGAGAGTCACCGAATAGGGACGTGTCGGCCTCGTAACGTTCTGTGATGTCAGGGTTCGCTGGTCATGGGCGGCCGTGGATGGTGATGGACAGGCGTGAGGCTGTGGCCGCCTGCGCGAGTCGCTGGGCCTGGTCCGCGGTGGCGGCCAGGACGACGAGGGCGCCGGCCTCGCCCATCGAGTTCGTGGGGTCGGCGGAACGGGTGGAAGCCGGTGGGGCTATGACGGTGACGGACTGCGCCACCGTGGCCGTCGCGGGGCTGACGGCGTCGTCCCATTTCGGGGCGGAGGCGATGACGTCGATGATGTCGCCCGCGCGGAGTAGGCGGGCGGACGAGGCGTCCGTGATGCGTACAGGGGTGGCGAGCAGGCCGGGACCGTAGGCGTCGACCAGGGAAGGACCCAGCAGGCGAACGTTGGTCAGCGGTTCGCCCCGTCGGGCGGGGGACGTCAGGACTCGGCCGGTGACGCGTGTGCCGGGACGTAGCGCGCCGTCGGGCACGGTGTCCTCGGGGAGGCGCACCACGGTCAGGTCGGACGCGGACAGCGGGCCTCCGGCGAGGTCGCGTGCGGCGGCGAGGACTTCCGTGGTCGGCGCGGGACGTACGGAGAGGCCGAGGCAGAGGGTCGCCATCGCCGCGAGCGCCGCTGCCAGGATTCGCCGTCGCCGGTTGAGCATCTTGACGACGCGCGGGATCGCGGTTCGCATGGGCGGCTCCGAGGGGGGTGAGGTTGGGCGGTGAGGTATGCCCGTCGTGTTGCCGTTCGCGCCGGGTTAGCTCGCCGTGTCAGGGCGCCGGCATCACCGACGCCCCTTCCCACCGACGCGGCGCCGGGTAGGGGAGGCCGGGTGGAGAAAGTCGGGTCGTCGGGACTCGTCGTGAGTCGGCCGGAAGCCGGCGGGAGTCGGTGGTAGTCGGTGGAAGCGGGTACTCGCTGGGGATTCGATTACCCACTGGGTATGCGGGAGCGCCCCTTGGGCATGCGGGAGCGGCCCGGAGGCGCCGGGTGCTACGGGGGTGTTCTTCGCTGCGCCGTCGCCCCGTCCTCGACGATCTGGTCCATTCCGGCCGCACAAGACGGATAGCTGTCCGCTTTGGGCTGGTCTTTGGAGCAGAACGCCCGCTCGCCGGGGTTCTTGATCGGCGGGTCGGTGAGGTGAGGGCAGGGCTTTGCGCAGGGCGGGCGGGCAGGGCGGGGGTTGAGGTTAGGGGAGGGGGAAGGGGAGTTTTATGCCGTCGAGGGTGTTGGGGCAGTGGCAGGGGCGGTCGGTGGGGAGGGCGGCGGCGACTGAGGCGACCAGGGTGCGCATGCGTTCGCTGTTGGCGGCGAAGAAGGCGAGGACCTCCTCCTGGGTGACGCCCTCGCCGACGTCCACCCCGGCGTCGTGGTCGGTCACCAGGGCCAGCGTGGTGTAGCAGAGGGCGAGCTCGCGGGCGAGGGCCGCCTCGGGGTAGCCGGTCATGCCGACGATCGTCCAGCCGTTGCCGCTGAACCAGCGTGACTCGGCTCTGGAGGAGAAGCGGGGCCCTTCGATGACGACGAGGGTGCCGCCGTCGACGACGTCCCAGCCCTCGGCGCTCGCCGTCGCGCAGGCGAGGGACCGGCCGGTCGCGCAGTAGGGGTCGGCGAACGGGACGTGGACCGCGCCGCCCTCGTCGTAATAGGTGTGCGCGCGGCTGGTGGTGCGGTCGACCAGTTGATCGGGGATCACCAGCGTGCCGGGGCCGTACTCGGCGCGCAGCGAACCCACCGCGCTCGGGGCGAGCACCTGACGGACGCCGAGCGAGCGCAGGGCCCACAGGTTGGCCTGGTAGGGGATGCGATGGGGAGGGAAGCGGTGGTCGCGGCCGTGACGGGGCACGAACGCGACCGTGCGGGAGCCGATGCGCCCTATGGTGATGGGGTCGCTTGGTGGCCCGTACGGCGTGGTGACCTCGACCTCTTCAGCGTCGTCGAGGAGGGAGTAGAAGCCTGAGCCGCCGATGACTCCGATGTCCGCTCTGGTGACCATGGCCACGACATTAGCGCCCCGGCTTGGGCGTGATGCGCGTGAGGCCGCCGCCTGTGGATAACTCCGGCTTGTGCACAGGAGCGGAAACGGATTTATGTCTCGGCCCTGGACAGGCTCCGTCATCGAAGGGCGCTTCGCCTCCGAGGCGGCCTCGTCTGCGGACCGAGCCGCCCGGGCCCGTGCCTTGTCAGGGTGGCATGTCGCGGCGTTGCCGGAGGCTCCCGCGTTGCACTCGCTGTGCGGAGCGCTCTCTGTGCAGAGGAGGAGACGGAGTCAGACCAGACCTCCGAGGACCGTCGGCCGCGGCGCCGTCTTGCCGGCTCGTGCGCTCCGAGATCAGCCCCGGACGAGGGACGGCCCGCCGCGGGGTCATCTGCGGTCGGTGACGTGCGAGGCTGGGGAATGGGGTGTGCTGGCCGCGGCGCCGTCTTGTCGGCTCGCGCTCCGAGATCAGCCCCAGACGAAGGACGACTCGCCGCGGGGTCATCCGCGGTCAGTGACATGCGCGGCTGGGAATGCCGTGTCGGGGTGATCTTGGTGGGAGGGTTGTACGGCGTCGGGGTGGCCGTACGAGCCGTACAACCCGTGGCGTCGTCAGGAGGATGAGCTGCTGCTGGAGGCGCTGGCCGACGCCGGCTCCTTCTTCGCCGAGCCCGAGCCGGAGCCGGAGCCGGAACCCGAGGCCGAGCCGGACCCACCGGCGGCGCTGGAGCCGTTGCCGGAGTCGGAGCTCGACGAGCCGGACGAACTGGTCGACGTGGAGGACGACGAGGTCGAGGCGCTGGAGGAACCGGACGAGCGGTTGTCCGTCCGGTAGAAGCCCGATCCCTTGAAGACGATGCCGACCGCGGAGAACACCTTGCGAAGCTGGCCCTGGCAGCTGGGGCATGTGGTCAGCGGGTCGTCGGTGAATCGCTGGACCGCCTCGAGCCCTTCACCGCAAGCGGTACAGGCGTACTGGTATGTGGGCACGCACTCCTCCTTGTATGGCTCAGTATGCTCACGCAGATTGGCACTCTACCGATGCGACTGCTAATGGTACGCAGCCGATTAGGCTGAACGCCACCCAGCCGGCTTCTAATCCCGGGCGGGAGGGCCCCGGGAGTGGCCGCAGAGGCGTCTGGCCTGTGCCTTGTCCTGCGTGCGGTGACCGGCGGCCGTGGTCGTGCGGCCGGAGTCCGTCATCTCCGCCGTGGAGGGTCTGGGGTGACCGGGGTGATGTGCTGGGGTCCTGTGATGGGCTCGGGGGCGCCCGGCGATACCCGGGGCGCCCGGTAACACCCGGCACGAGCCCCGGTGGTCGCCAAGGGCCGGGCGGCCTACTCGCCGCTCTCGCCGTACCAACCCGCCAGCTTGCCGCGTCGGCTGACCGCGCGCAGGCGGCGCTCCACCCGCTCACGGCAGGCCGCCGTCGTGACGACGAGCAGCTGGTCGTCGGCGCGGAGCCGGGTCGAGTCCTCGGGGACGAATGAGTGTCCTTCCCGGACGACCATGGTGACGGCGGCGTCCGACGGCAGCCGCAGCTCGAAGATCTCGACGCCGTGCAGCCCGGATCCGGGCGGGATGGTGACCTGGAGCAGGTCGGCGTTGAGCTCTTCGAGCGGGGCCGCCTCGACGCCGAGGTCGAGGGCCTCCTCGGGGGCGCCGACGCGCAGGACGCGGGCCAGGTACGGCAGCGTGGGCCCCTGGATGAACGTGAACACGATCACGATGACGAAGACCTCGTTGAACAGGCCTTTGGCGCCGACGATCCCGGCGGCCCACGGGATGGTGGCGAGCACGATGGGGACGGCGCCGCGCAGACCGGCCCAGGACAGGAAAACCTGCTCGCGCCAGGACAGCCGGTCGACCCGCGCGGTCCGTACGAGCAGGGCGGAGACGACGACGGACGCGGGGCGGGCGAGGAGCAGCAGGGCGAGGCCCGCGATGAGGCCGGGGACCACGGTGGCGGGCAGTTCGGAGGGGCTGGCGAGGATGCCGAGCATGACGAACAGCCCGATCTGGGCGAGCCAGGCGGCCCCTTCGGCGAACCCGCGGGTGGCCGGCCGGTGGGGGAGGCGCGTGTTGCCGAGGACGAGCGTGGCGAGGTAGACGGCGAGGAAGCCGCTGCCGTGCAGCAGGGCGGCGCCGCTGTAGGCGATGAACGCGAGGGCGAGCACGGCGATCGGGTACAAACCGGAGGACGGCAGTGCGACGCGGCGCAGGGCGTACGCTCCGAGCGGCCCGACGGCGAGGCCCACCGCGCAGCCGACGGTCAGCTCGAAGGCGGCCTCGTACATCACCTGGCCGAGGCCGGGCAGAGGGGCGTTCAGCTTGCTGAGCAGCACGACGACGATGACGGTGGGCGCGTCGTTGAATCCGGACTCGGCCTCCAGGATGCCGGAGAGTCGTTGTGGCAGGGGGAGCCGGCGCAGGACGGAGAAGACGGCCGCCGCGTCGGTGGAGGCGAGGATCGCGCCGAGCAGCAGCGCCGTGCGCCAGTCCATGGCCAGCAGCCAGTGCGCGGCGGACGCGAGTACGACGATGCTCACGCCGACGCCGATCGTGGCCAGGAGGAGCGCGGTCGGCACGGCCCGGCGTACGTGCGGCCAGTACGTGGTGAGACCGCCCTCGGCGAGGATCACGGCGAGCGCGGCGAGGCCGATCTGCTGCGCGAGCTGCGCGTTCTCGAACTGGATGCCCAGCCCGGCCTCGCCGAGGAGCAGGCCGAGTCCCAGGTAGATGAGCAGGGTGGGGAGTCCGGTGCGGTGCGCGATCCGTACGGACGCGATGGCCGCGATCACGACGATGGACGCGAGGAGTAGCCAAATATTAAGGTTCACCGGCTCTCCTCCTCATGTTTTCCGCCCATTGTGGCGTATTGGTGTAGTCCTCTACCACGATGAACTACTTTGAGCTACGGTCACACGCGACACGGATGCTAGGTCAAACGGAATCATGGGTGGACGGCAGTGACGGACGACGCTTCCCCGGTCGTGGAGAGCCGCTCGGTTCTCGACGGGCTGAGGAAGGATGCCCCCGGCGAGGGTGACGACGTCCCCGAGGCGTCCTCGAAGAACCCGGAGAAGCCGAGGAAGCGGCGGCTGTTACGCCGCCTGGTGATCGTGACCGTGCTCGTCCTCGCCATGGTGGTGGCGGCGGCGTTCGCGCTGGTGATGGAGCGTCAGATCTCGCTGAACGGCAACATCGAGCGGATCCCCGGAGCGTTCCCCGAGGATGCCGGACGTCCGGCGAAGGCCGTGGGCGACGCGCAGAACTGGCTGCTCATCGGATCGGACAAGCGCCCGGGCGAGTCGGGCAACCAGCGGGCCGACACGATCATGATCGTCCATGTCCCGGCCGCCCGGGATCGGCTCACGCTCATCGGCATCCCCCGCGACTCTTATGTCCCCATCCCCGGGCACGGAAACAACAAGATCAACGCCGCCTACGCCTTCGGCGGGCCGAAGCTGCTGATCAAGACCATCGAGGGCCTCACGAAGGTCCGCATCGACCATTTCGCCGCGCTGGACTTCCAAGGGTTCGTCGAGATGAGCAAGGTCGTCGGCGGCGTGGACGTGTACGTGTCGCGCAAGGTGTACGACCCGATGAACAAGGTCACCTGGCCGCAGGGCATGGTGCACCTGGAGGGTGAGAAGGCGCTGCTGTTCGTCCGCCAGCGCTACAACCTGCCGGGCGGGGACTTCGACCGGATCAAGCGGCAGCAGGCGTTCGTCGGGGCGTTAGGCCACAAGATCATAAGCAAGGATCTGCTGACCAACCCGTTCAAACTGAACGACTTCCTGGAGGCGCTCACCCACGCGGTCAGCGTCGACTCGGGTGTGACGTTGAGCACATTGCGCGACCTGGCCCTCGAACTGCGCAACATTCGCCCCGAAACGGTGGATTCCGCCACGATTCCGACCCTGGGCGCGGGCACGGTCAAGGGCGCCAGCGTCGTCCGCCTCGACAAGAAGGAGGGCGCACGTTTCTTCGAGGCGGTCCGCAACGACTCGCTGGGTGAATACTTCAAGGACAATGGCGGTCTCGACGACCTCCAAATCGTTTCGTGACGAGAATCACACCGGTTCGCGGACGCCGGTCCCGGTAACCCCGCCAATCACAACTGTCGCGTCCGATCACGTCCGACGCCGACGATGCCGGACGGCAGGGCCGCCATCGACACGGCCCGATCATGTGGTTCCGCGGGAATTCCCTCGATCAACTCGCCCTCGTGCAGCAATGCGACCGTCGGAACATTCGGCCCCACCCGGGCGAGCGCCCGGTCGTACGAGCCGCCGCCGCGCCCGAGCCGCACGCCGCTGGACGGGTCGACCGCCAGCGCGGGCACGATGACCAGGGCGGCCGTGCGGACGGTGTCCACGCCGCGCCGCGTGTCCACGGGCTCCATCATGCCGCGCGGGCCGGGCGCCACCGAGTCAGGGCCATCGTAAACGGCCCAATCGAGATCATTGTCCGGGCGCAGGACGGGAAGGATCACCGTCGCGCCGTGCTTCCACAGCGCGAAAATCAGGCCGTGCGTCGAAGGTTCGGAGCCCGTCGACCAATAACAGGCGACCAGCCCGGCCATTTGCACCCAGGGCTGGTCGAGTAGCGTTTCCCTGATCGCGGTCGCCGAGTCGCGCGGATCGGCGAGCCCTGTGCGCGCGGCCACGATCCTCCGGCGCAGCTCCGCTTTGTCCACTCGGCCCTCCATTAAGGTGCATTCATGGCTGACTACGATCCAGTGACGAAAGTCGTCATTCCCGCCGCCGGCCTCGGGACGCGCTTCCTGCCGGCGACCAAGGCGACCCCGAAAGAGATGCTGCCGATCGTCGACAAGCCGGCCATCCAGTATGTCGTCGAAGAGGCGGTCTCGGTCGGGTTGCTTGACCTCCTCATGGTGACAGGCCGGAACAAGCGCTCCATCGAGGACCACTTCGACCGCGCGTACGAACTGGAGGAGGTGCTGGCGGCCAAGGGCGACTCCGAGCGTCTCTCGCAGGTTCTCGAACCGGTCGAGATCGCCACCTTCCACTACGTACGCCAGGGTGAGCCCAAGGGGCTCGGCCACGCCGTGCTGTGCGCCAAGCAGCACGTCGGCAACCACCCGTTCGCCTGCCTGCTGGGCGACGACATGATCGACCACCGCGACCACCTGCTGAAGCGCATGATCGAGGTGCGCGACACCTACGGCGGCAGCGTCGTGGCGCTGATGGAGGTGCCGCGGGAGCAGGTCTCGCTGTACGGCTGCGCCGAGATCCAGCCTACGGACGAGGACGACGTGGTGCGGGTGACGGGCCTGGTCGAGAAGCCCCCGGCCGACGAGGCCCCGTCGAACTGGGCGGTCATCGGACGGTACGTCATCGACCCGGCCGTGTTCGAGGTGCTGGAGAACACCCCGCCCGGGCGCGGCGGCGAGATCCAGCTCACCGACGCGCTGCTGGAGCTCGCCGGGCGTTCCACCGAGGAGGGCGGGCCCGTCCACGGCGTGCTGTTCCGCGGACGCCGGTACGACACCGGCAACAAGCTCGACTACCTCCGCACGGTCGTGCAGTTCGCCGCCGACCGTCCCGACCTCGCCCCCGAGTTCATCCCCTGGCTGCGCGAGTTCCTCGACGAGCATTCCGTGTGAGAATCAGATCATGGCCGCGATGAAATCGGTTGACGCGCACCTGGCCGAGATTCTCACCGCCGTACGACCGATCGACCCCGTCGGCCTCGGCCTGGACTTCGCGCTCGGCGCCGTCCTGGCCGAGGACGTACGGTCGCCCGTCGCGTTGCCGCCGTTCGACAACTCCGCCATGGACGGGTACGCCGTCCGAGCCGGGGACGTCGCGGCGGCGACCGAGGCGGCGCCCGTCGTGCTGCCGGTCACGATCGACGTCGCGGCGGGCGAGAGCGCTCCCCGGGCGGTCGGGCCGGGGCATGTCACGCGCATCATGACCGGCGCGCCGGTGCCCGCGGGCGCCGACGCGGTGGTGCCCGTCGAGTGGACCGACGGCGGCACGGACCGCGTCGCGATCCGCAGGCCCGCGCCGGTGGGCAACGCCATCCGCCGGTCCGGAGAGGACGTCCGCGCGGGCGACGCCGTGCTCGCCGCGGGCACCGAGATCGGGCCCGCTCAGCTCGGCATCCTCGCCGGGGTGGGCAGGCAGGCCGTCCTCGCCCGCTCCCGTCCGCGGGTCGTGGTGCTCTCCACGGGCGCCGAGCTGGTCGAGCCGGGCACCCCGCTCGGCCCGGGGCAGATCTGGGAGTCCAACAGCTTCACGCTCGTCGCCGCCGTCCGCCAGGCGGGCGGTGAGGCGGTGCGGCGGCGGGCCGTGGGCGACGACCCCGCGGAGTTCCTGGAGTCCCTGGAGGGGCTGCTCGGCGACGCCGACGCCGTGATCACCTCCGGTGGCATATCGATGGGCGCGTACGAGCCCGTCAAGGAGGCGCTGTCGCCGCTTGAGACCGTCCGGTTCGAGAAGGTCGCCATGCAGCCGGGGATGCCGCAGGGGTTCGGCGTGCTCGGCGAGCGGCAGGTCCCGATCTTCGCGCTGCCGGGCAACCCCGTCTCGTCGTACGTCTCTTTCGTGCTTTTCGTGAAGCCCGCGCTGGCCAAGATGCGCGGTTTGCCCGCAGGCCCCCCTCCGACCGTCTCCGCGGTGATCACGTCGGGGGCGCGGTCTCCGGCGGGCAGGCGGTCCTTCCTGCGCGGGGTCCTGGACGGGAAGGGCTCGGTCACCCCCGTGCACAGGCAGGGGTCCCACCAGCTCGCCGCCCTCGCCGGCGCGAACGCGCTGATCGTGATCCCCGACGACGTCACCGAGCTTCCCGAGGGGACGACCGTGGAGGTGATCCCGCTGTGAGCGAGCTGAGCCACATCGACGAGTCCGGCGCCGCGCGCATGGTCGACGTCTCGGCCAAGGACGTCGGCGTCCGCACGGCGCGCGCCACCGGCCGGGTGCTGCTGTCGCCCGAGGCCGTGGCGATCCTGCGCTCCGGGGACGTGCCCAAGGGCGACGCGATCGGCGTCGCCCGCGTCGCCGGGATCATGGGGGCCAAGCGGACGCCCGACCTCGTCCCGCTGTGCCATCCGATCGCGCTGCACGGCGTGGAGGTCGAGCTGACCGTCGTCGACTCGGGGGTGGAGATCACCGCCCGAGTGCGGACGGCCGACCGTACGGGCGTCGAGATGGAGGCGCTGACGGCGGTCTCCGTGGCGGGGCTGGCCATGGTCGACATGATCAAGGCGGTCGATCCGGCGGCGGTGATCAGCGACGTCCGGGTCGAGCAGAAGACCGGCGGGAAGACCGGCGTCTGGAACCGGCCGTGAGGGCGCTGGTCGTGACGGCCTCCAACCGGGCCGCTGCTGGCATTTATCCCGATAAATCGGGGCAACTGCTGGCCGAACTGCTCGCCGAGGCCGGATGCGAACAGGTGGACGGCCCGCGCGTCGTCCCCGACGGCGAGCCCGTCGAGGCCGCCCTGCGCGACGGCGTCCGCGCCGGATACGACGTGATCGTCACCACGGGAGGCACCGGGCTCACCCCCACGGACCTCACCCCCGAGATGAGCCGGCGCGTCATCGACCGCGAGATCCCCGGCATCGCCGAGGCCATACGTCAGGTCAACCGCGACAAAGTACCCACCTCGATCCTCTCGCGCGGGCTGGCCGGCCAGGCCGGGACGACCCTCGTCGTCAACCTGCCCGGCTCGTCCGGAGGAGTACGCGACGGCATGGCCGTCCTCGCACCCGTACTCCGGCACGTCATCGACCAGATCAGAGGGGGCGACCATCCCGCTTCATGAGGGTCAGGAGGCCACCATGGCGGATTCACGCTCCGGCAGGGGATGATTGACCCGTGGATCGACTTCGCGGCTGGCCGGCAACCCTCAAAGAGGGGCCGGTGGGACTCCGGCCGCTGCGTCTGCGCGATGTGGGCGTCTGGCGGGAGACGCGGCTGCGCAACGCAGACTGGCTCAGGCCCTGGGAACCCAGCAACCCTGAGACGCCGCTGTTCCGCACCGGCCTCGGCCCGTACATCTCCATGGTCGGCACCCTGCGCCGCGAGGCACGTCAGGGGCTCGCGCTGCCCTGGGTGGTCACCTGGCGCGGGGCGTTCGCCGGGCAGCTCACGGTCGGCGCGATCGTCTGGGGCTCCGCGCGCTCGGCCCAGGTCGGGTACTGGGTGAGCGGCGCGCTCGCCGGGCGCGGCATCATCCCCACGGCGCTCGCCATGGCCGTCGACCACTGCTTCTTCACCGTCGGCCTGCACCGGCTGGAGGCCAACATCCGCCCCGAGAACCATGCGAGCCGCCGCGTGGTCGAGAAGCTCGGGTTCCGCGAGGAGGGCATCCGCCGCAAACAGCTCCACATCGACGGCGCCTGGCGCGACCACATCTGCTACGCCCTCACCCTGGAGGACGTCCCGCGCGGACTGCTCTCCCAGTGGAGGCAGACCTGGGAGAAGACGGCGCACGACGGCCCCGCCTGAGGGCCATGGATACCTTTGGCGTATCCGTGACGATAAACAGGTTGACGATCTGGCGACACACCGGACTGAATGCTCGTCAACCAGTGACACGCGGTCCTACGGTGCGTGACGTGAACACATTTGCGACGGCGACGGTCCCGTGCTGTGTTCATGCTGCCCGCATACAGGGGGTCCCACGCCACCCCAAAACGGACGGCTTCCCGCGTTCCGGGGGGCGCACCTTCGCCACGCCCGGGGGCGGTCTCTTTGCCCGGGCCGGGCTCGGTTCCCACACGCGGGCCGGGACCGATCCTTTCACCCGGGGCGGGGCTGCTCCTCTCACCCGGGCCGGGGCCGGTCCTTTCGCACGGGAAGGCGACGGTTCCCTCCCCCGGGCCATGAGGCATTCACCCCTACTGCGCAGGAATCAGACATTCGCCCCCGCAAAGGGGTATATCTTCACGCTGTCCGGGAAGTGCGCCGTCACGGGGGCGGGGACCGGCGCCTCATGTCATACGGAGGTGGGCGGGTGAGCAGCGCCTTCCTCTACCTCGGCATCGTGCTGATGTGGCTGTGCGTCCTCGTGCCCATGTGGCTGCGCCGCGACCGCCACGCGATCGACATCTCCGAGCTGTACACCGACGGGTCCCCGGAGGGCGACGCCTCCGGGCACGCCGACGAGTCCGATGGCGACACGCTCGCCGACGTCGCGGTCTCCGACCTCCCCGCCTCCGGGACGGACACCGCCGACGACGAGATCACCGTAGAGCTCGACGCCCCGCCGTCGCCCAAACCCGCCTCCACCGTGTCCACGTCCTCCATCCCCTCCGCGCCGTCCACCTCCTCCACGCTGCCCAGGCCATTCTCGTCGTCCACCTCCTCCACGCGGTCCTCCGCCCCGTCCACGCCGTCCCCGTCCTCCACGCGATCCAAGTCCTCCACGGCTTCCTCGAACGAGGCCGACCAGGCCGTCCCCGCCGCCGACCAGCGGCGCGCCGAGGAGGCCGCTGAGGTCGTTCAGGACGAGCGCCGACGCCGGGCCCGCATCGTCGCCCGCCGGCGACGCTGGCTCCTGTGCAGCGCCCTGCTCAACGTCGCCGCCGGGGTGACGGCGGCCGTCGGCGTCGCTCCGTGGTGGAGCGCGGCCCCCTCGGCCGTCATGCTCCTCTCGTACGTCGTCCTGCTGCGCGTCGCCGTCACCGCGGACCGCGAGAAGCGCCTCGCCGCCGCCGAGGCCCGCGCGGAGCACGAGCGCAGGGAACGCGAGCGCCGCCGCGCCGAGGAACTCGCCGCCCAGCAGGCCGAGGCCGAGATCATCGAGTTCCGCAAGCCGGCCGAGCCCTTCGACCAGTACGCCGACCGCACCCGCCGCGCCGTCGGCGACTGATGCCCGGTTTCCCTCGGTGATCAACGCCGACCCGCACCGGATGGCGCGGGCGGTCGCCAAAGTTTGCTAATCTGGTCCAGTCCTTGGGGCTGTAGCGCAGTCCGGTAGCGCACTTCGTTCGCATCGAAGGGGTCAGGGGTTCGAATCCCCTCAGCTCCACCCAGGGCCGTTCATGAGACGGCTGGACTGAAGTTGACGGGATCCCGTCTGATCATCGCGATCGGGCGGGATCTTGTCGTTTCAGGGGTTTCCGAATCGGGTTCGTCCTGGTTTGGGGGCCGCGGAGCGGGTGTCTGGGAAGGCCCGGGTGGTGTCAGGCCGCTGGTGGAGGACTGAGATCCGGCTGTTGGGCATGGCGAAGCCGACGGTGGGCTGGGCGCTGCGGTGGGTGGCGGGTTTTGCGGCTTATGGGGTGGGTGGTGGTCTGCTCTGGCCTGCGGGTGGCGTGCCGTCGAAGGGCTCGACTGGAGTCTGTGGGGTGTCGGCGGGTGTGATCGGCTCGTTTTGGGGCTGGTGGGTGTGGCGCCACTGGTCGAGGAAGTGGTCGTTGGCGACCGTGACGAGCAATGCGACCAGGATGGTCTGGGCGACGCGGCCGTGGGCGAGCCGGTTCTTGGGATCGCCGAGGTCGAGGTCGTGTCCCTTGAGCCGGCCGTTGATGCCTTCGGTGTTGGCGCGGACAGATTTGTAGGTCCCGATCCAGGCGGGACTCAGGTAAGCCAGGTCCTGGCGGAATTTGTCGAGGTGGCCGAGGTCGTCCTTGTTCAGGGTGATGGTGTGCTGGTGGCAGATCTTCGGCAGTTCGCCGGTCTTGTGGTCGGGGGTTGGGGGCAGGACACGGGGTTTGGCCGCGGGGTGGGCGGCTCGCTGCCGGGCGTCGGTCAGGTCGACCGCGGTGGGGCGGCTGGGCCCGCGCTGGTGGAGGCGGTCGAAGCGGGGGCAGGTGAGGGACGGGGAGGTTCCTGCTGCCGGGCACTGGAAGCGGATGGCGCCGTCTGCGTTCGCGCTCTGTTTGAGACGCAGCAAGTAGGGCTCTCGCGCAGCGATCAACGCGGTGAGTTCTTCCGATGGTGTGCGGATGACGGCGTCGTCCAGGCCGGTAGTGGCATTGGCGAGTCGGCCGGGCATCAGCGGGCAGGCCGCCGGTCGGCCGGTGACGAGCCGTCCAGGAGCTGAACAGGTTCTTGGCGTGCCGGGCGGCGCGCCCGGGCCGGAAGACGAAGGCGTCGCCGGGCCGGTCTGCGGCGCGGGTCAGGACGTCCTCCCAGGCGGCGCGGCAGACGATCAACCGCTGCGTGCCGGGGACGGTGACCACGATCGCGCCGGAGCCCAGGTGACGAAGATGCCCTGTCCGGACGGCGGCCACCTCCCCAGAGGTCAAACCGCAGCCGAACGCGAGCGCCATCAACGCCAGCGCGTCACCTCTGGCCTGGCCGGGCAGACGTTCGGCCCAGCCGCGAAGGCGGCCGAGCTGGGCGGGCGAGTACGGCGGGCTGACCTTCTTGGGGGCTTTCATCGGCGGCGGCACCTGCTCGCCGCGTTCCAGCCAGGCCAGCGTGGCGCGCATGTGCCGCAGCCAGGACCGGTAGGTCTGCGCCGAACTCGGCGCCAGGTCGGTGCAGCCGGTCAGGACGAACGCGTCGATCGTCTCGTGCCGCAACCACTCTGCCGGGTCATCGGGCAGGCCGGAGCGGTGACACCACACGGCCAGGCGCATGGTCGCGGTGAGCAGCCGCTCGACCCTGTAGGGGGAGCGGTCGGCGCTGGCGGCGACCAGCATCCGCACCTGCTCGCAGATGTGGTCCCACTCCGGCGGAGCATTCTGCGGCCGGTAGCCGGTGATCTTGGCCGAGGTCGCGGGATCGAGGGTCACACCCCATCCATAGCGGCAGGACAAGCAGCCGTTACGCAGTGCGACGACATCCACCGAAAGGAGTGCTTTGTCATGGTCGGAGGACGCGCGCGCTCGGCCGCCCCCCGGGATCTGGCCGAGGACCCGCAGGCCTGGCCCCACGCGAACCTGGGCCGCCATCCCGCCGCGGCCGTCGTCCAGCAGATTGCCGCCGCCCTGGCCGGCGTCCTGGCCGAACGCCGCCTGAGCCTGCGCGGCCTGGCCGCCGCCTCTGGCGTCAACCGCCAGTCCATCTCCGACCTGCTTGCCGGGCGGTCTTGGCCGGACGTGGCCACCATCGCCCTCTTGGAGACCACTCTCGCTGCCCGGCTGTGGCCAGACAACGCTTCGGAACCCCGCTGACGGCGCTGGGTGCCGTGATGACATCGACGGCATGGTCGAGCCTTCCCTCCGCCGCCCCAAAGAACCCGGACATCCGGGCAGAAGCGGCCATCATTCGGCTCGACAGCCTCCAAGCGACCCTCTAGCGCGTTACGCTCGGAAGGCGCGAGCCTTCAAAGAGTTAGGTCTTCGTGGGTCCTCACGCAACCCGGTGCCGTCGAGCTGCTACTCGGCGGCACCACTTTTCGATCCGGTCGCCTGACCGGCAGGCCCTGCTCAGCTCGTGGCGGCGCCCCCTTCGCCGGCGAACCCGTTCACCCCGGATGCGATCGAGAACAAACCCTGTTCGCGTTCGACCAGCCAGCCATCGACCACCAGCCGCTTGAGCCGGGCGCGCATCCCCTCGACCTGACCGCGGACATCCTGCTGACCCAACGCCCGCACCACATCCCGCGCCCGCAGCGGCTCGTCGGAACTGGCCAGCAATACCACCGCGTCCTTGCGCAACCCCCGCAGAACCGGACGCTCCTGGGGGACCTCCGTGTGCCCGGCAGTTCCGGGGGCGATGTGGCTGGCACCACGAGGATGGGCGTTGGCGGCCTTGCCGAGCTCCGCGTCAGCCGTCTCATCGGGCGCCTCCAGCGCCGTCAGCTCCTCACGCGCGATGGACAGTCGTTCCAGGCGCCGCTGCGCCTCGGCCAACCGCTCCTGCAGCTCCTCCATCTGCCTGGATAGCTCAGCACATTGCTGCCGGGCGGACTCCTCGGCCCGGTCCAGCTTTGTCAGCAGCGACGTCACCATCGCCTCCCTCGCGGCAGTCCTCGGACCATCGCCATCACTCAACGCATAGCTGCAACTCCACACTGTAGGCGGCAATGGCATCGCTGACCTTCAAGACTGCAAGATCCCTTACTGGACCCTGCAGAGTCAGCCGATGCAAAGCCAGGTGACGAACGGCTGGTCGCCCTCGGTCTTCCTGCGCTCGAGCCCCAGTGCTGGGCCCTGGGCGGCGAATCGTGGCACCGGCAGAGCGCTGCCCTTGGTGTGAAAGTCGGAGAGCCGCTTCAGAGCCCGTGCTCAGCACTGATGCGGGCGTGGTCTTCCGGGGTGAACTCTTCGATGCCAACGCCGTCGGGGAAATCGTCGGGAAAGACTGGGCATCGCACTTTGTGCGTCAAGATCCCAACCAGGAAGTCCAGCAAAGATCCCTGGAAGTGCCACCAGAATGTTCCGTCGGTGACTACGATTGTCCACTTTTGGGGATCGGGATCGGTGAGCCAGAGAAGGAAATCCCCATTGTCTGTTGAGCCCCAGAAATACAAGCCACCGGGCTGAGGGTAGAAAGGGAAGGGCGGTGCCTCGCTCTCGTTCCCCAAGTCGTCCAAGAGGTCGATGGTCGGCCAGTCCTCGACCAGGTCGCGAAGCTGATCCACGGTGGCAATCGCCGCCTGCCGTTCCCTCCCGGCAGGTTCCGGACGGCTGAGGTAGAGGAAGCCGTTCAGCTGAAGGTCCGCATAAGTGTTGGCCCACGCCTTGTAATCGTCGGGAAACGTGAGTCCCACTTCCGCCTCGATCGCCGGCCAGTCCACTGCGGTGGCCGGCTTGCTCGGAGGACCGATGATAGCTATTAAGTCGGCAAGAGATGTCAAGTGTCCTGCCTTTCTGGCCTTCCTCGAAGGATGGCGAAGGTCTAGCAACGCGTCAGCGACGCCATCGGAGCAAATCTGAATGAGTCGATATGGAAGGAACTCAGCGCCGATCCGGGAAACGATCTTAGCGAAGCCGGGAAGCGATCTCCCAGCCCCCTACCGCATCCCAGGTCAGGCCCACTCGTGAACACCCCAAGCTCTATCTCGTTCTCAGCGGAAAACTGCTGGTCATATCCGACGGCATGGAGCGTGAGGCCGGGCCGTTGAGCGGTGTCATGGTCGACTCAGGGACATGGGTTGAGCTGATCGGCGATGCGGCGAAGATCGCCATCGTGTACAGCCCGGCCTTCAACCCTGCCGACGAGACGATCGACAAGTGAGGTCCGTTTCAGGCGTCGAGGGCTTCGGATCCCCACTTAGAGTAAGTGCTATTGAGGTCCTCGCCTATGCAACTGTCGCGATTGCGGCCGTCTGTGCTCTCCGGCGACTGCCAGCGCCGTCAGGCGGGCGCTGGGTTCTCATCGATCCGTGCCGCCCTGGTGCGCGCCGCAGTCCCGATGGGAACCGAGGAGTTGGTCGTGTCCGTCGCCGCTGTGCGATGTCATCAAGATCTTGGGCTCCTCCGGCCTGCATATCGGAGTCGTCACCAACGGCACGATGATCGATCGTCACCTCGACGAGATAGCCGAACACGTGACGTGGCTGCGCGTTTCCGTCGATGCCGCCACCGAGGACACCTACGGTCGTGTACGGCCGGACCGCAAAGGCCGCAGCGTGTTCGGCAAGGTCATCGCCAACATGCGCGCTCGCCAACGCGAAGACCGGAACCCTGGGATACTCGTTTTTGTTGGTCACGCGCTTCGACGATGACGGCAGGGCGGCTTGATCCCAAGCGGTGAAGGCAATCGGGCTATTGGGATGATCGACAGATCGGGGAATTACGGGGAGAAGTCTTCTTCTCGTCGTCGCTGATC
>NZ_JBFBCI010000082.1:0-29593 GCF_040683095.1 Sphaerisporangium sp. NPDC051017
ATGATCGTGTAGTTGTCGATCGGCACGTTCAACGCCCGCGACTGGTTGATCAGCCGCGTGCCGTGGTAGTTCGGCCCCGAGACCAGGGTGCCGAACGTCACCACGACCTTCACGCCCGGGTTGTTCTGCTTCACGATCTTCAACGCGTTCAGGATACGGTCCTGAACGGCGTAGTTCTCGAACTCGTCGGTGTTCTCGATGTCGAAGTCCACCACCGCCGGCCCGACCGCGTTGATCACCGACTGCACCGCGTTCGCGTAGGCCTCAGCCGAGGAGCAGTTCGGGCCGAGCTTGTTACCACTCCACCCACCGAACGACACCTGAACGCTGCCGCCCTTGGACTTGATCGTGTTGATCGCCTGCTGATCGGCGCCACCGGTCAGCCCGCGCTGACCGTCCCACGCGGCATTACAACCACCACTGGACAGGATGAACGCCATCGTGAACGACCTGATACCCGTCGCGTCCATCACCGTGCCCGGGTTCGGCGGGTTACCCCACCCCATGTACAGGTACGGCGCACCGGCCATCTTGCCGGGGTTGGTGCAGCCGGTGGTGGTTGCGGTGACGTCACGGCCGACCGATTCGCCGGAGGCGTTGTAGGCCTTGACGGTGTAGGTGTGGGTCTGGCAGGTGCCGAGGCCCGAGATGGTGGCGCTGGTGCCGGAGACCTGTGCCTGCTGTGTGGCGCCCTCGTAGACGCGGTAGCCGGTGACCGTGCCGCCGGAGGCGCCCCAGCTCAGCGCGATGCTGTTGCTGGAGGGGGTGGCGGTGACGGTGCCGGGCTGGCCGGGGGCGCCGGTGCCGCCCTGGGTGGTGGCGGTGACCGCGGCGCCGGCGGCCGAGCGGTTGCCGGCGCCGTCGCGGGCGCGCACGGTGTAGCTGTAGGTGGTGGAGGCGGCCAGGCCGGAGTCGGTGTAGGTGGTGCCGGTGGCCGTGGTGACCAGGGTGGTGCCGCGGTACACCTCGTAGCCGGTCACACCGACGTTGTCGGTGGAGGCATCCCAGGCCAGCGAGACGCTGCTGGAGGTGGTGGCGGTGACGCGCAGGTTCGCGGGCACCGAGGGCGGCGTGGTGTCGGTGCCGCCGCCGGTGACCGGCTTCCACAGGGCCGGGACGATGTCGGGCTCCCAGCCGACCAGCGAGGTGTGGCCTTGCACGCACTCGTATTCGACGCCGTTGTAGGTGACGTGGGCGCCGGTGGCGTAGGCGGTGTTCGGGGCCCAGGGGGCGGCGGCCAGCGCGCGGGCCGCGGAGCTGGAGTGCTGCGCGGCGGTGGCGCCGGCGAGCGCTGGGGTGCCCAGGGCGGTCGTCAGGGCGGCCAGGACGGCCAGGGCCGCGAGGAACAGGACGCGGAATCTCACGTGACACTTCCAGGGGGGTGGGGGGTGTGGAGTGTGCCGAGGGCTCGGCCGTGGCCGTGCCGCGTGGTGGGACGGCTGCGGGCCGGGATCGCACGGCCGCCGGCCGGTACGCGCCGCGGGATGGCGTGGGCGTGGCGCCGGCCGGGGTGAGGCGGGCGAGGCCCCCTCTGTGAGGGGTGTGCGAGGAGTGGCCTCACTGGAGGCGAAAGGGCAGGTGACGTCCCTGTACCTCCCTTTTCATTAGGAAACTTTCCTAATAATCCCGGATTGTAGCCTTACCCCTCGGCGCCCGCAAGGGCCCGGCGGGACGCCCGCCCGGTCCCGGCCAGGTCGTGGGTCCCGGTCAGGCCAGGCCCGCGTCGTGGGCCAGCAGGGCGATCTGCGTGCGGTTGCCCAGGGCGAGCTTGGTCAGGACGCTGGACACGTGGGCCTTGACCGTGGCCACGCTCATGAACAGCTCCGCGGCGATCTCGGCGTTGGTCGCGCCCCGGGCCACGGCCAGCACCACCTCCCGCTCGCGCGGGGTCAGCCCGGCCATCGCCTCGCGGGCCCGCTGGTAGGCGCCGGCCTGCGCGGCGGTGCGGTCCATCAGGCGGCGGGTGATCCGCGGCGACAGGATGGGGTCCCCGGCGGCGACCCGGCGGACCGCGTCCACGATCTGGGCCGGAGGGGTGTCCTTGAGCAGGAAGCCGCTCGCGCCGGCGCGCAGCGCGCGCAGGATGTTCTCGTCGGTGTCGAAGGTGGTCAGCACGATCACCTCGGGCGGGTCGGCGCGCCGCCGCAGCAGGCGGGTGGCCGCGATGCCGTCCACGCGGGGCATCCGGACGTCCATGAGCACCACGGCGGGGGCGTGCGCGTCGGCGGCCGCGAGCACTCCCTCGCCGTCGGCGACCTCGCCCACCACGGCGATGGCCGGGTCGCCGGGGACGCCGTCCAGCATCATCGCCAGCCCGGCCCGCACCAGCGCGTCGTCGTCCACCAGCAGCACGCGCAGCGGGCGGCTCACGCCGGCCCCGCGGATGGCCCCGTCGCCGGTCCCGTCGCCGGTCCTGTCGCCGGCCATGGCAGCCAGGCGCGCAGGCGGAACTCCCCGGCGGTCGTCTCGTGGTCCAGCCGCCCGCCCGCCAGGTGCACCCGCTCGGTGAGCCCCACCAGGCCGGTGCCGGCGCCGGGCGCGATCGGCGGGCCGCCGGCCAGCGGGTTGCGGATGTCGATCACCAGATGGGCGCCCGGCCGTCCCTCCAGGACCACCTCGACGGGACGGCCCGCGGCGTGCTTGCGCGCGTTGGTCAGCCCCTCCTGCACGACCCGGTAGGCGGTGCGGCCGGTGGCGGCGGGCAGGGAGCCCGGCTCGGCCACCCGCTCGCGCAGCCGCACGTGCTCGCCCGCCTGCCGGGACTCCTCCACCAGGCGGGGCAGGTCGGCCAGGACGGGCTGCGGCCGCGCGCCGTCCGCCTCCCCGGTCCCGTCCCCGTTCCGGTCGTGGTCGTCGTCGCGCAGCAGGCCGATCACGTCGCGCAGTTCCTCCAGCGCCTCGTGGACGCCGGCGCGGATCACTCCCGCGGCCTGCGACAGCCGCTCGGGCGGGGAGTCGGGCCGGTACTCAAGCGCCCCGGCGTAGGTGGCCAGCAGTGACAGGCGGTGGGCCAGCACGTCGTGCATCTCGCGGGCGATCCGCGTGCGTTCCAGCATACGGGCCTCGGCCACCCGGCGGCCCTGCTCGGCCTCGGCGCGGCGGGCCCGCTCGCGCAGCGAGGTGACCAGCGCGCGCCGCGCCTGGGCCAGCGCGCCCCAGCCGGCGAGCGCCCCGTAGGCGACGGTCACCAGGGCCAGCCACCAGCCCGGCGAGATGCCCCCGCTCGGCCGCCACGCCCCCTGGGCCGCGTGCGCGGCGATCCCGGCCGCCGAGACCGCGGCCGCGACGGGGAAGCGCCGCCACTGGGCGACCCGCAGCGCGCCCAGCGTGGCCGCCGGGGTGGCCGCGGGCGACAGCGCCGCCAGGACCGACAGCCCCAGCGTCCCCTCGACCGGCCGCCACAGCAGCACCGGCGACAGCGCGCACGCCAGCGCCCCCGCCGCCACGTCCAGGCCGAGCAGGCCGCCGGCGGCGCCGATGCGCCCCCAGACCGTGAGCGCGGCCAGCGCCCCGGTCGCGGCGATCATCGCCGCCACGGCCGTGGCCGGGACGCGCCGCGGCCCTGCCCCGGGTTCGCAGAACAACTCGCCGATCACCCGGTCAGGGTAGCTCCGGGCCCGGCCGTGAGGGCACCTACCAAAGTCGGTGCCCGGCCCTACCGCGGCGGGGTGCGCCGCCGCCTCCCGCCCGATGCCTCCCGCCCGCCCCGGCGGCGAGGCTTGGCGGCGAGCGGGGGACGTCCCCGTCAGGCGACATCCGAAGGAGAGCGACATGTCCGGTGAGATCACATCCGCGTCCGCCTCGTCCCGGGGCCAGGCCGTCCGGCGGGCCTCCAGCGTGGCCGGGGCGGCGGCCGCGGCCCTGGCGCTGTGGACGCTGGCGGTCCCGGTCGGCGGGATCGCGTTGGACGTCCGGCTGGGCGGCGCCGTCCAGCCCGTCGGGGCCGGCGCGGTCGCCGCGGCGGCCCTGGGGGCCGGGCTGGCGGCCTGGGCGCTGCTGGCGGCGCTGGAGCGGCTCCTCGCCCGCCCGCGCCGCGCCTGGACGATCATCGCCGTCGCGGTGCTCGTCCTGTCGCTGGCCGGCCCGCTCGGCGCCACCGGCACCGCCGCCCTGGTGACGCTGGCCGCTCTGCACCTGATCGTCGGGGCGATCCTCATTCCCGGTCTGGGCGGCTCGGCCCGCCGCCCGTGACGGGGACCGCGCCGGCGATGCCGGCGCCCACGACCTTGCCCACGACCTCGGCCGACGGCGGGGCGTCGTGCCGGTCGGCGAGATGAGGTGGGACCTCGGGCCGTCATAGCCGTCCCCGGCCTGCTCGCGCTGGAGATGATGTCATAGTGCGTCGTGCCCGGGAGCACCGCCAGGGGGCCCGGGGGACGGCCCGAGCCGTCCAGACCCCCGTCGCGCAGGCCGTAGAAGGGGGGTTGACGAGCATGCGAACGAAAAGTCGCGTTAGTGAGCTGGACGGGAGCGGCTTGGCGTGACATTCCGTTCCGGCTCCGTCTGGACGATGCCGACGTCCTGGTGTTCAGCCTTCCCGGCGGATCCTCACCGCGAAGACCCCTCGGTTCGCATCGAATGCGGCATTCTCGTGTCTGACGCGGACCCGCAACGGTGCGTCGAGCCGCCCTGACCTGCTAGGGCGCCATGGAACCGCAGGCTAGACCCATATGATTTCCGCCGTTGCTGCCGGGCGATCATGGGGTGCCGTTCACGGGGGCGGACAGTGCTTCGAAAGTGTTGCCGTCCATGTCAGTTTCCCTTCGCGGCGCGGCCGAGGCGAAAGGCCGAGATGAGGAAGAAGATGCCGCCAGGGATGGCGTAGCCGGCCGCGTTGGTCAGCGCCGGGTTGGCCGCGGAGGCACCAAGGATGAACGACGCGCCGGCGAGTACCGAGATGGCGCCGCTGATGATCAGCGGCCACTGGCCGCCCATCTTGCGGCGGGTGACGCCCACGATCAGCTGGACCAGCCCGGCCACGATTGCCCAGGCGCCCCACACGCGCAGCACAGCCGGGATGCCGGACGCGCAGGCGATGGCCACGCCGATGGCGGTGATCAGGCTGACCGCGATGTTGACGTACAGCAGGGCAGGTGATCCGGTGGCGCGCGACGCGCGGGCGTCGATGACGGCGGCGGCCACGTCGAACAGCGGGTAGAGCACGAGCAGGGTGACCGCGAGCGGACCCAGGTTCGAGGCGGTCGTGAACATCGCGAGGGCCCAGACGATGGCGAACGCGAACCGGACGAAGTACAGCCGCCGCAGTGCGGACGCGGTCCCGGAAATGCCGGGCGAAGCAGCGATGGAGCTCATGATGATCCTTCTCGGAGTTTGAGTGACGAGGAGACCGCCTCGCTCGTTCCGGGAAGGCACTCCCGGCGCACGGGCGCTGCTGACGGCCATGGTCGCGGCAGATGCTCGGCGGAAATCCGGGCCGGCTTCACGAAGGACGGAAAGTCCGAGGTCCTCCGTGCCGCGGACGCCGGACCCGCCGCCGACAGGCCGACCGCGGCGACCACGGCCGTACCGATGAACAGCGGGGCGGTGCGTACGTAAAGACGACAAGCCACTGGAACAACTCTCCGGCAAGACAGAACGTTCTACCTCGCATAGCCTGCAATCTACGGTGCAAACTGTCAAGACCGAACGTTCTACCTACTAGGATGGTCTCGTGCGTAGCGAATCCGAAGGCCGGCCGTCCGAAGCACGGTCCCGGCTGCTCGACACGGCCACCCGGCTCTTCTACGCGGAGGGCATCCACGCCGTCGGCATCGATCGCATCGTCGCCGAAGCGCAGGTGACGCGGGCCACCCTCTACCGGCACTTCCCCGGCAAGGAAGACCTTGTCCTCGCCTGCCTGAACGAGGTCGACCGGGCCATGCGGGGTCAGGCGGACGAGGCCGTCGCCGCCGGACTACCGGCCGCCGGCACCATCCGGGCCCTCAGCAAGTCCATCACCCAAAGCATCCAGTCCCCCGGCTTCCGGGGATGCGCCTTCCTCAACGCTGCCGCCGAGTATCCCGACCCCGAGTCCCCGGTGCACAAGGCCGTACTCGCCCACCGCCGATGGTTCCTGGAAACCGTCACGGAACTGCTGGCCAAGATCCACGAGACCGGCGCCGAGCCCGCCGCCCGCCACTTCGTGATGATGCGCGACGGCGCCATGGCCGCCGGCTGTCTGTTCGACCCGGTGCTGATCTGCGAGACGTTCCTGCGCGGAGTCGAGAGGCTCCTGAAGGTTTATGCCGCCACCGACTACAGCGGACCGGCGGGAGCCTGAAACCGCAGGCCTCCGCTCAGGAATGAAGCGGTCGAGCCCCTGCCGGCGATTGCCGGCCGGATCCCACGGCGCGGCGGTGGTATTTTCCTCACAGCCGTTCTGGCTGACCTGGCATGACGGTCGGCCTCGGTGACCTCCAGCAGCGTCTCCATCGCGGCCGCCGGCGTGGCCGAATGCCGGGCCGGCTTGGGGTGCCGGCGGGCCCGCTCCTTGTCGGTGGCGCTCTCAGCTTTGCCGATCAGTTCGGTGGTCATCAGCAGATCCAGCAGGTCCAGGCAGTCATCGACCGACTTGCCCTCCAGGTAGACGACCGTGGCCGGCAACGTCGCCAGCTGACGGGACGGGCCGTGCCGGCGCAACGCGGTCGCCGTAGAGGGCCCCGACGACCGCGACGCTCGGCCATCGGGTCATATCAGCCGGCAATTCCCGATTCTCTTCGTATTTACGGCGCCATTTTGATGCCGTCCGTTTTGTGATTCTTCTCGATGCCCTCTGGTGGCCTCTGGAAGTCCGGGTAACGCTCAGCCTTGCCTTTCGTCGAGGAGCCGACGCCGGCAGCGGCGCCGGTCTAAGGTTTGACGGCGACGCCGCAGAAGGCCGTGACCTCGTCGGGCACGCCCCAGCGGGTCTGCTCCGGGCGCCAGCGCGACACCGACACCACGCCCGGCTCCAGCAGGCGCAGGCCCTCGAAGTAGGAGGCGATCTGCTGGGGGGTGCGCAGCTTGTACGGGTCGCCCGCCTCGGCGCGGGTCTTCTCGGCCTCGGCGGCGGCCTCGGGGTCGACGGCGTTGGTGCCGTCCTCCAGGACCAGGTGGCTGCCCGGCGCCAGCGCCGCCACCAGATGGTCGCGCACCTCACGCGCCTCGGCGTCGTCCCAGACGTTGCCGAGGATGCCCAGCATCATCAGCGCGATCGGCCGGTCGAAGTCCAGGGTGCGGGCGGCCTCCCGGAGGATGTGCGCGGGGTCGCGGACGTCGGCGTCGACGTAGTCGCACACCCCCTCGCGCGTGCTGGTCAGCAGCGCGCGGGCGTGGACCAGCACCAGCGGGTCGTTGTCCACGTAGACGATCTTGCACGCGGGGTTGACCCGCTGGGCGACCTCGTGGGTGTTGTCGACCGTGGGCAGCCCGGTGCCGAGGTCCAGGAACTGGGTGATCCCGGCCTCGCCGGCGAGGTGGCGCACCGCCCGGCCCAGGAAGGCCCGCGAGTGGCGGGCGACGTCCACGATCCCCGGGTACACCCGGCGGACCTGCTCGCCGACCTCCCGGTCGACCTCGTAGTTGTCCTTGCCGCCCAGCCAGTAGTTCCACACCCTGGCCGAGTGCGGGGTGGTGGTGTCGATGGCCGCGGGGGTCCGTTCGTCTGTCATGGGAGAACTCTTCGTCGTGGAGGTCGGGACGCCGCCGGCGCGCGGGCGCCGGCGGCACATGGACAGGTTTGATCATTCCAGCCCGGACCGGGACTCCAAGTGCCGGGGGACGTTCGTTCAGAGATCCGGGGCCGCGTCAGCTGTCCGCGAGCCGGCAGCGTTCCCCTAAATCGGGCATATGGGTTTAAACCGGAAGGGGAACGCTTCAGTGCATATCTGCCCACTGTGGCTGGAGGATCCGGTTGTTCCTATAGCGAGCCGATCATTCATCGATGACAGATTTAACTAATCGCCTATATCATCACCGCTCGTGGCTGAGGGTGATCACACGAGCCCGTCGCTGGCCGACGACCTGTTCTTCGTCATGCACGACAATGGGAGCGGGCGTCCGCGACTGCATGTCCGTCTCGCGAGCCTGGCACTGGCGGGCGCCGTCCTCGGTGAGCTGATGCTCGCCGAGCGCGTCACCCTGGACACCGTGCCGGGCCGGGAACGCCTGTACGCGACCTTCCGCGGCACCACCGGCGACCCGGTCACGCAGAACGTGCTCGACCACGTCCTCGCCGAGCCACAGCACCCGGTCGACACCTGGCTCCTGTTCTTCGCCCGCACGGTCTACGCCGACGTCACCGCCAGGATGATCGCCGCGGAACTGCTCAGGCCGCCGACGCGGAACCTGCTGAAACAGCAGCCGCCGGCCCCCGTGGACCCGAACGTCGCCGCCTGGCCGCTGGCCCGGCTCAACCTCGCCGTCCAGCGGCGCGAGCCGCCCGTGCTCAGGGACCGCGTCCTTTACGGGCTGTTCGCCGCCACCGGCGGCGCCCAGCGGGTCATGTGGGAGCACGACCCGGCGTTCGCGGCCACCACGCACGCCATGCTTCCCGCACCACTGCAGAAACTCATCGTCCAGACCGAGGTTGCCGTCGGCCAAGCCGTCATCAGCCGTCGGTGATCCACCCCCATTCTCTCGGAGTTCCGGATGTCCCTCACAGAGCAACGGTCCAGCGCCGTCTCCGCCGCACTGGCCAAGGACCGGCTCGGTGTCCCTTCGGTCGTGTTCTTCGTCATCTCCGCGGCCGCGCCGCTGATGGTCGTCGCGGGCTCGGTCCCGACGGCGTACGCGGTGACGGGCGTGATCGGCGTGCCGTTCGCGTTCCTGCTGCTGGGCGCGGTCTTCGCGCTCTTCGCCGTCGGGTACGTGACGATGGCCAGGCACGTCGTGAACGCGGGCGCCTTCTACGCCTACGCCGCCCAGGGACTCGGCCGGACGCAGGGGGTGGCCACCGCGTGGGTGGCGCTGCTGGCCTACAACGCGCTGCAACTGGGTCTGTACGGCATCATCGGATCGGCCGTCGAGCCGTTGCTGCGGGACTGGTTCGGCGGCTCGCCCGCGTGGTGGGTGATCGCGCTGGCGGCGTGGGCGCTGACCGGGCTGCTCGGCCTGCTGCGGGTGGACGTCAACGGCAAGATCCTCTCGGTCCTGCTGGTCAGCGAGATCGCCGTCGTCCTGGTCTTCGACATCGGTGACCTGTTCAACGCCGCCCCGGGCGGCATCGACTTCTCGGGCTTCACCCCGGGGTCGCTGTTCGTGCCCGGCGTGGGCGCCGCGCTGGCCACCGTCGTCGCGGGCTTCGCCGGGATCGAGTCGTCGGTCGTGTTCGCCGAGGAGTCCAAGGACCGCAACCGGACCGTTCCTGTCGCGACCTACCTGGGGATCACGATCATCGCGGTCCTGTACGCGGTGTCGGCCTGGGCCCTGACCGTGCCGACCGGACCGGACGGGATCGTCAAGGCGGCCGCCCAGCAGGGGCCCACGCTCATCTTCAACCAGGCGGCCACCCACCTGGGCTCCACCGTCTCGACGATCGGCTCGGTCCTGTTCGTGACCAGCAGCATCGCCTGCATGATCGCCTTCCACAACACCACGGCCCGCTACATCTTCGCCCTCGGCCGCGAGAACGTGCTCCCCTCGGTGTTCGGGCGCACCTCGGTGCGCACCGCCGCCCCGATGGCCGGATCGATCCTGCAGACGGTGCTCGGGCTGATCGTGATCACCGTCTACGCGGTCTCCGGCCTCGACCCGGTGACCAAGCTGTTCTTCACCTTCGGGGCGTTCGGCGGCCTCGGGCTGCTGACCCTGCTCACCATCACCTCGATCTCGGTGATCGTGTTCTTCTCCCGCAACCCCTCGGGGGAGACGGCGTGGCGCACGCGCATCGCCCCGGCGCTGGCGATCCTCGCGCTCTGCGTGATCATCGGGATGACGCTGATCAACTTCGACACGGTCCTCAACGTCGCGCCCGACTCGGCCATCCGCTGGATCCTGCCGGGCATCTTCGTCGTCGCGATCGCCTTCGGCCTCGTGTGGGGACGCGTGCTGCGGGCGACCAGGCCCGAGGTGTACGCCAACATCGGCCTCGGCGCGCAGGCCATCGGCGGAGGCTCCAAGTGACGGCCGAGATCACCCTCATGACGGACGCAGCCGCGGCCGGCGAGATCATCGCCGGCACGTTCGGCCACGACGCGATCAGCAGCTGGCTCATCCCGCCGCCCGAGCGGCGGGTGCCGATCCAGCGGCGGTTCTTCACGATGTACACCGCGCACGCGCTGGAGCACGGCCACGTCTACGGGATCCACGAGTCCGGGGAGCTCGCCGGGGTCGCGGTCTGGCTCACCGCGCCGTTCCCCGAGATCCCCGGCGAGGAAGAGGCGATCGCCTCCTTCGCCAGAGAGCACGCGGGGCGCTACGCCATCCTCGGCCGGCAGATGGAGAAGCTCCACCCGCACGAGCCGCACCACTACCTGGCGTTCATCGCCCTGGAACTGGGACGGACCGGGCGCGGCCTCGGCAGCCTGCTGCTGGAGGAGCACCACCGCCGGCTCGACGCCGAAGCAATGCCCGCCTACCTGGAGGCCAGCAGCGAGGCCAGCCGCCGCCTCTACCTGCGCCACGGCTACGTGGACATGCCCGAACTCCTCGAACTACCCGACGGCCCGGTCATGTACCCGATGTGGCGCGCACCGGCCTCCCGCTAGCCGTTCTCCTTGGCGATCGCCTCGCGCACGGCCGGGGCGATCGCCCTGGCCCGGTCGATGACCGGCCGCGACGCCGGGGACGGCCCGGGACTCCCGAAGCCACGGCGAGCCGCAAGGCAGGAGCGGAGTCGGCACAGTGTGAGCGGCTACCGGATTCTTCCGCCTTCAGGCGGGGGTGAAGCGGACTGTCCCGTGTAGCGGGGCAGGGAAAGCCGATCCACCGCCAAGGCGGATCGGCGTCTGTTGGCCTGCTCGCGTCAGGTACCGCCGGACGGGCGGGAACGGAGCCCTTGGGTTCGAAAGCCTGTGGAGACCCGGTAAGACCGCTTCGGTGGCGCAGGTCGGTGAAGCAGGAAGCCGCAGAAGTGCCGCACGCGCGGCACAGGCTGAATCTTCGGCATTCATGCCGGAGAGCGCGTCAAGCCCTCGGATCCTCGCTGAGGTCACGGCGTGCGCTGTCACCGGCATCAGTGGCCGGTGACAGGCAGGCGGCCCGGCGACGCCAGAGGCCGTGTTACTCTAGGGGTCGCAGTGGCGACTGGGTCTGCTGCGGAGATCGAAGGAGGTGAGTTGATGACTGTCGTGGAGACCGCTGCCGTGCGCAGTGCCCGGATCATCCTCACTTCCCGGGCCTCGTCCTGACCCGCACCTGCCTCTCTCCTAGCGGGAGTTCTTGGTCGCACGTGCCGTCCGGAGGGGCCCCTTCCTAAGGGTCTCCGCGTTGTTTCATCAACCTGCTCATCAGCAACCTGCCTTCTTCTCTCCTGCGCGCGTCCTGACTCCGGCCGACTACGGCTGGGACGAGGAACGCGACCGGTCCTTCGCCGAGATCATCGAGCCGGCCGGGGGCTGCCGCTTCGCCGACTGCGCCCACACCACCGAGCCGGGCTGTGCCGTTCTGGCAGCCGTCGAGTCCGGTCGCCTCACCCGGCGGCGCCTGGACGGCTACCGCCGGCTGCTGCGCGCCGAGCGAGAACGGCCCAAGAAGGACATCGCGCGCCTGCGACGCGCCATCAACCGCTCTTCCCACCGCAAGGCATGACGGAAAGGAATTTGGTCATGGACCTTCCCCGCATCTTCACCATCCGCGAGAGCAGCCACCGCATCCACAACCCGCTGACCGCCGACAAGCTCGCCGTCCTGGGCCAGGCACTTCACCTGGCCCCCGGGACACGAGTGCTCGACCTGGCCAGCGGCTCGGGCGAGATGCTGTGCACCTGGGCACGCGACCTGGGCTTCACGGGCACGGGCGTGGACATCAGCACGGTCTTCACCGAGCAGGCCCAGGCCCGCGCCATCGAGCTCGGCGTCGCCGACCGGGTCGAGTTCGTCCACGGCGACGCCTCCGGTCACGTCGCGGACGAGCCGGTCGATCTCGCCGCCTGCGTCGGCGCCACCTGGATCGGCGACGGCGTCGCCGGAACAACCGAGCTGCTCAGCCGCAGCCTCCGCCCCGGAGGCCTGATGCTGATCGGCGAGCCCTACTGGCGTCGGACTCCGCCGGACCAGGAGGCCGCGAAGGCCTGCCACGCCACCAGCATGGCCGACTTCCTGCCGCTGCCCGAGCTGATCGAGCAGTTCGGGGACCTCGGGTACGACGTCGTGGAAATGATGCTGGCCGACCAGGACAGCTGGGACCGGTACTGCGCGGCACAGTGGCTCAACCTCCGCCGCTGGCTCGACCGGAACCCGGACGACGAACTGGCGCCCGAGGTACGGGCCGAGCTCAGCACCGAGCCCGCACGCTACGCGCGCTACATGCGTGAGTATCTCGGCTGGGGAGTCTTCGCACTGATGAAGCGCTGATCGTCAGATCCGCGCGGGGCCGGGCGGCACGCCGCCTGTCCCCGCGCGGCTCGCCGGTGAGCGCCATTCCCTGCCCTACCTCACCGCTACCTTGCGGCTCGCCGTCGGGCTCCTTCCCTGAATCCTGGCGCCGTCGCGCCCGCGGGATTCTTCTTCCTCCCCGCCATCGTGTACCCACCGGCCCTCGGCGGATGAGCGTCGTGGGCCCGGCCCCGGTGACCGGGGCCGGGCGGCCGGTGCGGCGTCAGGGAAGTTCGTAGTTCTCGGTCAGGGCGGCTCCCCGGTGCGGCTTGTACAGGTCGTAGCCGCGGGGGTTGCACTGGAGGCCACCGTTGATGCAGTGGGTCACCAGCGCGTCGAGGATGGCGGGATTGTCCCAGGCGTTGAAGAAGTCGTAGTGCCAGCTGTAGCCGCGCCCGCTGGCCAGCCGCGCCTGCGACAGGTCACCGTCCGCGGGGAAGGCGATCTTGAACTCCAGCATCGGTACGGCCACGGGGTGGCTCGACGGGCAGTAGCCGCCGGCGGGGTAGGCCATGTGGCTCTTGTGGTCGGCGCTGTCGAGGTGGACGCCGTCCCAGCAGCTCGGGGCCTGGTAGCGGACGTTCACCTGGGTGCCCGCCGCGCACGAGGCCGGGATGTCCCAGACATTGGAGACGTTCCCGCACTCGAAGCCCTCGACGGCGCCCGGCGCGGTACGGAACTGGTCCTGCGTCGCGGTCGTGCTGCCGGCGACGTAGCGCAGCCCCTGCGGGAAGGGCACGACGCGCCAGTACTCCAGGATGCCGGACTTGTAGTAGATGACCTGGTCGCCGACCGGCTGGATGAGCTGGTCGCCCTTGTAGAAGCTCGGGAACCAGTAGGCCGACTTGTCGTGCGGGTTGGTGCACGAGGTGCCGCCGGCGAGCAGGGACGACAGCGTGCTGCCGGCGTTGGTCGTGGTGTTGCCGACGAAGGTGTGCATGTGCGAGGCGCCCGGCATGCCGGGGTACACGATCGGGTCGTCCGGCTTGTTCGCCGTCCACGAGCAGTTCGCCTGGAACTCGTGGTGGGTCACCTCGTCGGTGAAGGTCGGCTTCGGCCGCGGGGTGGTGCCGGAGCCGCCGCTGCCGTACACCTTGAACTCCCAGAGCGAGTAGCCGTAGCCGGTGCCACGGGCGGTGCCGAACATGCGGACGTATCGGCCGGTCCCGCTGACGTTGAGGGTCTGGGTGCCTCCGCCGCCGGTCGTGGTCGAGTACACGTCGGCCCAGGAGGAGCCGTCCGCCGAGGTCTGGATCTTGAAGGCTTTGCCGTACGCGCCCTCCCAGGAGAGGACGACCTGGGAGATCGTCGCCGTGCCGCCGAGGTCGACCTGGAGCCACTGCGGGTCGGCGGCTGCGCTGGACCAGCGGGTTCCGGGGTCGCCGTCGACGGCGGCACCCGGGCTGTATCCGCCTCCCTCGACGGAGGAGGCGCTGGCGGGCCTGCCCTGGGAGAGCAGGGAGTCCACCGCGCTCACGGGGCCGATGAGGGCCAGGCTCGCCGCGACCATGGCGACCAGCGTGGACGCGATCAGGCCCAGGCGCAGCATGGACGGACTTCGGGACGGTTGCATGATCTCTCCTGTGGTGGGGGGTATCGCCGCGGACGACGACCTAAGGAGAGCGCTCTCCAAACGAGCTTGAGTGTTCCGGTCGAGCGTTGTCAAGGGGTGATGACCTCGACGCGAAACACGGGGTTCACGTTCCCGATACGCGCGCACGCGGCCCGTCCGGGCCTCCCGGCGCGACGAGACGGCCGGCGCTTCCCCCTCGGCGCGGGCCCGTCCCGGTGCCCCCATCTGCGTGGGATCCATTCGCTCTGAGCAGCGGGTTTCCGATGTGTACGGAAGCGCCCTTGACGCCGTGCGCCCCCGCGGGCAGGCTCAGATGGGAGAGCGCTCTCCAATCCGTTCGCCCCACACGGATCCGGACCGTACGAACCCGTCAGGTCGTCCAGACCCGCGGAGGACCGATCGAGGTGAGGCCCCGCCGCGCCGGAAAGGCCAGGTCGTCACGTACTCCGCCGCATGCCGACGGGCGGGCGACCTCGGTTCGCCGAATGTCCGAGGTCGCCCGCCCGCCGGGCCCATTCACCGGTACACCGGGTTCACCGGCCTACCAGGTTCAGCGGTCCTTGCAGCCGTGGCCCTTGCCCGGCTTCGGGCAGTCCGGGGTGGCCTTGACGACCGTGAACGTCGCCGTGCCGACGGCCGAGGTGTTGCCCGCCTTGTCGGTGGCCCGGTAGCTCACGGTGTGCGCGCCCGGCTGGGCGGCGACCACCGGGCTCGTGTACACCGCGTACGGCTGCCCGTCGAGGGAGTACTCCACCGTGGCGACCCCGGAGTCGGCGTCGGTGGCGGAGATGGTCACCGTGGCGGAGCCCACGTAGTTCCAGGCCCAGTCCTGGTTACCGGTGAGCTGGGCCGACACCTGCGGCGGGGTGGTGTCCTTCTGGTCGGGGGCGACCACGGTGAACGTCACCGAGCCGACGGGGGAGGTGTTGCCCGCCTTGTCGGTGGCACGGTACTTGACCGTGTGCGCGCCCGTCTTGTTCACCGACACCGGAGCCGAGTACGCCGCGAACGCCGCGTCGTCCAGCGAGTACTCCACCTTGTCCACCCCGGACTGGGTGTCGCTCGCCGAGATCGTCACGGTGGCGGACCCGACGTAGGTGCCGTCGGGGTTCTTGTCTCCCGTCACCGTCGCCGAGACCTGCGGCGGGGTGGTGTCCTTCTCCTGCGGAGCGACCACGGTGAACGTCACCGTACCGACGGCCGAGGTGTTGCCCGCCTTGTCGGTGGCGCGGTAGCTCACGGTGTGCGCGCCCGGCTGGGCGGCGACCAGCGGGCTCGTGTACACCGCGTACGGCTGCCCGTCGAGGGAGTACTCGATCTTGTCGACGCCGGACTCGGTGTCGCTCGCCGTGACGGTCACGGTGGCCGAGCCGACGTAGGTGCCGTCGGGGTTCTTGTCTCCCGAGACCGTCGCCGAGACCTGCGGCGGGGTGGTGTCCTTCTCCTGCGGAGCGACGACGGTGAACGTCACCGTGCCGACGGGGGAGGTGTTGCCCGCCTTGTCGGTGGCGCGGTACTTCACGGTGTGCGCGCCGGTCTGGTTCACCGAGACGGGAGCCGAGTACGCCGCGAACGCCGCGTTGTCCAGCGAGTACTCCACCTTGTCGACGCCGGACTCGGTGTCGCTCGCCGAGACGGTCACGGTGGCCGAGCCGACGTAGTTGCCGTTGGCGTCCTTGTCGCCCGAGACCGCCGCCGACACCTGCGGCGGGGTGGTGTCCGTGGGGCCGCCGTCTGTGACCACGAGTTCGCCGACCATCTGGTGGCCGGGGATCGCGCAGAAGAAGCGGTACTTGCCGGGAGTGAGGTTCACCTGGACCTCGTGCCGTCCTCCGCCGGCGTCGAAGGGGCTGGCGATGATGTTGAGGGTGACGTCGTGGTTGTAGCCGGGGGTGGAGACGTCGAAGGTCAGGGTGTGCGTCATCCCGGTGGTGTTGCCGGTCGCCGCGCTGTTCTCGAAGACGATCGTCGCGGGCCCGGCCGTCGCGGTGGCCGGCGTGGACTTGTACTTGGTCATGCTGTCGTCGGCGGTCCAGGTGAGCACCTGCGCCGCCGCCAGGCCTGGCTGAGCGCTCTGGGTCCGCGCGCTCTGGGTCTGCGCGGCGGCCTCGACCGACCAGAGCCACAGCGCCGGAAGCGTCAGGGCCACCAGCACCACGGCGACACGTCGCGCCGCGGCCGGGGCTTTGAAGGCCCGCCTTAACGTGCTGATCACGAGGGCGGGAAGTTTTCGGACATGCATGGGTCGTTGCACCTCTAACAATCTGCGCGTGTGCCGGCGAGGGGCGCGTTCGGGCCGGGGGTGCCGGGCCGGGGAACGCTCCCCGGCCCGGCACCGGCCTCGGGTGTCCCTACAGCTCGCGCACCCGGATGTTGCGGAACTCGATCAGGTCGTTGTCGCTGTGGTTCTGCAACCCGATGAACCCGCTGATGAACTGGCGCAGGTCCGTGGACGGGTCGCCCTTGCGGGACGACTCCTTGCCGGGCGTGTTGTCGAACTGGTTGATCACCACGCCGTTACGGGTGATCGTGTAGTGCTGGCCGACCACCCGGACCTCGTAGTCGTTCCACTGGCCCTTCGGGGTCACCCCCGCCTTGTCCAGGCCGTTGGACGAGAAGTTGTAGACCGAGCCCGTCTTCTGCGGCTCGCCCGTCTCCCCGTCGTAGATCTGGATCTCCTGGCCGCAGTAGATCGCCACCCACGCGGAGGAGGTACGGGCCGACCCGGTCGTGCCGCAGCTTCCGGTGGGACGCCGGTCCAGCGGGGTCCTCGGGTCGGGGAACCGCGTGAACACGCCGCTGTTGGCGCGGAACCCGTCGGGCGCGACGTCGCGGAACTGCAGCCGCAGGGAGAAGTCGGCGTAGGCCTTGTCGGAGTACCACAGCATTCCGAGGCCGCCGGCGCTGCGGATGGTCCCGTCCCGCTGCAGGTCGAACCGTCCGGACGGGGCCTGTGACCAGCCCTGGAAGGACCGCGCCGTGCCGTCGAAGATGGTCTCGTACCCGTTGGTCTTGCCGATGTCGGACTGGGCCGCCGCCTTCTTGAGCGTGGAGGCCTCGGCGTTGTCGATGACGCCGTCCTTGCGGAACTCGTTCACCACGTCGTTGAGGTGGCTCACGAACTGGCCGTGGTTCTTCCAGTCACGCTCGTCGTCGATCAGGTCGTTGATGGTGCACCCGCCGCCGGCCGCGCGGTTGGCCACGCCGGTGTCGGTGTCCAGCAGCCAGACCTTCGCCCGGGCGTCGGGCGCCGCGCACCCGACCGTGACCTCGATCTGCCCGGTGGCCACCTCGCCGTCGGCGTAGGTCACCTTCAGCGTCGCCTTGTAGGTGCCGTAGTTCGCGTAGGTGTGCGTCGGGTTCGCCTCCCGCGCCGGCTTGCTGCCGTCACCGAAGTTCCACTCCCACGCCACACCGCCGGCCTTGGTGCTGGAGAACAGCACCGTCTTCGGCGTGCTCTGCCGGACGGCCCGCACCGCGGCGTCGCTCGGGTTCGGCGTCGCCGGGCCGCCCTTGTAGGTGACGCGGATCAGCTTCTGGTTCGCGTGCAGGGTGAAGAAACCGCCCGCGTAGTCGAGCATGTACAGGGCGCCGTCCGGGCCGAACTTGGCGTCCATCCACGACTGGAGCTGGTTCGCGCCGCCGCCGGAGCGGATGATGGCGCGCAGGTCCTCGCCGAAGGCCGGAGGCGCCTGGTCCTTGACGCCCTTCGGGTCGACGGTGACCGCGACGCGGTTGTTGGCGTTGGACTCGTCGCCGAGGAACCACTTGCCGTCCCAGTACGCCGGCCAGGCGACCCCGCCGGCCGTGTCGACCTGCGAGCGGTGGTAGGTCGGCCCGGACATGACCGCCTGGCCGCCGCCCTTGAGGTAGGGCTGGGTGAGGATCTCGTCGCCCGCCTTGTACGTCGGCAGGCCGCTGCCGTCGGCGCGCTTGGGGTAGACGGGGCCGCCGCCCTGGGGCGAGTACCAGATCATGTTGTCGCGGGCCGGCGGGATGTCGACGAGGCCGGTGTTGCGCGGCGAGGTGTTCTTCAGGTGGTCGCAGTCGTACCAGCCGGTGGGCTGGGTGGCGTCGGTGTTGCTGCGGTCGCGGTAGGGCTGCCTGTTGCCCATGCAGTACGGCCAGCCCTGGTTGCCCGCGGAGGTGATGATGGTCGCGGTCTCGTACTTCGCCGGGCCCCAGGTCTCGCTAGGGCCGCCGGCGTCCGGGCCGACCCATCCGGTGGTCAGCCAGTTGTTCACCTTGTCCCAGGCGAGCCGCGCGATGTTGCGGACGCCCATGACGTAGATCTCCGGGCGGGTCTTGCCGCCGCCCTCTTCCTTCCCGGTGAACAGGTTGCCCTTGGGGATCGTGTACGTGCCGTCGGCCTCGGGGTGGATACGGATGATCTTGCCGTTGAGGTCGTTGGTGTTGCCGGCGGTGCGGCGGGCGTCCTGGAACGAGACGCCCTTGTAGTCCTGCGTCCAGTTGTTGCCGGAGTACCCGTCGGAGCCGCCGGAGGAGTTGCTGTCACCCGAGCCGATGTAGAGGTTGCCGTCCTTGTCGAACGTCATTCCTCCGCCCGCGTGGCAGCAGCTGTGGATCTGGGTGTCCCAGTGCAGCAGGTCCTTGCGGGTCTTCTGGTCGATCGACTGTGTCGCGAAGTCGTAGGTGAACCGCGAGACCGTCCGCTGGCCGATCCGCTTGTCCCTGTCGATCGACTCGTGCGGCATCCAGTAGACGTAGAACCAGCCGTTCTGCTCCCACTTGGGGTCGAGCGCGATGCCGAGGAGGCCTTCCTCGTTCTTCACCAGCTCGTCGCCGCTGCCGCGGTTGCCCATGACGGCCAGGGTGGTGAGCAGCTTGGGCTGCTTGGTCTTCGGGTCCCACTGGTGGATGGTGCCGCAGCCGAGGCCGACCTTGGGGTCGTTCCAGTTGACCACGGCCCCGGTCGGGCAGGCCGCCTTGCCGACGTAGAACACCTTGCCGTCGGGGGCGACGGTCAGGCCGTGCGGTTCGCCGATCTGGTCGAGCTGGCCCGACTTGTTCTGCGCGGTCAGCCGCTCGATCGTGTAGTTGGACCCGATGGTGGCCTGGCAGTCACCGCGGACCAGACCGGTCGCCCACTTGATGGCGCCGTTCAGGTGGCCCTGGAACTGCGTGTCGGTGGTGTAGCTGGCCTCGGTGCCGCCCATTCCGGTGTAGAACGTCCGGCCGCCGTCGTAGTCGCGGCACCACGAGATCGGGTGGAAGGCGCCGTTGCCGTTCAGCCCGGGGGTGTAGGTCCGCTCCTCGACCTGCGCGACCGTGTGGACCTTGCCCAGCGGGCTGGGGGCCCAGTTCATCCACTTGTCGGACCGCGTCCAGGTCAGCGGCAGGCCCTTGTTCGCCGGGTGCTGACGGTCGGTGACGTCGACGGTGGCCTGCTGGACCTTGCTCTCCGGCGGAGGCCCGGCCTCGGGGCCGAACAGCCGCAGCTCGGCGAGCTGGGTCAGGGGCTCACCGCTGTTCGCCGTGATGTCGAGCCGGTAGTACTGGTACACCATGGTGTTGGTGAACTTGTATTCCTTGGTCTGGAAGCGCTGAGGGAAGGTCTCTCCGGTCCGCTTGTCCAGGTCGGTCCAGGTATTGCCGTCCTGCGAGCCCTTGAGCGTCCAGTCCTTCGGATCGCGGCCGGGGAAGTCGTTGGCCGACGTCAGCGCGTAGTGGGCCAGCGCGAGCGGCTTCTCCAGCTTCACCTGGGCCCACCCGGTCGGCGAGAAGGTGAGCCACTTGGTCTCGTTCTTCCCGTCGACGAGCTTGTCCTTGCCCTCGTTCGGCGGGTTCTCCGCGCTGACCGCTACCTCCACCACCTTCTCGGGGTTGGGGAGACTTCCGGCGGGGCGGCTGCCGATCAGCTCGGTGAACCAGGACGAGTCCTGCTGGGCGCGCGCGGCGTCGTGGACGCCGACGAACCCGCCGCCGTCCCTGATGTACGCGCGGAAGGCGGCCTCCTGGCCGTCGTTCAGCGTCGCGCCCTTGGCCGACAGGAACACCACGCCGCGGTAGCGCTCCAGGTTGTCGGCGGTGAAGACCGCCGGGTTCTCCGACACGTCGACGGAGAAGCCGTTCTTCCTTCCCAGCTCCTTGACCGCCGTCGTGGCCTTCTGGACGGGGTCGTCCTGCTGGGCGGCCGGGCCGTGGAAGACGAGCACCTTGACCGAGGCGTCGCGGTCCGGCTCCTTGTCGCCGGAGGCGGCCTGGGCCTGCACGGCGATCGGCGTCGCCAGCCCCAGCGTCAGGGCGGCGCTCGACACCATGATCAGTGCGCGGCGCAAGGCGGGTGGCCGGGGTCGTACGAAGAGGTCTCTTCGCCTCATCGTTCGCTCCTTCGGGGTCGGGGGGGTTGGGTGAGCGGCACCTCGTGGATGCGCTCCGTGGTGGGCCGCGGTGATGTCCGGGCATGCCGATGGCAGGCGTGACGGCGGCCCGGCGATCTCCTGCTCGCGGGCGTCGATCGGTTTTCGCGCAGGCGGCCGTGCCGCGACATCCCTCATGTGGTCGCGGACCATGCCGGGTCGTTCGAGGTGCCGTCGGCGTTCCCGGGCATGCCGGGGGGCTGCGCCGTCCTCGAATCGGGTCGTCGCCGGGCCGGCCACCGCCTGGCGGGCGCGGAGACGACGTGGTGCGCGGAGATTGCGGGGGGTGCGGGGGGTTGGGTGACGGGGTCGTGGGTCCAGTCGTGCGGTGCAGGGGGTGTCGGCGGAGCTCACGGCCACTGAGTGCCGCCGGGATGTCCCTCACGGGGATGACATCTGACCAGTTTTGCCCGAATACATCCAGTTCTGCGCGCTGTGGATCACCGTAGCACTCACGCGGCACTTCATCCAGATGTGCAAGAAACTTCTGCGAGTTTGGGTTAAACTTATTGACTTTTCAGCAGAAGAGGCGGTTACTTCGATCGAAAGTCCCTCAAACGCCGTCAATCGCATCACTGATTTCGTGCCGTTGCTCCGGCCCGGCCTCCGCCCGGAACGCTCCCGCGTTCCGCGGGCCCGGGAGCCACCACGCCCTCAGGCCGACCCCCGGTCGGCGACCACGAGCAGCCGAGGCTCGCCTCACACAGGCGGGCGTCATCACGAATTGGGGAACCATGACCGACGAAGGCAGAGGCACGACCAAGCGCCTCTTCTCCCGCCGTGTCTTCACCACGTCCGCGGCCGCCGCCACGGCGGCCGCGGCGATCGCACCGTTCGTACCATCGAGTCAGGCCGGCGCGGCCCAGGCCGACAAGCCCGCGGGCAAGCCCGGCGGCGGCGTCCGCCGCATGACCCTCTACGCCGAGAAGCTGCCCGACGGCCAGCTCGCCTACGGCCTGGAGCCCGGAAAGGCCACGATCCCCGGACCCCTCATCGAGATGGTCGAGGGGGAGACCCTCGAGATCGAGGTGGTCAACAACGCCGACGTGACGGCCAGCCTGCACGTGCACGGGGTCGACTACGACACGGCCAGCGACGGCACACGCATGAACGACGGCGTGGTCGAGCCGGGCGGCCGGCGCACCTACGTCTGGCGCACCCACACGCAGGGCCGCCGCCCGGGTGGCACCATCGAGCCCGGCAGCGCCGGCTACTGGCACTACCACGACCACGTCGTCGGGACCGACCACGGCACGGGCGGCATCCGCAGGGGGCTCTACGGGGCGCTGGTGGTCCGCCGTAAGGGCGACGTGCTCCCCGACAAGACGTTCACCGTCGTCTTCAACGACATGACGATCAACAACCGGCCGGCCCACGACGCACCCCAGTTCACGGCCAAGCTCGGCGAACGGGTGGAGTTCATCGTGATCACCCACGGGGACTTCTTCCACACGTTCCACATCCACGGGCACCGCTGGGCCGACAACCGCACCGGCCTGCTGGACGGCCCGAACGACACGAGCCGCGTCATCGACACCAAGATCACGGGGCCGGCCGAGTCGTTCGGCTTCCAGGTGATCGCCGGCGAGCGTGTCGGACCCGGGGCGTGGATGTACCACTGCCACGTCCAGAGCCACTCGGACATGGGCATGGCCGGGGTCTTCATGGTGACCGACAAGAACGGCAACGTACCGGGACACCCGATGACTCCGGGGCAGTCGACGGATCCGGGGCACTCGATGGACATGTCCCACTGACGGCCCGTCACCCGCGCCGCCGTGTCGCCGCCCCGCCAGGCTGTTCCGGGGCGTGGCCGCTGGGCCGCCGGCGCGGGTGTCCAACGACCACCGGATCTGACCATCCAGTAAGAATCTTGTGAACCTCCGCCACCCGGAACCTGGCGGGGGCTTCTCAACGGGGATGAGCGGGCGTAGTTTGGGCGGGACCCACCCCTTTCGATCTTTCCCTCGTGGACGGCCGCGTGCTCTGACAACGTTGTCACGAACGTCCGTCCGACCACGGAGGCAGGCCGGACGACGCGATCCTCCAGACCGACCCCCCACCTGGAGCCGAACCATGTTGCCCATCCGATCGGCGGTGGCCGCCCGCCACGCCGGCGTCCGCCTCGTCCGGGCGGCGGCCCTGGCCCTCGTCCTGCTGCTGGGAGCGTCGGCCGGACTGCTTCCCGCCGCACCGGCCCGCGCGGCCGCCGAGCCCGTCGTGTGCGCGCTGTCCTGCGACAGGCTGGACCCCTCCAAGGCCGGGCAGGAGACGTTCCCGGTGCCGGAGAAGCGCATCAACGGCCGCCGTCTGGTGCTGCACGTGTCGGACCCGGACGAAATGGCATGGGGCAGCATCGACGACGGCGTCACCGGGGACGCCGTCTGGCTCGACCGGTCCTGGGACCGCCACCTAGCCCGGAGGGTCGTCGCTCGGCCGCACGTCCGTCGGGGCCGGGGGCGACCGGCACGCGGACCGCGATGTTCGCCAGCAGGCGATGTCGATGCGGCGACCAGGTGGTCGCGGATTTCTCGAACACTCATTCGTTCGGTCCGGTTCCGGGGTACCGTTGGCGCCGTGCAGCTCAGGTACAACTTCCGTCTCTACCCGACCGCTGGTCAGCGTGTCGCGCTGGCTCGGGCGTTCGGGTGCGCGCGGGTGGTGTTCAACGACGGGCTGCGCGCACGGTCCGACGCCCGCGACGCCGGGCTGCCGTACATCAGCGATGGGGAGTTGTCCAAGCGGGTCATCACCGAGGCGAGAAAGACCCCGGATCGCTCCTGGCTGGGTGAGGCGTCGGCTGTGGTGTTGCAGCAGGCGCTGGCGGACCTGAACCAGGCGTTCCGGAACTTCTTCGACACTGGGAAGCGGAAGGGGCCCAAGGTGGGCCCGCCCCGGTTCCGGTCTCGGAAGGACAACCGGGAGGCGATCCGCTTCACCAGGAACGCCCGCTTCTGCGTCACGCCCGGCGGGAGGCTTCGCCTGCCGAAGATCGGGGACGTGGAGGTCCGCTGGTCGCGCGCCCTGCCTGCCGACCCGTCCAGCGTGACGGTGGTCAAGGACGCGGCCGGACGGTACTTCGCCTCGTTCGTCGTCGAAGCCGGTGAACGCCCTCTTGCGCCCGTGGACGCCGAGACCGGCATCGACCTGGGGCTGGGGCACTTCGCGGTCCTGTCGAACGGGCGGAAGATCGACTCCCCGCGCTTCCTGCGCCGGGCCGAGAAGAAACTCAAGAAGCTCCAGCAAGCGCTCGCCCGCAAGGCCAAGGGTTCGAACAACCGGGCCAAGGCCCGGCGGAAGGTCGCCCGGCAGCACGCCAAGGTCGCCGACGCGCGCCGCGAGTTCCACCACCGGCAGTCCACCCGGATAGTTCGCGAGAACCAAGCGATCTACGTGGAAGACCTGGCCGTGGCGGGACTGGCACGCACCAGGCTGGCCAAGTCCACGCACGACGCGGGCTGGTCGCAGTTCGTGACCATGCTGGAGTACAAGGCCGCCCTTTACGGGCGGACCTTTCATCGGATCGACCGGTGGTTTCCCTCCTCCAAGCTGTGCTCGGACTGCGGGGCCGTCGCCGGGTCGATGCCGCTGAACGTCCGGGAGTGGACCTGCCTGTGCGGGGCGGTCCACGACCGGGACGTCAACGCCGCACGTAACATCCTGGCCGCCGGGAGGCGGCAGGTCGCCGCTGGACGGAAACCCGTGCCTGAGATGGGCGGGAAGCGGAGACCCAAAACGCCTGTGGAGACTGGTAAGACCCGGACCTCCGCGCCCCGGCGCGGTGAGAAGGGCACGGTCGAGGAAGCAGGAAGCCACAGAGGTGCCGCATGACGCGGCACGGGCTGAATCCCCGGCCCTTCAGGCCGGGGAGCGCGTCAATTCGCCGACCTCGTCCGGGTGACGGGATCGGCGGCCTACCGCAGGTACGCGCAACAGCAGGCCGACTCGATCTGGACCGCCGACCGCGACCCCCTCAACAGGATCGGCCAGCGCTGGGCCGGAGGCACCCCCAACCAGACCGACTGGCGCACCCAGGCCAGCGGCCTGAGCGGCCTCATCCCGAGCTGACACCTGCCGCCCGGAGCAGCACCCGCACTCTTTCGGCCTGCCGTACGTCACCGGGGCCTACCGCGTCCATCGCCTCTGAGCGGCGGCGTCGGCGGCCAGGTCGTCGGTGACGCCGTCGAAGGAGGCCGCGCCGCCCGTGCCGCCGGGGATCAGCAGCAGGAGCGGGCCCGTACCGCGCACCTCGTAGTGCAGGGTGGCGCCGTCCACGCGCAGGCGGCCGACCGCGGGGCTGGTCATTTCGGGTCTCCTTCACGGTGTGCGGGCCAGTGCTCCAAGAGGGTGTGCAGGGCGTCGAGGCAGCGGACCCAGGAGTCCTCCGCCGGGCGCGCGTGCGCGAACCCGCCCGTGGCCTCGAGGTTGATCAAGCCGTGGAGCATGCTGCGCATCAGCCGGACCGCGTCGGTCAGGTCGGGCTCGTCCAGTGCGTAGGCGCGCAGCATGCTGTAGGTCAGCTCGACCGCGCGCCGCGGCCCGGCCGCCCGGGCCAGCAGCTCGGGATCGATCTAGGTTTTACCTTGGAGCCCAAGGGTGGTCACCCTGTCAGGTGGCAGGGCCGTGGCGGTGGCGAAAGGGTGGCTCCTCGGCGGCGTCGCAACTCGCGCGGTTGTGGTCCGGCCGCGGTCGGCACGGCGTTGAACCCGGCTCATACGTTCACTCTTTGACCGACGTCCTTGCCCTCGATCGGCTCGGTGGGCGGGTCATCGCACCTCGCCCCCCGCCGGGGGCTGCCGGTGGGTGTGCAGGTGGAGGTCGCGGAGCAGGCACACCTCGGCCAGATGGTGGATCAGCTCGCGGTTGATGTGCAGCACCAGCGCCGCCAGGGGAAGCTCGGCGTACGGACCCTCCGCCGCCCCGCACGGGCGGGCGAGGCCGGTTTCGCCGAGGGACTCGACCCCGGCCAGCCACGTGGCGTACTCCGCGTCGAGCTGGGCCAGCGCCTCGGCCGCGGTCGGGGCGTACTCGAACGACCGGTAGTCGGTGGGCGCGCGACCGAAGTGCGCGGCGTTGCGCACCGCGAGGACGCCGACGATCACGTGCCCGAGTCGCCAGGCGATCGTCGTGAACGGTGGCGGGTCGGGCGCCGGCCTCGCGACGTCGAGGGTCATCGCGCCGGACCCCAACTGCGCCGGTGCGGCGCCGGTACCACGCGGGCGCACGCTCCAGCAGCCAGGCGCAGGCTCCCAGAAGTACTCCTCGTCGGTGAGTCCGTCGAGGCGATCACGCAACTGTCTGGTCCAGTGCCACGAGAGCTGTTCTCGGAGCAGGACGTTCCAGGTCTGGTCGGTCATGGTCCCAGCCTCCCGCATATTGCGGACAGATTCGTTCCTTACGGGTGGTGCGTGCCCGTCGTCGGCGGGGAGGACCTGGGCTGGCTCGCCATGCACGTGGCCCGGCTGGGCTTCGAGACGGAGATACTGGAGCCTCCGGAGCTGCGGGAGGCCGCCGCCCTGCTCGCCCGCCGCCTCGCGGCGATGGCCGGAACCGGCTGACGGCCGCGTCAGGGGCTCGTGAGGATGACGAGTCGTTGGGTCGCCCGGGTCATGGCGACATAACGGTCGACCGCTCCTTGGATGCCCTCGCCGAACGTCTCTGGGTCGATGAGGACGACCAGGTCGAACTCGAGCCCCTTCGACAGCTCCGGGGTCAGCGACCGGACGCGGGACGTCGTATGGAATGTGGGGTCGCCGATGACGCAGGCGATCCCCTCGGCGTGTGCGGCGAGCCAGGTGTCGAGGACCGAGTTCAGATCCGAAGTGGATCCGTGGACGACGGGGACGCCGTTGCTGCGGATGGAGGTCGGCACGTTGGCGTCCGGGAGTACGGCCCGGATGACCGGCTCGGCTTCCGCCATGATTTCCGCCGGCGTCCGGTAGTTGGTGCTCAGGGAGGCCAGGTCGATCCGGTCGAGCCCGATCCGCTCGAGCCGTTCCTGCCACGACTCGGTGAACCCGTGCCTGGCCTGGGCACGATCCCCGACGATGGTGAAGCTCCGGGACGGGCACCGGAGCAGCAACATCTGCCACTCCGCGTCGGTCAGTTCCTGAGCCTCGTCCACGACGATGTGCGCGAACGGGCCGGCGAGGTGGTCCGGCTCGGTGCCGGGCACCGCGGTCTCGTCCACCAGGGCGTCCCGTATGTCCTGTCCGTGCAGCATCGTCACCGCACCTTCACCGTCGTCATCGGCCTCGAGCAGATCATCGACGACCCGCGCCATGCGCTCGCGCTGAGCGGCGACAGAGGCGTCGTGCCGGCGCTTACGGCGTGACGCCTCCGGGTCGCCGAGCCGCTGCCGCGCCGCATCCAGCAGCGGCAGGTCGGACACCGTCCAGGCCTGCGCGTCCGCGCGCTGCAACTTCCGAACGTCGTCGAGGCTGAGCCAGGGAGCGCACATCCGCAGGTAGGCGGGTACCGACCACAGGTCGCCGACGAGGTCGGCCGCTTCGAGCAGCGGCCACGCGCGGTTGAAGGTCGTGAGCAGTTCCCTGTCCCGCAGCAGCGACCTGCGGACCAGGTCGGCCGAGGCCTCGCCGTCGTGCTTGTCCACCAGGATCGTGAGCAGCTCCTCCCAGATCTGGTCGCGCGCTTCGTTGTGCGGAGTACCGGGTTCTGGTGCTTCGAACGCCTCGGCCCAGTCGTCGGCGCTCAGCCAGATGTCGGACCAGTGGGTCGTGACCGTCATCCCCTTGGTGGGCGGGTTCTCGTAGAACATGACGGCCTTCTCGATCGCCTTCACCAGGTCCGCGGACGACTTCAGGACGGCCACGTCCGGGTCGGCCTCGATCGCCGCCGCGGCTCCCTCGGCCACGAGGTCCCGCAGGGTGCAGGTCTGCACGCCCTCCTCTCCGAGGCTGGGGAGGACGTCGGCGACGTAGGCCAGGTAGGGCTGGTGCGGGCCGACGAACAGCACGCCGCCCCGGCGGTGACCGAGGCGAGGGTCGGAGTAGAGCAGGTAGGCGGAGCGGTGCAGGGCGACGACGGTCTTCCCCGTCCCCGGACCGCCGTCGACGACCAGAGCGCCGCGGGATCCCGCGCGGATGATGGCGTCCTGGTCGGCCTGGATGGTGGCGAGCACGTCTCGCATCCGTGCCGACCGGTTGGCGCCCAGGCTGGCGATGAAGGCGGACTGGTCGTCGAGCGCGGCGTGCCCGGCGAACCCGTCCGAGGTGAACACCTCGTCCCAGTAGTCGCTGATCCGGCCGCGGGTCCAGCGATACCTGCGGCGGCTTGCCAGGCCCATCGGGTTGGCGTGGGTGGCGCCGAAGAACGGCTCGGCCGCGGGGGAGCGCCAGTCGAGCAGCAGCCGGTGACCCGCGCTGTCGGTAAGGCCGAGTCGTCCGACGTACACGGGCTCGGGATCGTCGGCGCTGACCATGTGCCCGAGGCACAGGTCCAGACCGAAGCGGCGCAGTGCGCGCAGGCGGGCGGTCAGCCGGTGGATCTCCAAGTCCCGGTCCAGTGCCTGCCGTCCAATGCCGCCAGGCGCCCTGCGCTCGGCATCAAGGCGGTCGGACAGGTCGGCGATCGACTGCTCGAGGCTCTCCGCGATGGCCGCGAAGTGCTGCTCATCGCCGGCGATCAGCTTCGGGTCGGCCTTGGGGGAGAGGTGGTCGGGAAGGTCGAACGCGCTGGTAGTAAGAGGGCTCACGTCATCGGCTCCGATCTGGGGTCGCTTGCACCATTGCGCGCGGCAAGGCGTCTGGACCGGCATGACGAACCTGGAGCCATGACGAGCAACGCCCCGCCTTGGCTTCGCCTGACGTGGACGGGTGGTGCGGCGACGGCAGGGTGAGCTGCTGGAAGGTCGCGTGCACGTAGCGGATGCCCAGTTTCTCGGCCACCGACCGCACGCCGGCCACGGCCGGCAACATGCCGGTCGCCACCAGCGCGTCACATCCCTCGGCCGCCGCGGTGACCGCGTCGAGCCGGCCCGCGATCAACTCGGCCGCGCGCCGGGGCAGGTCCTCCGGCGACGGCGGCGGAGTCCCGGTCGTCAGTGCGCGCGCCGACCAGCCGAAGGGCGCCATCGGCACGCCGTCACCGGCCAGTCGCTGCGCGAACTCCTCGTCCGGCGGCGCGCACACCCGCACCTCGGCGCCGAGTGCCCGCAACCGCGCCGCGAGTCCCACCAGCGGTTCGACGCCCCCGCGCGACCCATACGTCGACAACAACACACGCACTTCGCGTCCCCCGTTTCCGCAGCTTCCGGCCTCGGCCGACGATCAGGTTCCGGCCTCGGCCGACGATTCTGGGGCACGACCCGGGGCTTGTGGCAAGCCCCCCGGTGCGCTATACGTTGAGAGTGGAAAGGAGGGGTACTCCCCCTTTCCCTCATCGTCCGCTGTGGTCGGACGGCCTCCGCACAAAGCGGTGGCGCGCCGCGTACGCCGGTACCGTCGGTCCAAGAGGATCACCCCCAGGACTGCGGCCCGTCGGTGGAGGCGGACCATCCCGCCGACCCACCCCGCCATCGCGCAGGCTGGCGAGCAGACACCAATGTGCCCGGTCCGATAGATGTGCGCCTGGAGTGCGGCATGACTCAACGGCGGCTTCGGACCAGACTGCGTGGCGCGCGACAGTTTCTGGCGTGAGGGGGCCCCGATCTCCCACTGCGCGAGGTCGGTCGCGGAAGAGCCAACGGTACCCTGCCCCAGCCTCCCCGAAGGCCTGCCAGGCGCCGCAGGCGAGCAACCACAGCGGCGGCGGGCGGCCGTACGCCGCGCGGTGGAAGGGCGGCAGGTAGAAGGCTCCGCGTCAGAGCGGGGTGAGGACGCAGAACTCGTTGCCCTCCGGGTCGGCGAGGACCGTCCACGACACGTCGCCCTGGCCGAGGTCGATGTCGGTGGCGCCGAGAGCCCGCAGTCGGGCGACCTCCGCCGCTTGATCGTCACCGGGGTACGGCCGGAGGTCGAGATGGATGCGGTTCTTCACGGTCTTCGCGTCGGGCGTGCGGAGGAACTCGAGATGCGGGCCGACGCCATTGGCGGAGCGCAGCACCGCATGATCGTCGGTGACCTCGTGCAGGGTCCAGTCCATCGCCTCGTCCCAGAACCGGGCCATGG
>NZ_JBFBCI010000083.1:0-28328 GCF_040683095.1 Sphaerisporangium sp. NPDC051017
GGGGGGGTTTTACCCCCCCTTTTATTCTCACCCGGGGGTTTAAAACCCCCCGCTTTTGCCGCCCCCCCCCCCCCCCGGGGGGGGGGGGGGGGGGGGCCCCCCCCCCCCCCCCCCCCCGGGGGCTACCAGGCGACGGGCAGTGTGTGAACCCCGTAGATCGCCATGTGCGTCCGCGTCCGCACCTGCTCGTCCGGGTCCGCGAGGCGCAGGCCGGGGAACCGCCGCAGCAGCGCCGGATAGGCGACGCGCATCTCCATGCGGGCGAGCTGCTGGCCGAGGCACTGGTGGACGCCGTGCCCGAACGACAGGTGCCCGGCGGCGTGCCGGGTGATGTCCAGAGCGTCGGGATCCTCGAAACGGGCCGGGTCGCGGTTGGCGGCGGGGAGCGAGAGCGTCACCGAGTCGCCCGCCCTGATGCGGTGACCGTCGATCTCGACGTCCTCGCGGGCCGCGCGCACCGGCCCCAGGTGGACGATCGTCAGGTAGCGCAGCAGCTCCTCCACCGCGCCGCCGGCCAGGGACGGGTCCTCGCGCAGGGCGGCGAGCTGCGCGGGGTTGCGCAGCAGCGTGAAGGTGCCGAGCGCGAGCATGTTGGCCGTCGTCTCGTGCCCGGCGACGAGCAGCAGCACGGCCACGCCGGTGACCTCGTCGATCGTGAGCCCGCGGTCGGTGGCCAGCTCGCTGATCAGGTCGTCGCCCGGGGCGGTCCGCTTGCGCGTCACGAGCCCGCGCAGGTAGTTCATCAGGTCGTCCAGCGCCCGGCGCACCTGCTCGTGCGAGGAGTCCAGGTCCAGCATCACCGACGAGCGGCGCTGGAACATCTCGTGATCGCCGTACGGCACGCCGAGGAGTTCGCAGATGACCAGGGAGGGGATCGGCAGCGCGAACTCCCGCACCAGATCGGCGGGCGGGCCGGTGCGCTCCATGGCGTCCAGGTGGTCGGAGGTGATCGCCTCGACCCTGGGCTCCAGCGCCTGCATGCGGTGGACCGTGAAGTGGCCGGTGAGCCGGCGTCGCAGGCGGGTGTGCTCGGGCGGGTCCTCCTGAAGGAAGAACCCCGGGAGGTCCTCCAGGAGTCGCTGGGTCGCGCGCTGGCCTATCGGCGGGTGCAGCAGCGCGGGGTCGGTGGTGAAGCGCGGGTCGGCCAGCACCGCCCGCGTCATGGAGTATCCGGTCACCAGCCAGCCGACGTGCCCGTCGGCGTACAGCATCGGGCGGATCGGTCCTTCCTCGCGCCAGCGGCGCAGGTCGCCGGGCGGGTCGAAGGGGTCGGTACGGGTGAGGGGAAGGGTGACGGGGCTCGACATGGCATGAGTCACGAGGTGCTCCTTCCATTCCTGGTAAGACCGTATAAGCCAGGAAATATCGGTGAATGAAAGGAGTTATCGGAAGTTGTAAAGTTTGCGCACTTCATGGCCATGCCATCGCGCGAAAGCCGTCACGTCCCCGCCACCGGCCACGGGCGGCCGGACCCGCGGCCGGGAGACGTCAGCGCCGTCCGGGTGAGGATCTCCCGAACGTCGTCAGGGCCTCGACGAACCCGCCGATCGTGGGCGTCTCGAAGAACATCCACGCCGGGACCTCGACGCCGAGGCTGTCCTGCACGCGGGCAGCGATGCGGGTGATCGCCAGCGAGTCGCCGCCGAGGTCGAACAGGTCCGCGTCCGCGCCGATCTCGGGCACGCCGAGCACCTCCGACCAGATGCGCCTGACCTCCGCCGAGACCTCCTCGTCCACCGGCTCGTCCACGGGCTCTGCGGACCGCGCGGCTTTGGATCCCGGGCCGGGCTCGTCCGCGAGGCCGGCGGACCGCGCGGCGCCGGCGCGGGGATCGCCTGCCGGGGCCCCGGGCGCGGCGACGGTATCCGGGCGCGCGAGCGCGTCCAGGGACGGCAGCGCCAGGTCTCCGACCGGCACGTCCGGCGCGGACGGGAGCGCGCCGAGCAGCTCCGCGAACCCCGCGGCGAGCGGCCCGGCGACCCGCTCGGGCACCCTGTCGCGCCGGTGGGTGAGGGCCAGCCGGTGCCCCGTCTCCGTGGGGGTCATGGCGAGGGCCAGGTCGTAGGCCGTCTCGTCCACCTCCGGGCTCCACGCGAAGGCCCGCAGTCCGTCCCATCCGCCCGGCGGCTCGGGGGCGTCCTGCGGGATGAGCGCCACCTGGAAGACCGGATGCACGCCCGGCCGCCGCCGACCGCCGACGGCCGACGTCAGCGTGTCGAACGGGACCTCGTGCGCGAGCGCCGCCCCGACCTCCGCGCGCGCCCGCGCCACGATCGCGCGAAAGCCCTCTGTCCCCTCGACGCGCAGGGGGATCGGCACCATGTTGATGAAGCACCCGACCAGGGGCTCCAGCTCCCGGCGCGCCCGCGTGCCGGTCACCGTGCCGACGGTCAGGCCGGACGCGCCCGTGGCCCGGTGCAGCAGGACGGAGAAGGCCGCCAGCACGGCCACGAACGGTGTAGCCGGGCCGCCGCGCAGCGCGTCCATCGTGCCGGTGTCGACGTGGAGGGCGGTCGTCGCGCTCAGGCGGCCGTCCGGATGCCGTGGCGCGTCACCGGCGAGTCCGGGCTCGCCGCCGAGCAGAGGCGGCGCGTCGGCGAGGCGCTCGCGCCAGTGGTCCAGCCGCCCGCCCGCGTGGGCCCGTACACGCGACCGCGCCCACGCGGCGTAGTCGGCGTACGTCACGGCCGGCGGCGGGGGAAGCTCCCGGCCGCCGTAGAGGGCGGCGAGGTCTCGGGCCACGACGCCGAGGGAACCGCCGTCGCACACGAGGTGGTTCACGGCGAGCAGCAGCCGGTGCTCGCCGGGCGCCGTCCGGTAGACGGTCAGGCGCAGCATCGGGCCGGACACGAGGTCGAACCGCTCGCCCGCGGCGGCCGTCGCGAGCCGCAGCGCCGTCTCCTCCGCCTGCGGGTCGCCGGTGAGGTCGACCAGCGTGAGCGGCGCGTCCGGCGTGCCCAGGATCATCTGGCGGGGCTCGCCGCCGGAGTTCACGAACACCGTGCGCAGCGTCTCGTGCCGTTCGGCCAGGCCCGCCAGGGCCTTGGCCAGGGCGCCGAGGTCGAGCGGGCCGGACAGGCTTAGCCCGAGGGTGACGTTCGGCGCGGCGACCTGGCGGTCGGTCTGGGCGGCCAGCCAGAGCCGCCGCTGCTCGGGAGAGCACTCGAGCAGGCCCGCGTCGCGGGGGACGGCGGGGATGGCGTCGCCGCCCGGCTTCCTGCGGGCCGCGAGCAGCCGGGCGGCCAGTTCCCGCCGCTGGGACGGGACGGCCCGCTCGCCGCTCACGCCGTCCCGCCGTCCTCGTCGAGCGCCGCCGGGGAGGTGGCCTCCTCGCGGGATAGGGGGACCTCGGGAGAGGCGGCCTGGTGCGGTGCGGGTACCCCGGGCGGAGGGAGGGCTTCCGGCGGGGCCAGGGTCTCGGGGGAGGCCAGGGCCGCGCGCAGGGCGTCGAGGAACAGCACGGCGTCGCGGCCGTTGACGACCCGGTGGTCGAAGGCCACCCCCAGGTACACCACGTCCTTGACCGTGAAGCCGCCCGTGTCGTCCGGCACGACCTCCCGCTGCGGCGCGGCCAGCGACAGCGCGCAGGAGTGGCCCGGGAAGACGATCGGGACCGCCAGCACGACCCCGGGCTCGTTGTGCAGGGTCACGACGATGTTGGCCCCCTGGAGGTCCTGCTCGCGCAGGCCGCCGCGCATCGCGCTCAGCCGGAACCCCATGAGCGCGCGGGAGACGTCCGCCAGCGAACGCGTCGCGGCGTCCCTGACGACGGGGATGACCAGCCCCTTGCCGACGTCGAACGTCACCCCGACGTGCGGCGCCCGCGACCCGCGGACGGTCCGGCCGTCGACGGGCGAGGCGAAGAACAGGGGGAACCGCTCGTGGACCGACCCGACCGCCTTGACGAGCAGCTCGGGAAGCCCGACGAGCGTGCGCAGGCTCTTGGTGAGCGCGCGGCCCGCCGCCAGCGCCGCGCCGACGTCGATCTTCATCACGGTGAAGGCGGGAGGTATGGTCCGGTGCGACAGCTCGACGACCGCGGAGGCGCGCTGCTGGGCACGGGACAGCGTGATGATCTCCCCGGCGTCGCCGGTCTCGCCCGCCTCGTACGGCTCGTATGCTTCGTATGGCTCGTGTGCTTCGTACGGCCCCGCCGGGGCGGGGGCCGGGCCGCCGGCGAGCGCCTCGACGTCGGACCGCCGGATGATCTTCTTGCCGAGGCCGCGCACCCGATCCGCGCCGATGCCCAGCCGATCCATCAGCGCCCGCGCGGGGGCCGTGATGACCGGCTCGTCCTGGTCGCCCGGCTCCGGGGCCGCCTCGGACGGGGAACCGGCGGCCGGGCCGGGCTCTGCCGGGCCGTGATCGCGGCCGGCGAACAGGTCGCGTTCCCGCTCGCTGCCGAACAGCCGGGCGATCACCTGGCCGGGCTCGCACTCGGCGCCCACGAGGAGCACGTGGCTGAGCAGGCCCTCCCCCTCGGCGACGATCTCCTCGGTCGCCTTCGAGGTCTCCAGCACGGCCAGCGGGTCGCCGGCGCGCACGTGCGCGCCGTCCTCGGAGATCCACTCCACCAGCACGTACTGGGCGTCATTGTTGTTCAGCTTGGGGACGTGTACGTCGATCATGCGAGGGCCTCCAGGACGGCCTGGCGGATGGCGGTGTCCTGGACCAGGACGTCGCGTTCGAGGTGGATCGCCGTGGGCACCACGTCCGGCGCGGAGCAGACCACGCTCACCGGCCGGGAGAGCGAGCCCCACAGGTGGCGGTGCAGCTCGTGGGCCACCTCGCCTCCCCAGGTCCCCCCGGCGGTGCTCTCCTCGGCCACGCACACGTGCCGTGTCCCGGCGAGCAGGGGAAGCAGCGGCCCCGGGTCGAACGGGTACAGCCGGGCGGGCACGAGAAGCCGGCAGGTGATCTCGTCCTCCAGCAGCAGGGAGCGCATGGCGGACAGCGCCCGGTGCGCCACCCCGCCCGGCGCGATCAGGGTGCAGTCCGGCGGGGTCCCGTCGTCCAGCCGGACGCAGGCCGTGTACGGCGGCGGGCCGACGAGGTCGAAGACGAACAGGTCGTCCACCTCACCGTTCCGGAACGCGCGCCGCGTGTAGAGCACCTTGTCCTCGAACAGCAGGCACGGCTCGCCCAGGGACAGCAGGTGGGGGAGCAGGTCGCGGGCGTCGTGGAACGGGCTCATCTCGAACACCGACAGCCCGGGGATGCCGATGAAGTGCTTCTGCAGGCTCTGGCTGTGCGTCGGCCCGTACCCCCGGCCGCCGCCCGTCGGGCAGCGCACCACCAGGGGGATCTCCACGCGCCTGCCGTACATCATCGTGGACTTGCCGGCGAAGTTGAGGAGCTGGTCGAACGCCAGGCCCGCGAAGTCGCCGAACATGATCTCGACGATGGCCTTGTCCCCGGCCAGGGCGAGGCCCGCGCCGACGCCGACGATGCCGCCCTCGCTCAGCGGGGTCGACATCACCCGCGCGCCGTACCGCGTGGAGAGGCCCTTGGTGATCTTGAAGGCCCCGCCGTACGGGTCGACGATGTCCTCGCCGAGCACGTGGACGCTCGGGTCGTCCTCCATCACCTGGTGCAGCGCCTGGTTCAGGTTGTCGGCGACCCGCTCCGCCCGGCTCACGCGCGCCCCCGGGCGACGGTGGGACGGGCCGCGACCTCGGCGGCGACGCGGGCGACCAGGTCGCGCTGGCGGGCGTCGATCCGGGCGAACCGCTCGGGGAACGCCTCGCCGTACACCCGGTGCCAGCCGGTCAGCTCGGCCTGGAGGCGCTCCTGCTCGGGGCGGGTGTCGTCCCCCTTGCTGTGCGGGCCGATCCGGCGCGTGACGAACTCGGCGACCAGCGGCGAGGAGGTCTGCCGGACGGCGGCGACCAGCGGGCCCATCTCGTCGCGGATGTCCGCGATGTCGATGGTGGCGATCCGGTGGTGCCGTACGCCGAACGCCTCCGCGCGCGCGGCGATCGTGCCGGACATCTGCGCCGATGTCGGGGTGGACTGGGCGATGCCGTTGTTCTCCACGACGACGAGCAGCGGCACCCGCCAGAGCTGCGCCATGTTCAGCGCCTCGTACACGGCGCCCTCGCCGAAGGTGCCGTCGCCGATGTAGACGCAGGCGAGGGCCCCGGGGCCGGTCCGTTTCAGCCGCAGGGCGACCCCCACCGCCACGGGCAGGCTCTCCCCCTGCACCCCGGTGGACAGGAACCGCTCGTGGTAGACGTGCTGGCTGCCGCCGACCCCGCCGCACAGCGCGCCCTCACGGCCCATGATCTCCGCGAGCAGCCCGTGCGGCTCGGCGTACCGGGCCAGGAAGTGGCCATGGCCCCGGTGGTTGCTGAAGACGAAGTCCTCCTCGCGCAGCAGCGCGCTCACCGCCACGGGGATGTGCTCCTGGCCGAGGCAGGTGTGCGTGGTCCCGTTGAGGGCGCCCTGCTCGAACAGCCTCAGCAGCGTCAGCTCGAAGTGGCGGATGAGCAGCAGCCGTTCGAGGTCCTCGTCGGCGACCTTGGCGACGGGCGGCCGGTACGCCCGCGCGGTTTCGATCACGGTGCTCCTTGGTCGGGGACGGTTCCGGGCGCACGTGCGGCGGCGGCGCGGGCCGCGAGCAGAGCGGCGAGCGCCGCCCGCCGCTCCGGGCTCGGCGCCTTGGCGCGGGACGCGGGCGGGGAAGGTGGCGCGACGGGCCGCAGGCCGCTCAGGTAGCGCTCGAACGCCCCCTCGTCCAGCGAGGCGGCGAACGCCGCGGCGGCGTCCCGGGACCGTTCGCCGAGCTCCCGGCGATGGGCGGGGTCGCCGAGCAGGCGGTCGAGCGCGGCCAGCCACGGCCCCGGGTCCTGCTCGGGGACGACCGGCACCGGGCGCGCGTGCGCCCCCGCCTCGTAGGCGGTGATGCGTCGCACCGGCAGCAGGTACGGCACGCCCAGCTTGGCCTCCGACAGCCCGCCGACGTCCGAGGCGAGCACGGGGACGCCGCGCAGCATCGCCTCCACGCAGGTGTACCCGAACGTCTCGTCCCACAGGGACGGCATGAGCAGGACGCCGGTCCGGGCGAGGATCGTGCCGATGTCGTCGGAGGGCTCGACCAGCGTGACGTTGGGCCGGGCGCGCAGCGCGGCGAGGTCGTCCTCGGTGGCGCCCCAGGTGGGGACGGCGAGGAACGGGACTTCGGGACGGGCGTCGGCCAGGGCGAGGAAGACGGGCAGGCCCTTGTACGCGCAGGGGTTGACCATGCTGACCGTGCTGACCGTGCCGGCCGTGGGCACCGCGCCTCCGCCGGAGGGGACGGCCGTGAACGGGCCCGGGCCGTAGACCGGCGGGTGGATCAGCTCCGACTCGATCGGCCCCCACGTGCGCAGGTACTCCCGTGCCGCGCGGCTGACGGAGACGACCCCCGCCGCGGCCCCGACGAGGCGGGTCCCGGCGGCGCTCGGGTAGAACGCGCCGGGGCCGAACGGAAGCTGCTGCAAGGTGTGCGCCAGGTAGACCACCCGGCCGGGCGTCGCCCGCGAGGCCGCCCCCAGCATGATCAGCCCGGGATCGTCGGACGGCACGAGCGTCCACGTCGGGTCGAGCGTCGCGGCGACCTCGCCGACCCGCCTGGCCAGCCGCGAGGGTTCCACGACGGCGTGCGCCACCACGCCCCGGTACTCGTACACCACCAGCTCGCCGGTCGCCGAGCGGATGTCGGCGCCGAGGCCCCGGAGGTAGGCCAGATGCCGTTCGGGTGAGGTGCGGCGGAGCGCGCCGGAGAGCGGGGCGACGACGTGACACTCGTGGCCCCGGGCGGCGAGCTGCTCCATCAGGATGCGGTTGGACTTGTTGGCCCCGCCGTGGGACGGCAGGTGGAACATGTTCTGGGCGAGCAGGATCCGCATCACGGCCCCTGCCGCGCGAGCCGTCCGCGCAGCCGGTCGGCGACGATCCGCCGCTGCTCGGCGGACAGGTGGTCGAGCCGGCGGCGTATCCCGTCGGCGGGGGACTCGGCGGCGGGCCCGTCCCGCAGCGCCGCGATGTGCGAGGCCGCCGCGGCGAGGCCGGCCGGCTCTCCGGCCGGGGTCGTTTCCGGCGGCGGGACGACCGGCCCTCGATCCAGTGCCGCGGCGAGCAGCGCGGCGACCTCCCCGGGCGTCCAGCGCGGCGCGGGGAGGCAGGAGGCCAGCTTGTGGCGTCCGAGACGCTCGGCGTTGTCCGGCCGGTCGACCCCGTGGGCGAGGATGACCTGCGGGGTTCCGGCCCGCAGCGCGCGGCTCAGGGTGCCGATCCCGCCGTGGTGCACGATGGCCGCGACCCGGGGCATGACGGCGCGGAACGGTAGGCGGGGGTGCCAGCTCACTCCCGGGGGCAGCGGGTCGGGCACGAGGTCGCGGTGGCGGACGACCAGCAGCACGGGACGGCCGGACTTCCGGGCGCCCTCGATGGCGGCGTCGTAGAACTCCCGGTGCAGCATCCGGCCGGTCCCGCCGGTCACCAGCACCGGCCGCACCGGCCCGTCCAGCAGGGCGGCCGCCTCCGGGGGGAGCGCCTCGTCCTCGTCGTCGGGGAGGGGGAAGCCGGTGAGCCGCACGCGCGCCGGGGAGCGCGCGCCCGCCCGGTCGAACCATCCCGGCCACAGGCCCAGTTCGAGCCGGGGCGAGGCGGACCGGGCGTCCCAGCCGGCGCCCAGGCCGAGCTCCCGCCGCACCCGGGCGACGCCGTCCGCGAGCAGGTGCCGGTAGGCGTGCATCGCGGCCTTGGCCGCCATGATCTGGATCGGCGCCACGGCCACCCACGCGGCGGGGGCCCCGAGCGCCTCGGCGGCGAAGAGCACCGACAGTGCAGAGGTGTGCCGCCCGACGAGCACCGTCTCGCCCGGCCGGTGCCGCTCCGCCATCGCGCGGAACTCCAGGACCATCTGCTCGAACAGGCCGTTGCGCTCGTAGAACTCCGGCCAGCCGAGGCCGTCGAGCAGTTCGGGGGTGTCGCCCAGCGTCCGCTCGAACTCCGCCTGGGTGTCGATGGCGACGAAGTCCAGGCCGGCGCGCTCGGCGTGCGCGCGGTAGTGGGCGTGCGTGAGCAGCGTCACCGGGTGGCCGCCGGCGCGCAGCTCCCGTCCGAGCCGGACGAACGGCAGGACGTCGCCGTCGGTGCCGTGCGTCACCAGCAGCGCCGTCGGCGCCGTGGGGGAGGCGGTGGTCATGCGGGGTGTCACTCGTCCTCGGCGAACAGGGCGAGCACGTCCTCGTCGGACAGGCTCTCCAGCTCCGCGACGAGCGCGGCGATCTCGTCGTCGCCGGCCGCCTCCAGACGGCCGTGGTCGATGGCCCTGGCGGCCTCGGCGACGGTGAAGTCGCCCGCGAACAGCCGGTCGATCGGGAGCTCGACCCCGTAGGTCTCCTGCACGCGCGCGATGAACCTCACCATGGTCAGCGACTGCCCGCCCAGCTCGAAGAAGTCGTCGTCCACCGAGCTCGGCGCGACGCCCAGCAGCTCGGCCCACATCGCGGCGACCGCCGTCTCCGTGAGTGTCACCCGGCCCTCCCCATGATGCTTCGGCTTGTCTCGGGCCTGCCCGGCAGGAGCCCATGCGTCACCGGCGCGTCCGGCACAGGGGGTTTGTCGGGGAGCGCTGGATGGAGCGCTCCCGAACCTTAGGGAGGTGGGCGAAACAGTGTCAAGAACTATTATCTTTACAGATATTACGGACATAAGGTTGACCGAGGAATATGGCGGTAGGAAACGCCGATACCCGCGAAACATTCATGACATCTTGACGCCGCCGCGCGGCGATCCCTAGCCTGGCGATCCGTCGGAGCGTTCCCGTCGTGCCTTATCTCCTGCTTGTTTTGGACGCGCGCTTGTCAAAGTGGACAAGACGGACAAGAGCCCGTTTATCCGCCTAGTCCGGCAGAGGTAATGCATGCGTGAGCCGACCGAGAACATCCCCCTGTCGTTCGGCCAGGAACGCCTGTGGTTCCTCGACCAGCTCCGCCCGGGGGACCCCTCGCATCACCTGTTCACGGCGGTACGCCTGAGCGGGCCCCTCGACGTGCGGACGCTCGAAAGGGCCCTCACCGAGGTCGTGGCGCGGCACGAGCCGCTGCGCGCGCGCTTCCCGGCGCGCGACGGCGGGCCCGTCCAGGAACTCGCCGCCCCCGCGCCGTTCACGCTGGAGTTCTCCGAGCTCGACGCCGCCCAGGTGCCCGCGTATCTGTCCGAGCGGACGAACCGCCCGTTCGACCTGGCGGCCGGGCCGCCGATCCGCGCGAGCCTCGCCCGCCTCGGCCCCGGCGAGCACGTCTTCTGCCTGGTCGTCCACCACATCGTCTGCGACGGCTGGTCGCTGAAGCTGCTCCTCGGCGAGGTCGCCCGGCTGTACGCGGCGTTCCGCGAGGGGAAGCCGTCGCCGCTGCCGCCCCTGCCCGCGCGCTTCGCCGACTTCGCCCGCGCCCAGCGTTCGCGCGACGACGACGGCGCGTCCCTGGCCTACTGGAAGGACCGGCTCGCGGGCGCGCCGCCGCTGGACCTGCCCACCGACCGCCCCCGCCCGGCGGTCGCCACCACCGCCGGCGCGACCCTGGTCGTCCCGCTCCCGCCGGGCCTGATGGACGGGGTGCGGCGGCTCGCGGCGGCCGAGCGCTGCACGACCTTCATGGTGCTCATGGCCGCCTACCAGGCGCTCCTCGCCCGGTACAGCGGGCAGGACGACCTGTGCGTCGGCTCGGCCATCGGCGGCCGTGACCGCGTGGAGTACGAGACCCTCGTCGGCTACTTCGCCGGAACCCTGGTGTTCCGCGGTGACGTGTCCGGCGACCCCCCGATCAGGGAACTGCTCCGGCGCACCCGCGCCGCCGCGGTCGGGGTCTACCGGCACCAGGACGTCCCGTTCGAGCTGCTGCTGAACGAGCTGGGCGTCGAACGCGACCTCAGCCGCGCGCCGCTGTTCCAGGCGATGCTCGTCCTGCACGACATGGGGGAGATGCGGCTCGACCTGCCCGGCGTGCGGGCCGAGGTCCTCGACGCCGGATACCACCAGGTCCACCACGACCTGGTGGTGGACGTCTTCGGCGAGGGCGACGAGCGGCGGCTGGTCTTCACCTACAACAGGGACCTGTTCGAGGCGGCCACCGTGGCCGGCTACGCCTCGTCCCTGCTGTCCCTGCTCGCCGCGGCGGTCGCCGACCCCGGCGCACGCCTGTCGTCGCTGTTCGGCGCCGAGGACGACGGGGAAGACGCGGACGATGCGGACGCCGGCGTTCCGCCCGGCCAGGAGCACCCGGCCCGCGCGCTGCCCACTCTGGCCGAGGCGTTCGCGGCCACCGCCGCGCGCACGCCGGACGCAGTCGCCGTGACACAGGGGCCGGTCGAGGTGACCTACGCCGGGCTGCGGGCCGCCGCGTCCCGCGTGGCCGGGCGGCTGCGCGCGGAGGGCGCGGGACGCGGCACGCTGGTCGCGGTGTTCGCGGAGCGGTCCCTGGAGACGATCGCCGGATTCCTCGGCACGCTGACGGCCGGAGCCGCCTACCTGCCGCTGGACCCGGGCTACCCCGCCGAGCGCGTCGCCATGGTGCTCCAGGACTCCGGCGCCGCGATCGTCCTGGCCCAGGCCGGCCTGCTGGACCGGCTTCCCGCCGTCGACGCGAAGATCCTCCCCCTGGAGCCCCTCGATCCGTTCGACCACAGCGGCGCGCCGGAGCGCCTGGACCCGCTCGGCCATCCCGGCGGGGACGGCGCGCGGCCGGAGGACCCCGCGTACGTGCTCTACACCTCCGGCTCGACCGGCCGGCCCAAGGGCGTGGTGGTGTCGCACCGGGCGCTGTCGGGCTTCCTGGCGGCGATGTCCGAGCTGCTCGGCCCGCGCCCCTCGGACGCCTGGCTCGCCGTCACCTCGCCGTCCTTCGACATCAGCGGCCTGGAGATGTACCTGCCGCTGACCACCGGCGGCCGGGCGGTCGTCGCGCCCCCCGGCACCGCCCTGGACGGAGCGGCGCTCGCCGCGCTCATCGAGGCGAGCGGGGTGACCCACGCCCAGCTCACCCCCTCCGGCTGGCGCGTCCTGCTGGACGCGGGCTTCACCGGCCCGGACGTGACCGCCCTGGCCGGGGGAGAGGCCCTTCCCCTGCCGCTCGCCCAGGAGCTGCGGTCCCGGGTGCGGCGGCTGTGGAACATGTACGGGCCCACCGAGACCACCATCTGGTCCACCGCGTGGGAGGTGCCAGAACGGCCCGGCCACGTCTCGATCGGCCGCCCGATCGCCGGCACCCGGGTCCACGTGGTGGACGTGGTGGACGCTGACCTGCGGTGCCTCCCCGCCGGCGTGCCGGGCGAGCTGGTCATCGGCGGTATCGGCGTGGCCGAGGGGTACCTGCGCCGCCCGGAGCTGACCGCGCGGAAGTTCGTCCCCGACCCCTACGGCCCGCCGGGCGCGCGCCTGTACCGCACCGGCGACACCGTCCGCCGCCGCCACGACGGCACGCTGGACTTCCTCGGGCGCTCCGACGACCAGGTCAAGCTGCGCGGCCACCGCATCGAGCTCGGCGAGATCGAGACGGCCCTCGCGGCACAGCCCGGCGTCCGCCAGGCCGTCGTCGCCGTCCGCGGGCAGGGCCTGGTCGCCTACGTGATCGGGCAGGCCGACCGCGCCGCGCTGGCCGACAGGCTCCCCGCGTACATGCTTCCCTCCGTCTACGTCCCGATGGACGCCTTCCCCCTCACCCCCAACGGCAAGCTGGACCGCAGGGCGCTGCCTGACCCCGGGCCGTCCGCCCCCGCCGGGGGACGCCCGCCGGAGACCCCGGCCGAGCGCAGGGTGGCCGCCGTCTTCACCGAGGTCCTCGGCCTGGACCGCCCGATCGGCGCGGACGACGACTTCTTCGCCCTCGGCGGCCACTCCCTGCTGGCCACCAAGGTCGTCGCCCGCCTCGCCGGCACGCTCGGTGTGCGGGTGCCCGTGCGCGAGCTGTTCACCCACCCCACCGTCGCGGGGCTCGCCGCCGTGGCGGGACGGGCGGACGCGAGCGCGGCGCCGTACGAGCCGAGGCCGGAGGGGGCGCCGGCGCCGCTCTCGGCCGCGCAGGAACGGCTGTGGTTCCTGCACCGGTACGACCCCGCCGACACCTCCTTCAACGTCTACCTGGTCCGCCGCGTCACCGGCCCCCTCGACGCCGGCGCGCTGGACACGGCCCTGACCGGGCTGGTCGCGCGGCACGAGGGCCTGCGGACCCGCTACCCGCACGACGAGGGCACGCCGCTCGCCGCCGTCGAGCCGGCCGCCCCGGCGCGGTTCGAACGCCTCGCCGCCACCGGTGAGGAGGAGGCGCGGCGGGTGGTCGCCGCCCGCGTCAACGCCCCCTTCGACCTGGCCGCCGCGCCGCCGTTCCGGGCCGCGCTCATCGGCCTGTCGCCGTCGGACCACGTCATCTGCCTCGTCTCCCACCACATCGCCGCCGACGGCTGGTCGCTCACCGTCCTGCTCGACGACCTCGCGGCCCTGTACGGCGCGGCGCGGCGCGGACTGCCCCCGGACCTGCCCCCGCAGCCCCTCCAGCCGGGCGACGTGGCCTACCGGCGGCGTCTGCGCGACGACCACGACGACGCGCTCGCGTACTGGCGCGACCGCCTGCGCGCCCTGCCCCCGCTCGACCTGCCCGCCGACCGCTCCAGTTCGACGGGGACGCGCCCGGTGAGCGCCGCCCGGCGCGCGGGGACCCACCGCCTCACATTGCCCGGCGACCTCGCCGCCGCGCTGGAGCGGACCGGCAGGCGGCACGGCGCCACCCTGTTCATGGTGCTGCTGGCCGCCTACCAGGTGCTGCTGGCGCGCCACAGCGGCCAGGACGACTTCGCCGTCGGGTCCCCCACGGCCGGACGCGACCGCGTCGAACTGGAGCGGGTCGTCGGCTACCTCACCAACACCCTGGTCCTTCGGGCCGACCTGGCGGGGGACCCGTCCTTCGCCCGCCTGCTCGGCCGCGTGCGCGAGACCGTGCTGGACGCGCACACCCACCAGGAGATCCCGTTCGAGCGGCTCCTGGCGGACCTCGGAGTCGCACGCGACACCGGCACGACCCCGCTCTTCCAGACCATGCTGATCCTGCACACCGAGGAGACCGGGGGCTCACAGCCGTTCGACGGCCTGCCGTCCGAGCCCTTCCACGCCGGAGCCGAGCACGCGAAGTACGACGTCATGCTGGAGGCGTGGCGCGGCGAGGACGACCTGACGCTGCTGTTCGGCTACGACGCCGACATGTTCGACGCCGCCACGATCGAGAACATGGCCGGACGCCTGGCCGTCCTGCTCACCGGGGCCGTGGCCGAACCGGACGTCCCCGTCTCCGCGCTCCCGATGCGCACCACCGCCGACGACGCCCTGCTGGCCCGTCTCGGCTCCGGTTCCGGGCCCGGGGCCGTACCCGGCCTCGACGCCCTCACGCCCGCCGGTCGCGCGAGCGCGTCCCTCTCCGTCCCCGAGCTGGTCGCGGCCACCGTCCGCCGCACGCCCGGCGCCGTCGCGGTGGAGTGCGGCGGCGAGACCACCACCTATGCCGAGCTGGACGAACGCGCCCGCGCGCTGGCGGCGGAGCTGCGCGGACACGAGCTGGTCGGCGTCTGCCTGGGCCGCTCGCCCGGCGCCGTGGCCGCCCTGCTGGCCGCCTGGCACGCGGGCGCCGGGTACCTTCCCCTCGACCCCGAGCACCCCGCCGAGCGGCTGGCCGCCATGATCCGGGACGCGGGCGTCCGCCTGGTCGTCGCCGACCCGGAGCGCGCGCCGCTGCTGCCCGCCACCGTCGCCACGGTCGTGGTGGACGCCACCGGACGGCCCACGGGCTCGGGCCCGGCGGTCCGGGACGGCGGCGCGGAGGGCACGGACGGCGCGAGCGGGACGGACCTGGGCGCGGCCGCGTACGTCATCTACACCTCCGGGTCGACGGGGACGCCGAAGGGCGTGGTGGTGGAGCATGGCGGGCTCGCGGCGCGGGTCCGGTGGATGCGGGGCGCCTACGAGCTGGGCCCCGCCGACCGGGTCGTCCAGTTCGCCTCGCTCGGCTTCGACACCCACGCCGAGGAGATCTTCCCGGCCCTGGCCGCCGGGGCCGCCGTGGTCATGCTGCCCGACGGCGGCGCGTCCCTGCCCGACCACCTGGCCGCGCCGTCCGGGTCGTCCGGGTCGTCCGGTGTCACCGTGCTCGACCTGCCCACGGCCTACTGGCACCGGCTCGTGGACCTGATCGACGAGGTCCGGTGGCCGGAGTCGCTGCGCCTGGTGATCCTCGGCGGCGAGCAGGTCCACGCGGCCGCCGTGGCGCGGTGGCGCGCGCGGTTCGGGGACCGGGTCCGGCTGGTCAACACCTACGGCCCGACCGAGACCACGATCATCGCCACCGCCACGGACCTGGACGACGACGGCGGATCGCGGCCCCCGATCGGGTGGCCGATCGCCGAGACGACCGTCCACGTCATGGACGCCCGGGGCGCGGTCGTCCCGCCCGGCGTACCCGGCGAGCTGTGCGTCGGCGGCGCGGGCGTCGCCCGGGGCTACCTCGGACGGCCCGCCCTCACGGCCGGGCGCTTCGTGCCTGACCCGTCCGGGCCGCCCGGATCGCGGCTGTACCGCACGGGCGACCGCGCCCGCGTGCGGGCCGACGGGCGCCTGGAGTTCCTCGGCCGCCTGGACGACCAGGTCAAGGTGCGCGGGTACCGGATCGAGCCCGGCGAGGTGGAGGCCCGGCTGCTGGCCCATCCCGGCGTGGGCGAGGTCGCCGTCGCGGTCCGCGACGACACGCTCGTGGCCTTCGTCGCCGGTTCCGCGTCGTTCGACGACCTGCGGCGGCACGCCGCCGAGACGCTGCCGCCGTACATGGTGCCCGGCCTGTGGACGCGGCTCGACCGGCTGCCGCTGACCCCGAGCGGCAAGGTCGACCGCGCGGCCCTGCCCGAGGTCGAACGCGAGCGCGAGACGCGGTTCGTGGAGCCGAGGACCGACGCCGAGCGCCTGGTGGCCGACATCTGGGCCGAGGTGCTCGACCTGGAGCGGGTCGGCGCGCTGGACGACTTCTTCCACCTCGGCGGCCATTCGCTGCTCGCCGTACGGGTCATCGCCCGCCTGCGGGCCGACGTCGAGGTCGACATGCCGATCCGCACGATCTTCGCCCGCCGGACGGTGGCCGACCTGGCCGCCGCGCTGGAGGAACTCCTGCTGGAAGAGCTGGAGGGACTCTCCGACGAGGAGGCCCTCCTTCTGCTCGAAACCGCGCCCGACCCGTTGGAGGGGCAGTGACCGCGGACCTGTCGTCGGCCAAGCAGGCTCTGCTGGCCCAGCGGCTGCGCCGGCGTGCGGCGGTGACGACGATCGCCGCGCGCCCCGAGGGGACCGTCCCGCCGCTCTCGCACGCCCAGGAACGGTTCTGGTTCCTGGAGCAGTACGTGCCCGGCACGGCCGCGTACGTCGTGCCGTTCTCGGTGCGGCTGACCGGCGAGCTGGACGAGGACTGCCTGCGCCGGGCCCTCGCCGACGTCACGGCCCGCCACGAGAGCCTGCGCACCCGGTTCGTCACCACCGGCGACGGGCGGCCGGAGGTGGTCGTGGACGCCGAGCCGCGGATCTCCCTGCGCGTCGCGGCGGCCGATGGTGAGCAGGGCGCCCGCGTGCTGGTGCACGAGGAGATCGTCCGCCCGTTCGACCTCGCGGAAGGTCCGCTGCTGCGGGCGCTGCTGGTCCGGCTCGGCCCGCGCGACCACGTGCTGCTGCTCACCATGCACCACGCCGTGACCGACGGCTGGTCCTGCGACATCCTCATCCGCGAGATCCTCACGCTGCACGACGACCACAGGGCCGGGCGCGCGCCCGCGCTTCCCCCGCTCGCGGTCCAGTACGGCGACTACGCGATCTGGCAGCGCGGGCGCATGGGCACCCCCGCCTACGAGCGCGACGTCGCCTACTGGAAGCGGCGGCTCGCGGGACTGGCCCCGCTGGGGCTGCCCGCGGACCTGCCGCGACCGGCCACCCAGGTCTTCGACGGCGCCGCGCACGGATTCCCGCTGGACGCCGCGCTGGCCTCGGCGATCGTCCGCCTCGGCGACGAGCACGGGGCCACGCCGTACATGACGCTGATGGCCGCCTTCCAGGTGCTGCTCGCGCGCCACTCGGGCGCGACGGACTTCGCGGTCGGCTCGCCCATCAGCGGGCGCGGGCTGCCCGAGCTGGAGCCGGTGGTGGGCGTGTTCGTGAACACGCTGCCGCTGCGCGCCGACCTGTCCGGCGACCCGGCCTTCGCCGAGCTGCTCGGCCGCTGCCGCGAGACGGCGCTGGACGCCTACGCCCACCAGGAGCTGCCCTTCGACCAGCTCGTGAACGAGCTGGCGGTCGAGCGGGACGTCAGCCGCTCGCCGGTCTTCCAGGTGCTCTTCGCGCTGCAGAACTACCGGGGCAAGGACGGCAGGGCGCCCGAGCCGCCGGGCTTCACGATGACGGGGTTCCCGTTCGAGACGAACGTGACGCGCTTCGACCTGGCGCTGTACGTGAACGAGACCCCCGACGGCGGCTTATGGGGAAATTTCACCTTTAACACGGCCTTGTTCCTGCCGGAGACCGTCGCCCGGATGGCCGGCCACTTCGAGAGCATCCTCCGCTCGGTCGTCGCCGACCCCGGCGTCCGGATCTCCCGCGTCCAGCTCCCGTACGGCCCCGCCCTGGAGTTCGCCGCCTCCCCGGCCCCCGAGCCCCCGCCCTGCGAGCTCCTGCACCAGCTCGTCACCGCCCAGGCGGCGCGCACCCCGGCAGCCACCGCCGTCGTGCACGGCGAGACCTCGCTCACCTACGCCGAGCTGGACGCGCGCTCCAACCGCCTGGCCCGGCACCTGACGGGGCTCGGCGTGGGCCCGGGCGAGCGGGTCGCCATCCTCCTGGAGCAGTCCACCGAGCTGGCCGTCGCCGTCGTCGGCGTGCTCAAGGCGGGCGGGGCCTACGTCCCGCTCGATCCGGAGCACCCGGAGGAGCGGCTGGCGCACGCGCTGGCCGACGCGGGCGTCCGCGTCATGATCACCACGACGCCCCTGGCCCGCCGCCTGCCGGGAAACCCCGCCCCCACCGAAACCGTCCCTCCATCCCCGTCCACCGGCCCCGCCGGGTCTGTGGTCACGCCGTCCACCCCCTTCAGCCCGTCCACTGGTCCAACCGCCTCGGCCGCGCCGGCCGAGGGCCGGCTCACCACTGTGTGCCTGGACACCGGCGTGCTGGACGGCGTGGAGCCCGGGCCCGTCGCCGGCCCGGTGACCGGTCGCGACCTGGCCTACGTCATCTACACCTCCGGCACCACCGGCAAGCCCAAGGGCGTCGCCGTGCAGCACCGCGAGGTCCTGCTCTACCTGTCCGGCGTGCGCGAACGGTTCGCCGCCCACATGCGCGACGCGGCGCCCCCGGGGTCCCCCGGGTCCCGGAACGGAGACGGGTTCGAGCCCGGCGGGTCGTTCGCTCTGCTCCAGTCGCCGGCCTTCGACTTCGGCGTGACCGTCTTCTACCTGTCGCTGATGACCGGCGGCACCCTGCACCTCATCCCGTCCCGCACGGCCGCGCCCGACCTCGCCCGCCACTTCGCCGCGACCGGCATCGACTACCTGAAGATCACGCCGTCGCACCTCGCCGCCCTGCTGGCCGAGGCCGCCCCGGACGCGCTGCTGCCCCGGCGGCTCCTGGTGCTCGGCGGCGAGGCGTCCCCGTGGGCGTGGGCCAGGGAACTGGCGGCGCTCGGCAGGTGCGCCGTCGTCAACCACTACGGCCCCACCGAGGCCACGGTCGGCGTCACCACCCTGCGCGTGGACCCGGCGGTCCCGGACACGGCGCCCACGCTGCCCATCGGCCGGCCGCTGCCCGGAGCCCGCGCCTACGTCCTGGACGAGAACCTGCGTCCCGCCCCGGTCGGCGTGCCGGGGGAGGTGTACCTCGGCGGCGAGCGGCTCGCGCGCGGGTACCTCGGCCGCCCCGGGCTGACCGCCGAGCGCTTCACGCCGGACCCGTACGGCGAGCCCGGCGCGCGCATGTACCGCACCGGGGACCTCGGCCGGTGGCTGCCGGACGGGAACCTCCAGTTCCTCGGCCGCCGCGACCTCCAGGTCAAGGTGCGCGGCTACCGGGTCGAACTGGGCGAGATCGAGAACCTGCTCCAGGAGCACCCCGCCGTCGCCCAGGCCGTGGTGGACCTGCGCGACCGGGGCCTGGTCGGCTACCTGGTCGCCGCCGGGCCGTCCTCCGGCGCCCAGGAGGACGGGGACGCCCGGCCGGGCGCCGGTGAGCTGCGGGCGTGGATCCGCGAGCGGCTCCCGGACTACATGGTCCCGGCCAGGTACGTCTGGCTGGACGCGGTGCCGCTCAAGTCCCACGGCAAGGTCGACCGCGCCGCCCTCCCCGAGCCGGACGACGAGCGGCCCGACCAGAGGGCGGAGTACGTCCCACCGGAGACCCCGCTGGAGGAGGCGGTCGCGGAGGTCTGGGCGAAGGTGCTCGGGCTGGACCGCGTCGGCGCGCTGGACGACTTCTTCGACCTCGGCGGGCACTCGCTGCTCGCCATGCAGGTGATCGCCCGGCTGCGCTCCATGAACGGCACGGACGCCCACCCCGTCACGATCATGGACCTGTTCAAGCACTCCACGGTGCGCGCGCTGGCCCGCCTCATGGAGGCGGGCGGCGACGGTCCCCGCACGCTGCTGCACCGGCTCACCCCGGCGCGGCGCACGACCGCGAGCCTGGTCTGCGCGCCGTACGGCGGGGGGAGCGCGGTGATCTACAAGGACCTCGCCGACGCCCTGCCGCAGGAGTGGGCCCTGTACTCGATCGCCGTCCCCGGGCACGAGCTCGGGGAGTCGTCGCGCCCGATCGGCGAGGTCGCGTCCGGCTGCGTCGAGGAGATCCTCGCCGCGGTCCCCGGCGGCCCGCTGGTCGTGTACGGGCACTGCGGGCTCGGCGTGATGCTGGCGGTGGAGATCGTGCGCCGCCTGGAGGCCGCGGGGCGCACCGTCGACGCGGTCTACCTCGGCGGCATCTTCCCGTTCGCCCGGCCGAGGGGCATCGTGTCCCGGGTGTCGGACGCGCTGGAGCGCCTGCGCAGCGACCAGGTCATGGCCAACGCGCTCACGGCGGCGGGCATGGACGTCGACCAGATCGACCCCGAGCAGCTCAAGCTCATCATCCGCAACCGGCGGCAGGGCACGCGCGAGGCGGAGCGGTACTTCGGGCGGCTCTTCGAGGAGCGCACGCCGCCGTTCCGCGCTCCGGTGGTCGCCGTCGTGGGGGAGCGGGATCCCGCCACCGAGTTCTACCAGGAGCGTTTCCGCGAGTGGCACTGCGTGTCGGACTCGGCGGCCCTGGCGGTGCTCGACGAGGCGGGCCACTTCTTCATGAAATATCGGGCGCGGGAGCTGGCCAGGATCCTCACCGAGGTCCACCCGGCCATCGCGGCCGGCCGCACCGAGCCGTACCTGCGCGGCGAGGACTCCACCTGGTGGCTCCACGACACCTCCCCGGCCGTCCCTCGTGCGCACGCCGCCGCGAAGGACGGTCCCGCGACCGCTCTCACCGGCTCCGGTCCGGCCGCTCAGGACGGCTCCGGCCCGGCCCGCACCGCGCCGGGCGCCCCGGAGACCCGCGACGGGCCCCGGCCCAGCATGCGGCGGTTCGGGATCGTGGCCGCCGGGCAGCTCATGTCGATCACCGGGTCGGCGCTCACGGAGTTCGCCATCCCGATCTGGATCTACATCACCACCGGTTCGCTGGTCAGCTTCGCGTTGTTCGCCGTCCTCGGCCTGGTGCCCGGCATGCTGGTGTCCCCGCTGGCCGGCGCCATCGTGGACCGGTCGGACCGCCGTCGCGTGATGCTCGCCGGAGACGTCGGCGCGGGCTGCACGCAACTGGTCCTCGGCGTGCTGCTGTGGACCGGCAACCTCCAGACCTGGCACATCTACCCGCTGCTGGTGCTGCTGTCGGTCTCCCTCACCTTCCAGCGCGTGGCCTACGGCTCGGCGATCCCGCAGCTCGTGCCCAAGCGGTACCTCGGCCACGCGAACGGCATCGTGCAGATGGCCGTCGGTACCTCCCAGCTCATCGTCCCCCTGGTCGCCGCCGGGCTGATGGCCACGATCGGCCTGTCCGGCATCCTGGTGATCGACGTGGCGAGCTACGCGGCCGCGATCCTCAGCGTGGCGCTCGTCAGGTTCCCGTCCTCGATGGCGTGGAAGCGGCGCGAGTCCGTGGTGGCCGAGATGGTGCACGGCTTCCGCCACTCCTGGGGCGACCGGTCGTTCCGCGCCATGCTGCTGTTCTTCGCCGTGCTGAACATCTTCCTGTCACCGCTGTTCCTGATGATCTCCCCGCTGGTGCTGTCGTTCGCCACGCTGGCCGACGTCGGGCGGGTGGCCTTCGCGGGCGGGCTCGGGGTGTTCCTCGGCGGTCTGGTCATGACCGTGTGGGGCGGGCCGCGACGCGGACGCCTGCGCGGTGTGCTGCTCGCCACCCTCGCCCTCTCGGTGTTCTGCCTGGTCACGGGCCTTCGGAACGACCTGCTCGTGATCGGGATCGGGTCGTTCGGGATGTCGTTGTGGCTGACGCTCCTCAACGGCGTCTACGCCACGATCATCCAGGTCAAGGTCCCGCAGCGCTTCCACGGCCGGGTGATCGCCCTGAACACGCTGGTCGCCTGGTCCACGCTGCCCATCGGCTTCGGGCTCGTGGCCCCGTACGGCACGGCGGTGTTCGAGCCGCTGCTGGCCCACGACGGCCCGCTCGCCGCCACCGCCGGCGCGCTGATCGGCACGGGGCCCGGGCGCGGCATCGGCTTCATGTACGTCTGCTTCGCCCTCGCCATGGCGGTGACGGCGCTGGTGGCGATGCGCGTGCGGACGCTGGCCCGCTTCGACGACACCGTCCCCGACGCGCTGCCCGACGACCTGGTCGGCGTGGAGGCCCTGCGCGACCGCGCCGGGGCACGCTGAAGTCCCGCCCGTCGCCGGGCGGGACTTCTTCGATGCGCGGGCGAGGGCCTCAGGCCGAGCCGCGCTCGACCAGGTGGGTGTCGAGGATCACGACGGGCTGCTCCAGGCGCTCGCCGTTGATGCGCGCGACCAGCAGCTGCGCCATCTGCCGCCCCATGTCATCGGTCGGCTGGTGCACGCTGGTCAGCGAGGGGACGGTCTGCGCCGCGACCGCCGAGTCCTCGAAGCCGATCACCGCGACGTCGTCCGGGATCGTCCTGCCGTGCTCCTTCAGCACCCGCATCGCGCCGATCGCCATGGCGTCGGAGGCGGCGAACACCGCGTCCAGCGTGGGGTGCTGTTCCAGCAGCCGCTCCATCGCGGCCACCCCGCTGGGCTCCAGGAAGTCACCGTAGGCGACCAGCTCGGGCATGCCTGTGGCCAGCAGCGCGTCGCGGTAGCCGGCGAGGCGGTCGACGCCCACGCCCATGTCCTGCGTGCCGGCGATGGTGGCGATGCGCCGCCGGCCCTTGCCGAGCAGGTACTTGACGGCCTGCCGGGCGCCCGCGCGGTTGTCCACGTCGACGTAGCTGTACGGGGTGAACCCGACCGGGCGGCCGCCGAGGACGGTGGGCACGCCCATCTCCTCCAGCCGCCCCGGCAGCGGGTCGGCCCCGTGGAGCGAGATCAGCAGCACGCCGTCGACGTGCTGGCCGGTCAGATACAGCTCCAGCCGGTCGTGCTCGTCGCGCGACTGGGCCATGGTGAGGATGAGCTGGAGCCCGGTCTCCGACAGCGCCGAGCCGATGCCGCGGATGATGCCCGCGAAGAACGGCTCGTCGAAGATGCGCTGCTCGGACTCGGACACGACCAGCGCGATCGTGTCGGTGCGCCTGGTGACCAGGGTGCGCGCCGCCCGGTTCGGCACGTAGCCGAGTTCGTCGATCGCCTGCTGGACGGCGTCGCGCGCCTTCTCGCTGACCTTCGGCGAGCCGTTGATGACACGCGAGACCGTGCCGCGGCCGACCCCGGCGCGAGCGGCGACGGCCTCGAGGGTCGGTCGCGCTCCCGAGCGGCGGTCCCCGTTCATGGAAAGTGCCCCCTCCTGACGTCAGGGCCTATTCTGCCGGACCGCGCAGACCGCCTCGGCGGATCGTGCCGGCATACCAGTGCGCGCTCGCCTTCGGAGTCCTGCGCTGGGTCGGGTAGTCGACGTACACGAGGCCGAATCGCTTGCCGTACCCCCAGGCCCACTCGAAATTGTCCATCAGCGACCAGGCGAAGTACCCCTGGAGCGGCACTCCCGCCTCGATCGCGGCGTGGCAGGCGCGCAGGTGGGAGTCGATGAAGGCCAGCCGATCCTGGTCGTCGATCTCACCCCCGTCGAGGACGTCGTCGAACGCCGCCCCGTTCTCGGCGACGATCAGCGGGATGCCCGGGTAGTCGGTGGCGACCCGCTGGAGCACCTCGTACAGGCCGAGATCGTCGATCTCCCAGCCCATCGAGGTGACCGGGCGGCCGCCGCTGACGAAGGAGACGTGCTCGCTGCCCGGCCACGGCGACCCGGTGCCGGTCGGCGCGGCGGCGGCGGACGAGGAGCCGCCCGCGGCGCCCGACACGGTGAACCTGCTGTAGTAGTTCACCATCAGCGTGTCGAACGGGGTGGAGATGGTCTCCATGTCGCCGTCCCGGATGAAGTCGATCTCGGTGACGGCGGAGAGGTCGGCCAGGACGTCCTCGGGGTAGGCGCCCTTCAGCAGCGCGTCGAGGAAGAAGCGGTTCTGCAGGCCGTCGATGCGCCGGGCGGCCTCCAGGTCGGCGGGGCCGCCGGTGGCGGGGGTCACCGCGTACAGGTTGACCGAGCCGCCGATGCGCGAGCCCGGGTCCTGCGCGCGCAGGGCCTGCACCGACAGCCCGTGGGCCAGGTTGAGGTGGTGGGCGGCCCTGATGGACGCGGCCGGCTCGCGCCGCCCGGGGGCGTGCTCGCCGGAGGCGTAGCCGAGGAAGGCGGCGCACCACGGCTCGTTGACCGTGCTCCAGTCGCGCACGCGGTCGCCTAGGGCCTGGTGGACGCGGGCCGCGAAGTCGGCGAAGCGCTTGGCCGTGTCCCGGGCGGGCCAGCCGCCGGCGTCCTCCAGGGCCTGCGGCAGGTCCCAGTGGTACAGGGTCAGGTACGGGTCGACGCCGTGCGCGAGCAGCTCGTCGACGAGCCGCCGGTAGAAGTCGAGCCCGGCCTGGTTCACCGCGCCCGCGCCGTCGGGCATGATCCTCGGCCAGGACACCGAGAACCGGTAGGCGGTCAGGCCGAGCTCGGCCATCATCGCGACGTCGTCGCGGTAGCGGTGGTAGTGGTCGATGGCGACGTCGGCGTTCTCGCCGTTGAGCACGCGCCCGGGGCGGCGGACGAACGTGTCCCAGATGGAGGTGCCGCGCCCGTCGGCGGTCGTCGCCCCCTCGATCTGATAGGCCGAGGTGGCCGCCCCCCAGACGAAGCCGGGGGGGAACGCCAGGGTGGGGGCGTCGGTGCCGGGTTGAGTCTCCTGCGTGGTCACGCTTTGACCGCACCTTCCATGAGTCCGCCGACGATCTGCCGGCCGAACGCGACGAAAACGACGATGAGCGGGAGTACCGACAGGGCCGTGCCGGTGAAGATGAGCACGTAGTCGGTGGTATGGGCCGCGGTGAGGAAGCTGATCGAGACCTGCACCGTGGGGTTCTCCGGAGTCAGGACGATCAGGGGCCACATGAACTCGTTCCAGTTGAGCATGAACGTCTGGAGCGCCAGGACCGCCATGCCCGGCCGTACGGCGGGCAGGATCACGTTCCACCAGATCCGCAGCGTGGAGGCGCCGTCCACCCGGGCCGCCTCGACCAGCTCCTCGGGCACGGCCTGGTCGGTGTACTGCGTCATCATGAACACGCCGAAGCCGTTGAGCAGGTACGGCAGGATCACCGCCTTGAGCGAGCCGACCCAGCCGAGGTTCACCATCAGCTGGTAGAGCGGCACGATGCCCATCTGCTGCAGCGGCACCATCATGGTGAGCAGGATCGACCCGAGCAGCAGGTTGCGGCCGCGGAAGTGCAGCCGCGCGAAGGCGAAGCCGGTGAACGTCGAGATGATCACGACGGAGAGCGTCACCGTGGAGGTGACGATCAGCGAGTTGAGCAGGCCGGTGAGGAAGTGCGCGTCCTCGGTGGCCAGCACGCGCCGGACGTTCTCGCCGAGATTGCCGCCCGGCAGCAGGGGCGGCGGCACGTCCACGGCGTCGGAGTTCGTCCGCGAGGCGATGATGACCATCCAGTAGATCGGGAAGATCGACAGGATGAGCGTGAAGCCGAGCGCGACCTTGGTGAGGGGCGTGGCGCGGAAGGGATCCCGCTTGTCGCGCCCCTTCACCGCCTGCGCCGGCCGGGCCTGCGTGAGCGCGGTCACCTGGCGCCTCCGATCCGGCGGACGAACGTGTAGTTGATCGCGACGCCGAGGAGGATCAGGACGAACAGCAGCCAGGCGGCCGCCGCCGCGTAGCCGTAGTCGAAGTTCCTGAAGCCCTGTTCGACGATGTACATCGCGATGGTCTGGAACTGGCCGGTGGTGCCGCCGTCCATGCGGTTGCTGCCGAACATGACCGGTTCGGCGAACAGGGTGAGCCCGCCGATCGTGGACACGAAGACGGTGAACATGATCGTGGGCCGGATCATCGGGAGCGTGATGCTCCAGAACTGCCGGCGCGGGGAGGCCCCGTCGATCGACGCCGCCTCGTACAGCTCGCGGGGGATGGTCTGCATGCCGGCGAGGTAGATGATCGCGTTGTAGCCGGTCCACCGCCAGTCCACCATGGTGGCGATGGCGGTCCAGGACGACCACTTGGCGCTCTGCCAGTCGATGTGCTTGTCGACGCCGAGCAGGTCGAGCAGCCAGTTGAACATGCCGAAGTCGCGGCCGTAGAGCTGGGTGAAGACGATGGCCACCGCCACCACCGAGGTGACCAGCGGCAGCAGGACGCCGAGGCGGATGAACAGCCGCCCGCGCAGCCGCTTGTTCAGCGCGTTGGCCAGCAGCAGGGCCAGGACGAGCTGCGGGACCGTGGCCAGGACGAAGATGCCGACCGTGTTGACCACGGCGTTCCAGAAGTCGCCGTCCGCCAGCAGCTTGGTGTAGTTGTCCAGCCCGGTGAAGGACGCCTCGCCGCCGGCGAGGCCGTAGTCCTGCATCGACACCCAGAGGGTGAACACCAGGGGGAACAGGCCGAAGACCGCGAACAGCAGAAAGTACGGGGAGATCAGGAAATACGGGGTCGCCTTCAGGTCGAGCCGGGACCAGAAGGAGTTCGGGGGGCGGGTGTGGCGGCGGCCCGTCCGGGAAGGGGGTGGCGCCGGATCCGCCCGCTGGGTGTGGAGGTTGACGCTCATCGGTAGTGCGGGGCCCGGCCCGCCGCCGGGGGAGGCCGCGGGGAGGGGAGCCCTCTGCTCCTTCGCTCGTCGATAACGGTCGATGGGAGGGTCACCGGCCCGCCGGGGATCGTGCGACGGGCCGGTGACGTTCAGGGGACGGTCAGCCCGCCGCCTTCCGGCCCGCCTCGACGAACTTCTGCCACGCCTCGGCGTAGGGCACCGAGCCCTGGTCCATGCCGGTGACGACCTGCTCCACCTCGCGCTTCACCTGGGCGTGCTTCTCGCCGAGGAAGGTCGGCTGGAGCGACTTGATGGACGGCCCGAAGATCTTGCCGATCGGCGCGTTGCCGAAGTACTCGTTGGTCGCGCTCTGCAGCTCGGGGTCGTCCTGCGCCGGGATCGTGCTCGGAAGGTTGCCGCCCTCCTTGAAGGCCATGAGCTGGGCCTCGGGGCCGGTCAGGTAGCTGGCCAGCTCGGCGGCCTCCTTCGGGTGCTTGGACTGCTTGGGCACCGCGAGCCAGGAGCCGCCCCAGTTGCCGCCGCCGCCCGGCACGGTCGCGACGTCCCACTTGCCCTTGAACTCGTCGCCGGCCGTGCCCGACACGACGCCGAGCATCCAGCCCGGGCAGCCGAGCGTCGCGAACTGCGACTTCACGAAGCCGGTGTTCCACGGGTCGGTGAAGTTCTGCAGCTTGGCCGTCAGGCCCGCCTCGCTGATCTTCTGGGTGAAGTCGAACGCGGTCTTGACGGCCGGGTTCTTGTCGACGATGAGCTGCTGGTCCTTGTCGAAGTAGGTCACGTTGCCGTTCTTGGCGGCCTCCTGCGACAGCACCACGTTGTAGATGGTGTTGACGCTGTCGACGAACTTGGCGTCCTTGACCTTGGCCTGGAAGTCCTGCCCGGCCTTGATGAAGTCGTCCCAGCCGCCGCTCCACAGCTTGGAGACCTCGTCGCGGTCGGTGGGCAGGCCGGCCTTCTTGAACAGGTCCGTGCGGTAGCAGATGCTCATGCCGCCGACGTCGGTGCCGAGGGCGAACAGCTTGCCCTCCGCGTTGATGCCGTTCTCCCACTTCCACGCGGGGAAGTCGGACTGGCGGCTCTGCAGGCCGTACTGGCCGAGGTCGGTGAAGAACTGCGGGCGCGCCTTGGCGAGGCCCATGCCGCCCTCGTCGATGCCCACGACGTCGCCGGCGCCCGTGCCCGACTGCAGCCACTGCAGCATCTGCGGCCAGTAGACGTTCTCGAAGCTGTCGGTCAGGTTGTTGTACTTCACCTGGACGTTCGGGTGCTCGGCGTTCCACTTCTCCACCGCGGCCTTGTAGCCGAAGTTGGTGCCGCCGCCGAAGGTCTGCAGCGTAAGGGTGATCTTCTCCGCGGCGGTGGAGGACGTGCCGGCGGACCCCGCGGTGTCGCCGCCGTCGCCGGACGAGCACGCTGCGGTGACGCCCAGCGCGGCCGTCATCACCGATGCGACCGCGAGCATCCTGCCGCGGCGCGCCTTGTTCGTCATCTCCGGACCCCTCTCAGGTGGTTGCCCGTATTCGGGAGGTGCATCGAGGGCCGGCCCCGACAGTCGGGCCCCACGATGTGCTGGATCCCTCGGTCGTGATCCCACGGGCGTGCTCGTGGGCGAGATTTGGGAGCGCTCCCACGAAGAGTCGCCGATAGGCAACGCCGACGTCAATATGCCGAAACCTAACTGTTACTCCTGGGGCTTCTGGACCCTTGGAATCGGACTTCGGGCCTGATAGGGGCTGTTCGGTACGCTGGGAGCGCTCCCACATGAACCAGGCACAGTCCGGCGAAAACCGTCGCCGCGGACGGCCGCGAAAGGCCCGCCCGGGACGTCAGGGAGGGCGGAGACGAAGGGGGCCGTACGGCCGGCGGAGCGGGGCCGCCGGGCGGGCGGCCGGGGGGGGGCGCCCCCCGGGGGGGCCAAAGGGAAAGCGGGGGGGATGGAAAAACTGGATAGGGAATGGTGTAGAAAT
>NZ_JBFBCI010000084.1:0-27544 GCF_040683095.1 Sphaerisporangium sp. NPDC051017
GACTGGCAGCTGGACGACCCGGCCGGACAAGGCATCGACGCCGTACGGCCGATCCGCGACCAGATCGAGGCCCGCGTCGGCGCGCTGATCGCCGAACTTCTCACCTCCGAGACGACGACCGCCACCGGCCCGGCATGAGTATGCGCGTCCGGGCCATGACCGAAGAGGACGCCGGACGGGTGCTGGACATCTACCAGCTCGGCATCGACGAAGGACAGGCCACCTTCGAAACCACCGCCCCGACCTGGCAGCACTTCGACGTGGCCAAGCTCCCCGCCCCCCGGTAACAGACGATCACCAACACATCGCCCGGTAACCTCAGCCGGGGCCGTCCCGATCCCTATTGCGCACGAAGTTGTTAGATGATCAGGCGAACTCGCCGGCGAGAACGCCCCGCCGGAACGCGTCCCACTCCCTTTCGGTGTAGCGCAGGTCAGCGTGTGCGGGATCGCGCAGGGCTACGGCTCCAAGGGCGAAGTAGGAGATTTCGATGCGATCTTCGGGGCTGCTTCCCGGAGCGGCCAGCCAGGTGACGTCGGAAAGATCCACCGCATACAGCGCGGCTTTCTCCGGCGGCTGCGTCTTCGACGGAAGCGCGCGACCGTCCAGGGCGGGGTCTGCGTGATGAGCGGAGAGTTTCTCCGTAGTGAGCGCGCAGAGGAAGGCCGACCATGCGGATACGGAGACCCGCGCAGCGGGAAGGCCGGTGTTTTTCGAGTCGCGAATGGCCACGGCGGCGAGGCCGGGGATGTCGGCGACTTCGACGCACTGCCCGTTGTTGGCGGTAAAGCTGCTCTTGCGCCAGACCAGGTTATCGATGTTGGCGGCGTGCAGGTCGGCCGGGTTGACCATGTCAGGCGACCTCTTTCTTGGCGTCTTCGATCAGCTTCAGACTATCTTCCGCGCTCAGCGCGGCCCGCGAGAGGTTGGCGAATAGCCGGTTCAGGCGGCGTAGGTCACGGGGGTCATCCATGAAGGTGCTGCCGGCGACCGACTCGGCGAAACCGACATCGGAGTCGGTCTCGTCGGGGAAGGAGAAGATGGTGAATGCCCCGGTGTAGGTGCCGTTCTCTCCCTGCTCGAATGGGATCACGCGCAGGCAGACGTTGTCGAGCGCGGAGATGGCGATCAGATGCTCCAGCTGGGCGTGCTGCACGTCGGCACCGCCCACCCGGAATCGAATGGCTGCCTGGGTCACCACCGCGGTGATGGACAGGGGGTCTTCCTCCTGCAGGCGCCGCTGGCGCGCCATGCGCACCTCGACGAGGCTGTCGACCTGGTCGGGGCCCAGGGCAGCGAATCCCACCGCGGTTACGGCACGTGCGTAATCCTCCGTCTGCAGGAGCCCCGGCAAGAACACGGTCTGGTACTCCCGGCTTTCGACGGCATCGGCCTCGTAGGCAAGGAATTCGGCGTAGTTGGCGCTGATCACGTCGCCGTAGGCGTGCCACCACGGAGGGGTCTTCTGGCGACCGTGCTTGCAGAGTTCTTCCAGCTCCGCTCTGCGCTCGTCGTCGACTCCGTACAGCTCCATGAGCCGGCGGAAGTCGGAAAGGGTGCAGGTGCGTTTCGCGGTCTCGATACGGCTGACCTTGGAGCCGTGACAACCGATCTGCTCGCCGACCTGGTCAGCAGTCAGACCGGCCAGGTCGCGGAGCCGGCGGAGTTCCGCGCCGAGCTTGCGCCGCGCCGTGAGCGGGCTACTGGGGACTGCCATTGCGTGCTCCCCTCATGACCGCCCGCACGGGCGTGTTTCCGCAGTGCCGGTGACATGGTACGTGTACGCATTCGAAGTATCCCATGCACGAGTTTGGCAATTTGCCAGGCATGTGCTTGACGAGATGCCATAGTAGGGCGAGCATGTGCTGTGAAGCACACCAGCCTCATCGGCCCCAATACGCACGCGGCGTCCCCCGCCTATGTGCCGTGTGGAGGAGCAGTGAACGCTATCTGGACAGCGGATCAGTGCCAGGCAGCCCTCGGACGCTTCTCCTGGGCGCAGACCCTCACCCCGGCCCCGGCCGCCCTCCAGGTGATCCGGTATGCGGCGGACATGTGGCTGAGACGCTGGCAGATGACCGGCGTAACCGATGCCTGCCTGTCGACCATCACTGAGTTGTGCAGCAACGCCAAGCACACTCCCGACCGGTACTTCTGTCTCACGCTGAGCTGCTATTCGACCCATGTCCGAATCGATGTGCGTGACCACTCCCCCGTCGTGCCCGCGATCCCGAAGGTGCCCGACGACCTGCCGGACTTCGACGCCGAAAACGGGCGCGGCCTGTACATCACCGCCTGCCACGCTGATCGGCTGGGCGTCAACGTTCTCACCGACGGCAAAGTGATCTGGGCAGAAGTCGATCCGCTGGATTGCCCGGCCGCCGTCTGACGCCCCGCACTGCGCGAGACCACTTCCCGATCTGCCTGCCCCTATCCGTCCTGCAGGAGAATCAGGAACCGCTCGGCTTGGCGTTGCAGAGTTCCGACTGGATTGCGAAAGTGAGCCGAACCGCCGGGGAGTAGCCGCAAAAACCAAAGGCACGCCATCAGGCGGCGAAGTTGCCGCAGGCGAGGGTTCTCATCTGCGGTCAGATCGAAGCGCGCCAGCAGCGTCTCAGGGTCGAGGGCTTGTGTCGCCCACAGGGTGATGTGCTCGGCGATCTCCGCGAGCTCATGGCAGCGGTCGCTGCGGCCGGAGTATTCGAAGTCGACGAGGTGCACACGGCCGTCTGTGCCCCACAGGTCTGTGCCCCACAGGAAGTTGCCGAGGTTGCCGTCGCCGGAGCCGAACACGGGCCGCGATCGGCTTGTGAGGAGCGATTCGATCTCCGGGGCGAATAGCCAGTCGGCTCCGGCGTCGAAGGCTTTGACCACCAGCGGGTCACCGCCGAGGTCCGGCCGCCGGCTGTACTGCGCGCGCACCTGCTGGAGCATCGCAGCGGGGGCGCCCAGCCGCGGCGGCAGCTCGCGCACGACATGCGTCGGGATCGTCTCCTGCACCGTAGTGATGGCGATGACCATGGCCTCCAGCTGGTCGGTCGTTACGGCGGTGAGGCCCAGCGGCACGCCGGTCAGGCGGGACATCATGATCGTGGGCGGAACCGCGTCCAGTCCGGCGCGCACAGGTGCGGGCGCCAGGCCTGGCGCGTGCACAGTCAGCAGCTCCAGGGCGCGCCATTCGCGCTGCGGCTGCTGGTGTTCCCAAGATGGGTAGCGTTTGGTCACCGTGTCGGGACCGATGTCGAGTGCGTGGGTGGTCGATGGACCGGTCACGGGCTTCTCCTGTTCGCGTTACCTTTGCTGGTCGTGACCGCGAAGCGCCGATGCTACACCGGTGCTTGTGGCTCTGTAGGTGAACGGGAGCCAGACGTCGACGGTTGTTAGAGCCACATGTTGATCTTCCCGCGTCGAGATGTCGGTGAGATCGAGAGCCACGGTCGGCACAGGCCACCGGCCCCGGATATCCCGGCCGCCTGTGACCGGCAGGGTCAGGACCTGCCCCTGTCCTCGTGGCGATCCTATGAATCGCCGGGAAGGAACGGACTGGCCCGCTCCGAATCGCGTCGACACCGAGCCGCCGCCGGCCGAACTGGCTCCGCCCCTCACGAATGTCTGGCCCTCGAACCTCACCGACATATCCATGCTTTCGTGGCCAGGAGGTGCAGCAGGTGATGGGCAGAGGGAAGGTTGCCTCGCGGCGAGCGTGCGCAGGAACCGCTAGCGGCATCCGGAGCAACGCCTCCAGCCACGCCGTCAGCAAACCCAGGGCACCCAGGCTTTGGGTCAACTTCAACCGCCGCCCCAGCAGCAGAACCAGCGCCAGGAACGCCAACACGGCCAGTAACAGCAAACGAGCCATCCTGAAGAAACCTCGCCTTCTAGCAGCTCTGCACTCAAGGTGCACACCGATTGGAACCCCGCGAACGTCTTGGTCGACGGGAAGACGGCGCACCTGGTCGGCTGGAGCTGCCCCCCTCGGGGAGCGGCGTGGATCGACCCCTGCGTGCTGGCTTGTCTGGTTGATCCAGGCCGGCCACGACCCGGCCGACGCCGAGCGCGCCGCCGCACGCGCACCGTCCTGGGACACTGCATCCCATGACGCCTTGGATTCCTTCGCCGCGACGCAGGTCAGCTTCTGGACCTCGGTCGCCCGCGACAAATCTGACCCACGGGCGAACAAGCTCGCCGAGGCCGCTCGGTGCTGGGCGTCGTACCGGCAGCAGTTCGCGCGCTCATAGATCGCGCGGCAGCCTGGTGATCTCCCCACGTCCTGCGCGGCCGCGTCAGGCCGTCCCGCGTGTTGTTTGAGGCTGTAGGTATTGTGAGGCAAGCTGGCGCCCATGTCTGATGACCCTGGCACTTTGGTGGGCCGCAAGGCTCTGGCGGTTCTGAGTCGCTGTGTGCTTCGCGGTGAGCAGGTCGTCGGCGAGCGCCGACTGTCTGGGGGTTTCAGCAGCGACAACGTGCTGTTGCGAACTGACCAGGGGAAATCGTTCGTGCTGCGGCGCTATCCCCGCAGGAATACGTGCGCCGTCGAGGCGGCGTTGATGCAACTGGTCGCGGACCGGATTCCGGTTCCGGAGGTGGTCTACGCCGACGGCAGCGGGGAGCTGCTGGGTGAGCCGTTCATGCTGACGCGGTTCGTCTCTGGGGTGCCGCTGACGGCGGTGTTCGCCGGGGCCGGGGAAGAGGAAGGCCCGCAATTGGCCGAGGCCGTGGCCGGGATCCTGGCCACGGTTCATTCCGTACGGTTCGGTCGGCCGGGCTTTTTCTCCGACGGTGCCCTGCGGCCGGACGCCGCGCCGCCGGATCACCATGACGATCTGGTGGCCTTCGTTGAGGCCAGCTTGGCCAGGGGGCATGCCGATGCTGCGCTCGCCGCTGTGGAGAAGCGGGCTCTGATCGCGCTCGCGGCAGCGAGCGCACCGCTGGTGGCCGCGGTGGGGGATGCGGATCAGTTGGTGCACTCCGACTTCAACCCCAAGAACCTGATCATGCGCCCAGGCGAGCGCGGGGGGTGGCAGGTGTCGGCGGTTTTGGACTGGGAGTACGCGTTCTCGGGTTCTGGCCTGTTCGATCTGGGCAACATGCTGCGCTTTCCGCGGGACCTGCCGCCTGGCTTTGCCGAGCAGTTTCCTAGGGCGTACGAGAAGGCCGGTGGGGTGCTGCCGGAGGGGTGGCCGGAGATCAGCAAGGCCCTCGACCTGTTCGCGCTCGCGGATCTGCTGACCCGCCCGCCGGACCATGCGTTGTTTGCCCAGGCCGTGGCTTTGATCCGCCAGAGGCTTACCCGACCTCGCTGAACCACCGGCATGCCGGGTGACAGAAGTTGGCGGAGCAGCGGTCCTCATTGAGCCGTCCCTGCCATGGCGACGAGCACCTGGCGCTGCCCCTGGTAGGGGCGGCGGCCGTGTGCGACGGCAGTGTTGTCGACGAGCAGCAGGTCGCCCTGCTGCCAGGGTTCGGCCCAGCTGCACGCGGTGAAGGTGTCGTTTATGGTGGTGATATCGCTGTGGGGGATGGCGGTTCCGTCGCCGAAGCAGGCATTGCGTGGCAGGTGGTCTTCGGGGAGATCCCGGACTGCGGCGGCGATGTCGTCCGGTAAGGCTGCGGGATGGAAGAGGTTCGCCTGGTTGAGCCAGACTTTCCGTCCGGTGCCGGGGTGTGCGTGGGTGGCCTGGGCGGTGTGGACGGTGTGCAGGACGGTGCCGTCGTCGTGCCACTCGGTGGTGATACCGGTCTCGGCGCATAGGCGGTCGACCTTGGCCCGGTGTTCGGTCTGGAAGGTGTCGGTCCAGGGAACGTCGAGGCCGGGCCGGTACCAGCGGTCGTAGCGGACGCCGTGGGCCTGGAAGCGAGAGACGAGGTCGGCGGGGAGGCGGTCGAGGACGTCGGCGGTGGAGGCGAGCGGGGTCTCGCCGCGGCTGGTGGCCGGGGTGATGCACCAGAAGCCGAGCACGGCTGGCCAGGTGGCGGCGTATGACTGTTCGCTGTGCATGTGGATGGCTTGGTCGCTCCGATACTCGGTGGAAGTGAACACCTTGCCCTTGATGCGGCTGCGAGGGGTGGAGCGGTTGAGGTATTCCAGCAGCGGGGCGTCGGCGATGAGCGCGACGGTCTGGCCGAAGGTCTGGGTGGTGGTGACAGTGCCGCGGAGCCGGAAGGCTCCATAGTCGGTGAGCAGGCAGCGCGCGGTACGCAGATGCGCGCGGGTCCAGTCGAGCACGTCAACGGGCTGGTGCTCGGTCTTCACGGTCACGGTCGCGGGCTGCCAGGGGCCGGTCCCCTGCTGGTGCAGGGACGGGCCGGCGAGGGCGATCCTGGTGGCGTGGTCTTGGCTCATTGTCTCTCCCGCTGGTGGGTGCGCCGATAGAGTCGGGTCTCCTACTGTGGCTCGGCGAGCAAGGCCATCGCCGGGCCCGGACCGGTGCCGTATGTCCTCTTCCGATGTCTGTGAGGTCTGCCGTGTCGTCCGCCACGCCCCGCGAACTCGCCGATCTGCCCTACGCCAGCTACCTGGAGCCGCTGCGCGGCGACCTGGAGCAAGAGGGCGATTACAACACCGTCCACGCCGACGGGACGGTCTTTGAGGACGCTGAGGCCGGCAACGCAGGGTTCACCGAGTCTGTGTTCTCGTCGGTGACGTTCACCGGGGGTCGGATGCAGCGCGCCCGGTTCCATGACGTGTGGCTCCACACCGTGCGCTGGGTGGGCACCGACCTGGCCGAGACGAGCTGGCTGGATGCCGAGGTCGTCTCGGGCGCACTGGCCGGGGTGGCGGCGTTCAGCGCGGAGCTGCGCCGGGTGAGGTTCTTCGACTGCAAGTTCGACTCGGTCAACTGGCGCACCGCCACCCTGCAGGAGGTGCAGTTCGTGGGCTGCCTGCTGCGGGGGGTTGACTTCGGCGGCGCCAGGCTCACGGACGTGACCTTTCCCGGCTCGACCCTGGAGGGGGTGCGGCTGAGCAAGGCCCAGTTGAAGAAGGTGGACCTGCGGGGCGCTGCGGCGCTGGGGATCGCCGAAGGGATCGAGGCGCTCAAGGGCGCCACCATTGACCACGGGCAGCTGCTGGACCTGGCGCCGCTGTTCGCCCAGGCGCTTGGTGTCATCGTCAAGGACCGCTGAGACCTGCCGCTGGTGATCATGCGTACTGCAGCAAGGAGTGCACCGCGTGGAGCACGCGGTTGACGTTGGGCAGGTGGTACTCCTCCAGCAGGGGCGGGGGGTAGGGGGCGTCCAGGCCCGTGACGCGTCCGATCGGCGCTTGGAGGTGGTAGAAGCAGGCTTCGGTGAGTCGTGCGGCGAGTTCGGCGCCGTAGCCTCCGAAGCCGGGCGCCTCGTGGACGACCACCGCCCGTCCGGTCCGGTGAATGCTGCCCGTTAGGGTGTGCTCGTCGAGGGGGACGAGGGTGCGCAGGTCGATGACCTCCAGGTCCCAGCCGGCCGCTGTGCCTTGGGCGGCGGCTTGGAGGGCGACGTTGACGGTGGGGCCGTAGGCGATAAGCGTGGCGGTGCGGCCAGGGCGGCGGATGGCGGCCTGCCCGAAGGGGCCGGTGCGCCGCGGCAGGGGGGTGTCGTCCTTGTGCCAGTACAGGCGCTTGGGTTCGAGGAAGATCACGGGGTCGGGGTGGTCGATGGCCTCACGCAGCAGCGAGTAGGCGTCGGCGACGGTGGAGGGCGTGGCGACGGTCAGGCCCGGTGTGTGGGTGTAGTACGCCTCGGAGGAGTCGCTGTGGTGCTCAACCGCTCCGATGCCACCGCCGTAGGGGATGCGGATGACCAGGGGTAGGGTGACGCGGCCGCTCGTGCGGTTGCGCATCTTGGCGACGTGGCTCGTGATCTGCTCGAAGGCGGGGTAGGCGAACGCGTCGAACTGGATCTCCACCACGGGCAGGAGGCCGTTCATCGCCATGCCTACCGCGCAGCCGACGATGCCGGACTCCGACAGCGGGGTGTCGAAACACCGCTTGGGTCCGAAGGTGGCGGCCAGGCCGTCGGTGACGCGGAAGACCCCGCCGTTCGTACCGACGTCGAGGCCGAAGGTGATGACGCGGCCGTCGTCGGCCATCGCGTCCCGCAGCGCCTGGTTCAGTGCGCCGGCGAGGCTAGCCATCGCTGTCTTCCTCCAGGGCCAGGCGCGCGGTCTGGGCGAGCAGGTGGCCGGGCGGTTGCGTGTAGACGTGGGCGGTGATCTCGGCGGGGTCCGGCACGAAGGTCTCCTGAGCGTGGAGCCGGAGTTTGCGGACCTCTGCTTCTGCCGTGCAGGCGGCGTCCTGAGTGGTCGCCGGTGTGAGCAGGCCGTGGTCGTGGAGGTAGGCGGCGTACCGATCGAGGGGGTCCTTCTGCTTCCAGGGGTCGGCTTCGGCCGCAGTGCGGTAGCGGGTGGAGTCGTCGGAGTTGGTGTGCGGGCCGATTCGGTAGGTGACGGCTTCGACGAGTGCCGGCCCGGCCCCGGCGCGGGCCCGTTCGACTGCGGCGCGCGTGGTCATCAAGACGGCGAGCACGTCGTTGCCGTCGACGCGCTCGGCCGGGATGCCATAGCCGATGCCCTTGTGCGCGAAGCTCGGGGCCGCGCTCTGCAGGTGGGCAGGGGTGCTGATCGCGTAGCCGTTGTTCTGTACCAGGAAGACGACGGGGGCCTGGTGGGCGGCGGCGAAGGTGCAGGCAGCGTGGAAGTCGCCTTCGCTGGTGGCCCCCTCACCCAGCAGGACCAGTGCGATGGTGCCATCGCCGTGGTGGCGGGCAGCGTGTGCGAAACCGACCGCGTGCGGTGCGTGGGTGGCAAGAGGCGTGCACAGCGGGGCGGTGCGCTGCTCGTAGGGGTCGTAGCCGAGGTGACGGCGGCCGAGCGGACCGCCGAGGACGTCGGCTGGGTCGGCCCCGCGGCTGATGACCGCGATGGAGTCGCGGTAGGTCGGGAACAGCCAGTCCGAGCGCCTGAGCGCGGCGGCGGCGCCGATCTGGCAGGCTTCCTGGCCGCGGGCGGCGGGGTAGACGGCCATCAGGCCCTGCTTGGCCATGGCTGTCGCGGCGTCCTCAACCGCCCGGCCGACCACCATCATCCGGTACAGGCGCAGCAGTTCCTCCCCGTCGGGTAGGCGGCCGAGGCTGATGGTCGAGCCGGGAGCGGGCCGGTCGGACAGGACCTGGCGCAGTTGCGCGGGCAGCAGGCCGGTGAACGGTGCGGTCGTGGGGAGGGTGTCGGCGGTCACCGGTACTCCCCACTGGGAGTGTTGCGGTAAATCCGAAGGTCCAGGCGCGGGCGGTGGGTGCCGATGACCCTGGGGTTGCGGGTGACGGTGACGCTGGCGGCCGCGCCGAGTTCGTAAGCGCGGCGGAGCGCGGCCTGCTGCAGCACCCGGGACAGGCGCAGCCCCCGATACGGCTCGGGGACCGCTCCCCAGGTCTGGAAGGCGGTCTGGTTCTTGACGGTGAGCGCTGAGGCGGCGGCCGGCTCGCCAGGGGTGCCGCGGTGGAGGGTGATCAGCTCGGTGTGCGCATCGGCCTCCTGGAGCTGGGTGAGGACCTTCTCGGGTGCGGTGCACGTGTCGGGGAAGCAGGCGGTGACCAGGTGGAGGAACTTCTCTTCGGCTTCGCTGTCGCCAAGGGGGGTGACACACAGGGTGGAGGCGTCGTCCGGGGTGACCTCGACGGGTCCGGACTCCTCCACGATCACGTGGAGGGGATGCTCGTCGGCGTGCCAGCCGCTGGGCAGTTCGACGGGGGCGGGCATGGTGGTGACCGGGACGAGCAGGCAGGCCGTCGGCGTGGCGTCGGCCCACTGCTGGTCCCAGAAGGCGCGGGCGGTGGCGAATTCACGGTGCCCGGGCGTATGGGAGGCGAGGTGGATGACGGGTGAGAAGCTCGGGGAGGGCCAGCCGTTGACGGTGTAGGCGCGCAGCGTGCCGTCGGCGAGGTCGGTGATGTTCTGGGCCAGGACGGCGAAGCCGTCCAGCGCGGTGGCGAGCAGATCCATGACAAACAGCTCCTTCACGTGCGTCAGCGAGGCAAGCGGGTGCCGGCGCCGCAGGCGAGGGCGGTGGCATGGACGCGGGCGGCCAGCGCGATGTCGTGGACACCCATCCCGAACGGGTTGATCACGATCCGGTCCCTGGGGCCGATCGGCCGCAGGTAGGCGCTGTCGAGGAGCGTGCCGATATCGGTGTCCGCCTGCCGTCCGCCTGGGGGCGGGGTGTGGCCGGGGCCGGTGACACGGCCAGCGTGGGCGAGACGCCCGAGCAGCCGGGTGGTGTCCTCGGCGACCAGCGTCCAGTCGTCGACGATCAGGTGGTCGCACCCGAGCAACAGGGCCTCGGTGGCGTCGTCGAGGGAGACGTTGATGAACACCGCGCCCTCGGCCAGCCACATGATCTGCACGTATCCGCTGGTGGTCGTGGTGGCGGCGATGACGACCTCACCGGCGCGCACGGCCATCTCCGCCCGGTCGGCGACCACGATCTGGGCGCCGGGCAGGAGCCGGCTGGCGTACCGGGAGAACTCTTGCCCGCGCGCCGGGTCGGCGTCGTAGACAGTGACCGTTTCAAGCCCGGTCCGGGGGGCGAGCAGTTCCAGGTGCGTGCGTGCCTGGCGACCGCCGCCGAGCAGGCCCACGTGCCGCACCGTGGACAGGTCACGGACGGCGCGAAGCGCGACAAGGGAGACGGCCGCGGTACGCAGCGCGCTGAGGTGGGCGCCCTCCATGATGCAGACGGGGACTGCCGTATCGGGGTGGGCCAGGATGATCAGGCCGTGGGCGCGGGGCAAGCCGCGGTCGGGGTTGCCGATGCACGCGTTGATGACTTTGCAGCCGTAGGTGCTGGTGTGCCAGGCCGGGAGCGTGAGGCTGCGGGCGGCGGTGCCGTCGCTCGCCGTCCAACGCAGCGCGGCCTCCGGGGTGATCCCGGCCTGGCCGGCGCGCACGGCGAGAAAGGCGTTGGTGACCGCCTCGAGTGGGTCGATCCGAAGGCACAGCTCGGTAACGTGTGCGGCGTCGAGGTACAGCAGGGTGTCGGGGGTCGTCATCGGTCGGATTCCCTCTCCGGGTAGAGACGGTGCAGGGCGGCCAAGGCAGGCACAGTCACCGGGTCGCAGGGGGTGAGGCGCGGCGGCCCGGGAGCGTAGATCGTGGCCTGGTAGCGGTCGCCGCCGTCCGGGCATAGGCACGCGATGTCCCTGACACGCCGGCTGCGGGCGGCTGCGGCCACGGCGGCGAGGACGGCCGCGCCGGCTGATCCGCCGAGCGCAATCCCCGTGCAGTCGTGGATGATCCGGCAGGCCAGCGCGGCGTCGGAGTCGGTCACGTACGCGAGGTGGTCGTAGTGCCGCGGGGTGAGGAAGGTGGAGCGCAGTCCGGAGCCGAAGCCAGGCAGTTTGCCCGGCCTGGGGGCGGCCTTGCGGCCGGTGGCGGCGGACCCGACGGCGTCCACGGCCCAGACCAGCACCTCGGGCGCGTGTGCGCGGGCGTAGGCGGCGACGCCGGCCAGGGTCCCGCCGGTGGACACGGGCGCGACCACTGCGTCTGGGTGGGCCAGCTGGCCGTGGTGGAGGAAGGCCGGGCCGGTGGTGTGGGCGTGCACGGCGGGCCCCGCCGGGTTGTTGTACTGGTCGGTCCATACCGCCCAGGGGTTGGTTGCCAGGAACTCGCGGACGGTCTGGATGCGGGCGGTGACCGCGTGCGCGGCATCCGGGGCCTTCACGTGGATCAGTTCGGCGCCCAGGTCGGCCATGCGGCTCAGGCTGAACGCAGGGGTGGTGTCGTCGACGACGAGGGTGCAGCGGTAGCCGCGCTCGGCGCACAGCCCGGCCAGGGCGATGCCGAGGTTCCCGGAGGTGGATTCGATGACCTGCCCGCCCAGGCACAGGCGGCCTGCCTCCTCCAGCGCGCCGAGCAGGGCGTGGGCGGTGCGGGCCTTGACCGACCCGTAGCGGTTCTCGCCCTCCAGGTACAGCCGCAGCCGCACCGTCTGGCCCGCGACCGGCAGGTGCAGCAGTCTTACCGCACTGGCCGCTGGAGCGGCCAGTGCGTCGTGGGTGTGGGCGGGTAGGGGTGCTGGTGTCATGCCAGCCCTCCCGTCAGGACGGTGTCGTCCAGCATCATCGGCGCCCCGTCGAATCCGGCCTGCACCAGGTGCTGGTAGACCGCGGTCGTCTGGGCGGGGGCCGGTTCGCCGAGCACCGGCGGCATGTGGCCGTTCAGGGCGGGCAGTGCGGCGGTCAGGCAGCCCATCACTGCGTGCGGAGTGGGCCGGTATCCGCGCAGCGAGGTGAGCACGTCGGCGAGGAGCGGGTCGGTCGGCAGCCAGCGGACCTCGCGAACAGGCTCGGGCCACTCAAGGACGCCGCCCTCGCTGATGTACAGCTCTGCGGTCCGGGCACGGGCGATGGCGGCGGTGGTGTCGAACAGGTGAGGGGCGGAGTCGTCGATGACGATCGTGCCGGGGGCGAGATGTTCGACCTCCAGGAGTCCGGTGGCGTTGGCCGCACCCACTATCACGCCCGCGCTGGCCACCTGACCCGTTACCTCCTCCGGCGAGGCGGTCACCGCCGTGAGCGGCCCGCCGTACCCCGCGCCCCGTACGGCTTGCACGGTGGCGTGAAGGCGGTGTTCTGCGGTTGGAGACTCCACGAGGGTCAGGCAGGCCGGATGGCCGAGGACGGTGAGCAGCAGCTCGGTGGCGGCGCGGCCGATCGAACCTAGGCCGATGACGGCTACATGCCGCCTCCTCATATCGGTGCCAATGGTGCGCAGGGCGCGTGCGAGGTTGAGGACAACGGCGGCCGTGGTCACGTCGTGTCCGGTCGTCACCTCAGTCGCGAGCGGCGGCAGAGCGGTGCCGTACTTGCTGGCTGCGGGGATGAGCCCAGTCAGCACGGTGCGCGCCGCACCGTAGCGATGTGCGTGTTCGGCGGCCTGGGCGATGAGGCCGGCCAGTCGGTCGGGAGCGGTAAAGATGTCGTCGCCGACGAGGGGCAGCAGGTAGTGGCCGACCATGCCGAGCGGTGTGCACACGACGCGGCGCAGTACGGGCGCCCCGCCGAGGCGATCCAGGACGTCTTGAGCCTGGTGGCCGGCGCGGGCGAGCGCTGCGGGGGTGAGGTAGCCGACCGCGGCCCCATCCAGGCATCCGCCGGGCACGAGTTCCAGGAGCTTGTCGGGATCGTCCAGAGCGGCGGTGACGACCCCGGCGACCGCCGCCGGCATCCGCCCAACGGCGAGAGTGGGGCCGTTGTCGGGCGGGGCGAGGTGGGCGATGAGGTCGGCGAACCGCGGGGTGTGGAGCAGGTCGGCCACGGTGACCGTACGGCCGAGGCGGGCGCTGATGCGGGCGGTGAGGCGGACGCTGTCCAGGGACGAGCCGCCTTCGGCGAAGAAGTCACTGTCCGGAGTCGGTGTGCGCCCGGTGATCTGCGCCCATTCCTCGGCGCAGATCACCGCGACGCGGCGGTGCGTTCCCTTCCCGCCGGGTGGCGGCGCAGCCGTGAGGGCGGGGGTGAAGTGTGCGGTGGCCAGGGCGTTGCGGTCAAGCTTGCCGTGCGCGGTCAGCGGCATCTGCTCGGCGAGGGTGATCTCATCGGGCAGCATCCACGCGGGCACGTGCGCCGCAAGGTAGGCCCGCAGCTCGGGGCCATCCACGGCGTGTCTGGCGCGGGGGACGACGACGGCGCGCAGGCGTCCGCCGCGCTCGCGCAGGACGGTGGCGGCGGTCTCCTTGACCGCTGGGTGCGTGCGCAGGTGGGTCTCGATGTCGCCGAGTTCGATCCGGCGGCCGCGGACCTTCACCTCTGCGTCCATGCGTCCCAGCCACAGCAGTTCACCGTTCTCGGTGAACCGAACGCGGTCACCAGTGCGGTAGGCGACGACCTGGTGTTGCTGGTCGCGCAGGAACCGGCCGGGCTCGTCGCCGGGTTCGAGGTAGCCGAGCCCGAGGCAGGAGCCGGTGACGCGGAGTTCGCCCTCGACGCCGAGTGGCACTGGCTGCCCCTGCTCGTCGGTGACCCGGCAGACGATGTTCGGGATCGGTCGGCCGATGGGCACCGCGCCGGTGATACCAGGGTCGTCGATCACCTGGTGGGTGATGTCGTCTGCGCATTCGGTGGGCCCGTAGGCGTTGATGATCGGTGCGCCGCCCGCGCGGAGCCAGCGGCGGCACACCTCGGCCGAGACGGCCTCGCCGGTCACCATCAGCCAGGTGAGTTCGCCGCGGGGACGGGGCCAGGGCCGCACGGCGCCGCACTCGATGGCGTCGAGGAGTGCGGCCAGGTGGCTCGGCACGGTCTCGAAAAGCCGCACGCCGCGCTCGTCGAGCGCATCAAACAGGCGGGCCGGGTTCAGCAGGAGGGTGTCGTCGAGGACGACGACACGGCCGCCACGCATCCACGTCGCGGCGAACTGCCAGATCGACACGTCAAACGACGCGGGCGCTGACTGGCCCACTACGCAGGTCTGGTCCAGGCCGAGCAAGTCGGTTTTGGCCCACCAGTGGTTGACCATCGCCGCCGGTCCGACCCGCGCGCCCTTGGGGTGGCCGGTGGAGCCGGAGGTGAACAGCACGTAAGCGGCCTCGGCCAGCTGCTGCTGCCCGAGCTCCGGCACCGGCTCGGCGGGCAGCGCCTCCAGAGACAGTCGCCTCACCCCCTCGGGCAGCAGCGTGGTATCGATGCTGGTGTCGCGGGGGTCGAGGTAGACCAGCCGCAGCCCGGCCTGGTCGGTCATGTGGGATAGCCGCTCGGCCGGAAGGTCAGGCGCCAGGGCCACGTAGGTGCCGCCAGCCCGCCAGATGCCCAGCACCGCAGCCCAGTAACGGGCAGACCGGGACGCCATCACCCCCACTACCGGATGCGCCTCGTCGGCGTGCTTCCTGATGTTGTGGGCGTAGTGGCGACTGAGCGCGGCCAGTTCGGCATAGGTGTAGGACTCGGAGCCGTCCTCGATGGCCACCGCGCCTGGGCGGTCTGCGGCGTGCTCGTCGACTACGCGGGCGAGGGACAGCTCCTCGGGCCAGGTGCGTACCGGCCCCCGGCCAACCTCGTCCAGCCGCGCAAGTTCCGCTACGGGCAGCCGGTCGGACTCGACGGGTGCGTCGACGTCCCGGGCCGCGGCGCGGGCGGCGTGCACCAGGCAGTCCAGGAAGCGTCGCGCATCCGCCACGGTGACGGCCGGGGACCGGTGGTCGACCGACAGCCGCAGGCGGCGGCCGGCCGGATCCAGCGAGCACTGCACCGTCAGGTCCAGATACGTCTGGTCCAGCGCCGTGACCTGACGCAGCCGCAGCGCCCGGCCGGGGTCGTCGAACAGGTCGCGGTAGCGGTGGAATTCGGTGTAGTTGAACACGCAGCTCGGCTCAAAGCCCGGCACCAGCGAGCGCAGTCGCGCGTAGGGGGTGCGGCGGTAGCGCCACGAGGACCGCTCGGCAGCCACCACCTGGCCCACCAGGTCCCGCCAAGTCGTATCGGGACCGATCTCGACTGCGGCGGGCAGCATGTTCAGGAACAGCCCGACCATGTCCTCCGCGCCCGAATCTTCCAGCCGGCCGTTGACCATTACCACCGACCCGCTGCGGGCGCTGCCGGTGAACAGAGCCACGGTGCGCATGTGAACCGCCCACATCAGCGTGCGCAGCGACGCCCCCAGTCGGCCCGCCGCCGCGCGGAGTCCGGACAGGTTCGCCTCGTCGAAGTAGTGGTCCCACCGGTGCCAAGTCGTCGGCTCCTCCTCGCTACCGGGTGCCAGTGCCAAGCGCCACACCGTCTCCTGCTCCTCCAGCAGGGTCCGCCAGTGGTCGAGCGCCTCCTGGTCGGCCGCAGCCGCGGCCTCCAGCGCCACGAACCTCCCGTACGACAGCGCGGGTCGGCTGTCCAGGAGCTGGACGGTCGCGGGCGGCGGCGTACCGGCGCGGGCGGCGGCGAACGTTTCGTAGGTGTCGAGAATGTCCCGGCCGAGCACGGCCACGCTCCAGCCGTCCAGGAAGGGCTCGACGATGGAGAACACCGCCTGGCTGGGTGTGAAGCGGTGCAGGTGGAAGGCGAACAGGGGCGGGGTGTCCCAGGCGAAGGGGCGTGTGCGGATCTTCGCCACCCACCGCTCCCACGCCGTGCGCTGCTGTGTCTCGCCCAGTGCACCAAGGTCGTGCTCGATCAGCTTCAGCTCCACGGGCTGAAGGACGAGCTGCTGCGGCCCGGACGGGTCGCTCAGGTCTAGGGCGGAGCGGAGAAACTCGTGCCAGCCGGCCACGACGGTCAGGGCTTGGCGCAGCAGAGCTGGATCAACCGGACCGTCGAGCTCATAGGAGGTGAGGTAGGTCAGATAGTCGTCACTGGCCTGCCGGTGATAGACGAGGCCCAGCTGCGCCTGGGACAACGGGAACCGCGCCATGACCCGGTGCCCGTTCCACACCACCGACCCGGCCGGCGCGGCCGATTCCACCTGCGCGGAAGCATCTGGCTCCCAGGTGGGCGCGGGCCGCAGCCGGGCGGCCAGCGCTGCCAGGGTCCGGGCCTCGAATACGTCGGCGACCTCCAACACCGCGCCGCGGCGGCGTAGCACCCCGACCAGGCGCAGCGCAGTGATGGAGTCCAGGCCCAGGTGGAACAGATCGACGTCCGCCGGGACCTCTGCCTCGCCCAGCACGTCGCGGACCGCCGACGCCAAAAGCTCTGCGGCCTCGCCCGTCACGGTGCGGCCGGTGGCGGCGGGTAGGTCGCGGCCGGGCAGCCTGCTGAGCTGGGTGCGGTCCAGCTTGCCGCTCTCCGAGTACGGCAGCGCCTCCACCACCGTGAACACCGACGGAATGAGGGCGGCCGCAAGATGGTGGGCGACGTGGCCGCGCAGGTCCGCCGCCGTGAGCTCTGCTCCATCGCGAGGTACGACGAACGCCCGCAGGCGGCGCGGTCCCGCCTCCTCGCCGCAGTAGGCGGCTGCGGCAGCCAGGTCCGGGTGACCGGCCAAGATCGCGTCGATCTCCTCCAGCTCCACCCGCTGTCCGTTGATCTTCACCTGGTCGTCGGCCCGGCCGAGGAACTCCAGCACCCCGCCGGAGCGCCACCGCACCAGGTCACCGGTGCGGTAGATGCGATGCCCACTGTCTGGGTTCACCCCGAACCGGCCCTCGTCCTGCGTGCCGTCGCCCACGTAGCCCAGGGCCACCTGTACGCCCTCGATGACCAGCTCACCGGGCGCCCCGAGGGAGACTTCACGGCCGTCCTCGTCGCAGATGCGCACCGTAGTGTTGTCGACCGGGCGGCCGATCGGCACGAACGCCCTCCCGTCGCCGGGCCAGTAGGTGAAGCAGGTGACATCGATCGACGCCTCCGTCGGCCCGTAAAGGTTGTGCAGCCCGGCCCCGAGCTGGGCGTGCGCGCGGCGGGCCAGCGTTAGCGGCAGGCGCTCGCCGCTCGTGAAGACCCGTTTCAGCGCGGGCAAGCGGCGCCCGGCCGCGGTGTCGAGGAAGGCGGCGAGCATGGCGGGCACGAAGTGGACCGTGTCCACGGCGTAGCGGTCGAGCACATCGCACAGGTACGCCGGATCCGCGTGTCGGCCGTGCTGTGCAGTGACCAGCGTCGCGCCGGTCATCGGCGGCCACAGCAGCTCCCACAGGCAGACGTCGAAGCTGAGCGGGGTCTTGGCCAGCACCACGTTGCCTGGGCCGATCGGGTGGGCGCGCTGCATCCACGCCAGCCGGTTGATGATGCCGGGGTGGGAGACCGCGACGCCCTTGGGGCGGCCGGTCGAGCCTGAGGTGTACATCACGTACGCCGCATCGGCCGCCGCGCCGTCGCGAGTCAGCGGAACGGGCTCCGGACGATCGGTCAGCACGGTGACCTGCAATGTTTGGTCCAGCACCCGGAGGGTGTCGGGGCTTTCGGCCGGGCCGGGTTCGATGATCAGATGGGCGCGGCTGTCGGCGAGCATGAACTCGGCGCGGGCCGGGGGCAGGTCCGGGTCGAGAAGCAACAGCACGCTGCCAGCGCGCAGCACGCCATGGACGGCGGCGATCAGCGTACCTCCGCGGGGCAGACGCACGGCGACCGCAAGGCCGGCACCGGCACCCAGACCGGTGAGGTGCTCGGCCACCGCCAGGCTCGCGGCCGCGAGCTGTGCGTAGGTCACGGCGTTGGCGCCGGTGGGGGTGTGGTCGATGACGGCGATGCGGCTGGGCTCCCTGGCGGCGCAGGCGAAGAAGGGGTCCTCGACCCGGCCATCGCGTTGCCGCAGCTGTCGTCCACAGGCCTTTCCCCTGCTGCTGGCACTGCGGCCCAGCATTGCGGCTGTCTGGTCGAGGTCGGCGGTGGCGGCGTCGGTCACCATGGCGGCGACGAGGTCGGCGAACCATTCGCGTTCGGTGCGATCCACGGTGTTCGCGCGATACTCGAAGGCCAACGCCAGGCGCCCTTCGTGGGCGGCGACATGGATGCTCAGGTCGAACTTGGCCGTACCGTTGGCCACCAGGTAGGGCCGCCAGCGCAGTCCGTCGGCCTGGAGAAAAGGGGGCCGGAAGTGGGTGAGCAGACCGGTCGGGTGCATTTGATTGACGACGGTCACCGAGGTGCCGCCCGGCGTGACTGTGGCGGCGAAGGGGGCGTCGGTCTCACCCCAGTCCGCGTGCACCGCCGCTTGGAGCAGTTCGCCGCCGGCGTCGGTCAGCAGGCCTGCGACCGTGTCGCCGCGGGTGACCGACAGCCTCACCGGCAGGGCACGGACCCGGTAGCTGGCCTCGGTGTCCTCGGCCGGCGGGCGGTGGCTGAACGGCACCCGCACCGCCAGGTCCCGCTCGCCGCTGAACCGGGCCAGCGCCACCCCGAGGCCAGCCATCACCACCGCGAACGGGCTCACCCTGGTCTCTCGGGCGCGCGCGGCGACGTCGTTGACGGTGACCTTCAGGACTCGCCGCACAAGCACTCCGGCGTCGTCAGCCGCACGCGCCCGGTTGCGGCCGCGGGGCAGCAGCGCCTTGGATTCCGCCAGTTCCAGGCGGGGGGCGAAGAACGCGGCTGCCTCGACCGGGCTGACCAGAGGCTGGTAAGGCAGCACCTCACGCTCGGCCGGTTTCGCGGCAATTCCGTCGGCGAGTTCCCGGTAGGTGGCGATCATCTCATCGACGAGGAGACGCAGGCCCAGCCCGTCGCAGGCGCAGTGGTGGAGGGTGATCTGCAGCAGCGCCCCGGCCTGCTGGAGGCTCCACAGCACCAGGCGGTGCAGCACCTCGCCGGGCAGGAACGGGCGGCGGGCCTCGGCCCGCACCCAGGAGGCACCCGGGCCTTTGGCCCACTCCCGCACATCTTGTGCGGTGACGGGGACGGTTCGCCAGCGCGGCTCAACGCTCGCTCGGTGCCAGGCGAGCCGTTCACCCGCCTCGACGACGGTCGAGTGGAGGGTGCGGTGCCGGGCGATCACCGCAGCGACTGCGGTCTGGAGCAGTTCGGCGTCGAGACGGCCTTCGATCTCCACGGCCGCGCAGATGTTGTAGGCGCAGGTGAGGGGATGTAGCTGCTGGTAGCGCCATAAGACCGCCTCGGCCTCCGTCAGGACAACCGGAGCAGCGGGCGTGGGCGTGTGGGGCGCGGTACTGGTCACGGGAATACCCATCTGAGGAGGTGACGGGAAGAGAGCAGGACCGTGTCACCGGGGCTATCCGGTGGTCCGGCGCGCGACGCGATCGACGAAGTCCTCCACACTCGCGGCGGTGTTGAGGTCGCCGAAGGGAACGCGGATGCCGAGGGTCTTGTGGATCGCGCCGAGAAGGCGCAGCCCGGACAGCGAGTCGCCGCCGGCCTCGGCGAACGTCCCGCTCGTGCCGTCGGGGAGGATGCCCAGCCACAGCTTCCGGACGTGTTCGCGCACGTCCACCTCCGGTGCGTCGGCGTCGTCAGTGGTCGGCATCGAGGCCCCCTGCTGTGCGGTCGTCGGTCTGATGGCGGGCGGCAAGTTGCCGGTAGTCGGTCTTGCCGTTGGGCAGCAGCGGCCAGTCGGTCGTCACGGTGATCTCGGCGGGCACCATGTGGCCAGGCAGGCGCTGCCTCAGCCACGAGATCAGCCGCCCGGGGTCGGGCTCGCGTGTCTCGGGGGCGGGCTCGACCGTGCAGATCAGACCGCGTTCGGTGGCGGCCACGACGGCGGCTCGTCGTACCTGGTCGTGGGCGAGGAGTTGCTGTTCGACACTCTCGGCTGTCACCCGTATCCCGCGGACCTTGAGCACGCGGTCGCCGCGGCCATGCCACACCAGCCCGGCCGCGATCTCCTCGGCGCGGTCGCCGGTCTCAAGCCGCCGCACCGCGCATGCCGATCCCGCAGTGGTCCCACGGCTGAGAGGGCCGAGGGCCACGGCGCGGCCGGTGACGACGATCTGCCCGGACCCGGCACAGCTCGGGCCGTCATCGGCGAGGGCCACCGAGACCATAACGTGGTCCAGCGCGGTGCCGATCGGTACCGCAGCGTCCTCGGGTTCGCTGCCGGTGACCTCGTAGGCGGTAACGATGCCGGTGGTTTCGGTGCAGCCGTACATGTTCCACAGCCGGGCGTGCGGGGCGAGCCGCCGGGTGCGGTTCGCCAGCGGCACGTCCAGAGACTCGCTGGCGAACAGCACGCGGCGCACCCCGGCTAGCATCCGGCACGCATCGCTCTCCGGCAGCGCGTCCAAAAACGCCCTCCAAAAAGACGGCGTCACATCCAGATGCGACACCCGCTCCGCCTGGATCAGATCGGCGAGCTCCCAGGGCGTGCGCACCTGCCCGTCGGTGGGAACCACCACAGTCGCCCCCACAGCGAGCGGCAGCAGCAGTTGCCGAACCGAGGACGAGAAGCCCAATGGTGCTACCCCCAGGCACCGGTCCCCGGCGCCCAGTCCGACGCGGCCAGGCAGCGCCCGGGCGTACTCACCCAGACCGGCATGCCCCAGCAGGACACCCTTGGGTGCTCCAGTGGATCCAGAGGTGAACATGCCATACGCCCCGCCACACAGATCGACGGCGGGCAGCGACGTGCCGCAACGACCGCGCGAGAGCAGCGAAGCTGCTTCGATGACACAGGCTCGCATAGTGGGCACACGACCGGCGGCTGCCCGGTCGACGATGACGGTGCCGACATCCGCCGCCTGGACCATCGCCTCCAGTAGAACGTCCGGATAGAGTGGGTCCAGCGGAAGGTAGACCGCGCCGGATCGCATGATGCCGAGGATGAGTGCTGGCGCCAGGTACGACCGGCCGGAGGCGACGCCTACGACGCCCCCGGGCGCCATGCCTACGGTCAGCAGCTGCGTGGCGACCACATCGACCATAGCCTGTAGCTCGCCGTAACTCAGGGCCGCGGCTCCGATGACCGCTGGCTGTTCGCTGTACGCCCCAGCTGCCCACCGGACCAGATCTGGCAAGGTCTCCAGGTCCGAAGGGGCCTGATCAGGTAAGAGCTCGACGTACCGTCCGGGAATGGCGGGCTGCATCGCTACACCCCTTCTGCATGGGGATCGGTGAGGCGTGCCGACTGGCGAGCCGGAAGCTGCTTCTTTTCCTGCTCGCGGGCGCGGCGATTCGCGGCTCTGTGGGAGAGCGTGACCGCTCCGCATCATGGACCCAACGCCGATACGGCTTACCGCCGGCACAGTCGATCAGGCCACATTGGCCTCATCGAGTGGTCGGCTCGCGTTACCGTGGGTAAAACGCATGTGACGCCGACGGCAGGGACGACGCGTATGGTCGAGGAGCAGCGAGTCGATCGGGTCTGTCCGGCATGCCGCATCACACGGCTGAGCCGCTACAACCACGACCCGCTGTGCGGACCCTGCTTGGCCGCCGCCCGTGAGGCCACCGGAGCGGCACCAGTGTGGATCTGGGATTCAGCGCCCCTGCGCCAGGCCCTGGCCCGCGCCGACATGGCTGCGGTGCTGGCGATCCTGCGCGGTGCCACCGGAATGAGCCAGCTGGACTTCGGGGCACTACTGGGCTGGTCGCAGTCGGTGGTGACCAAGGTCGAACGACGCAAACGTGACACCTTCCACGACATCCGGGAGATTCTCCGGATCGCCGACCTGCTCGGCATGCCACGCCAGGTTCTTCTGCCGCTGATCATCGGTCGCGCAGATGCCAAGTTGGAAAGCGACCAACAGCCCGCTTTCTGGGGAGATGTCGTGGCAATGAACGCAACACCTGACCGCCGACACTTCATGATGACCTCTAGCCTGGCGATGAGCACCATGCTGATGCACATGGCGCTCCCGCCCAAGCGGATCGACCAAGGCCATGTGCGATACCTGCGGGCTAGCCTGGAACGGCTGCGTCGCGCCGACGGCGCGATCGGCGGCGCCGCTCTGCTGCCTCATGCCACCGCCCTGTTCGCCCGCGCCCGGGCCATGCTGGACGAATACGACTACGCCGAGCACACCGGACGGGATTTGCTGGCGGTCACCGCCGACCTCGGAGAGGTCGGCGGCTGGCTCGCTTACGACTCCGGTGACCAGCACCTGGCACGATCGCTGTATGCCGAGGCCGCGCTGCTGGCCGCGAGCGTCGGCGACAACTATCTGCTGGTGCACATCTACCTCGACATGGCCCAGCAGGCCACCCACCTGGCCCGCATCACCGGACGGCGCGGCAGTGCCCGCGAGGCGCTGCGCCTGGCTGACCGCGCCGCCCAGGTCGCCCGCCATATCCCCTCCCCGGCCCTGCACACGCTGATCTGGCTGCGCCAGGCACTGGCCTACGCCCAACTCGGCGACGCAGCCGCCTTCCACGCCGCCATCGGCCGCGCCCGCAACGAAGCCGACCGTGGCCCCCACGACAGCGACCAAAACTGGACCGCGTTCGTCACCCATTCGGAAATCGCTGGGTATGAAGCGATGGGCAGCCTGCGGCTCTGCTCTCCCGACACCGCAGCAAGGCTGTACCAGGCCGTGCTCACCGACTCCAGTCGTTCACCCCGCGACCTGGCCTACTACCAGGCCCGGCTCGCCGCCGCCCTGGCCACTGCCGGCGACAGCCACAGCGCCCTTACCCAAGGCATGACGATCCTGGGCGAGCTGGGCGGCAAACTCACCTCCGTGCGAGTCCTCAACGAGCTGCGCCCCCTTCTGCATACCCCCGGAGCCCAAAGCGAGGAGTTCCGCCAGCGGTTCGACGTCGCGGCCCGCAAGCTGACTCCTGCCGCTGCATGACAAGAAAGGCGACGACATGCCCCCCGCCCAGGTGACCTTCCGCCAGATGGACGCCGCCGAAGCCCGCCGACATCGCGACCTGGTCGCCGACATCCACCGCGACGCCTACGCGGACCGCATCGCCGCCGGAGAGGAGTTCGACAGCGAACAAGCGTTCATGACCCGCTTCGAGGCCTACACCAGCCGCCACGGGTTCGACCTGATCCTTGCCTACTGCGACGACACCCCGGTCGGTCAGATCTGGGGCTGGCCCCTCCCCGTGCAGAACAGGTGGTGGGAAGGCCTGGAATCCGAACCCGAACCCGGCTTCACCCGCGAGGATGGCAGCCGCACCTTCGCCCTGTCGGAGATCATGGTGCGGCCTGCGTGGCGGGGCCAGGGCATTGCCCACGCCTTGCACGACACGCTCCTGGCCGACCGCACCGAACAGCGCGCCACTCTGCTCGTCCGCCCTGACAACACCATTGCCTACACGGCCTATACCCGATGGGGCTGGCGCAAAGCCGCCCGGCTGCGCCCCGGCTGGTCCGGCGCACCGCTCATGGACGTGCTCATCCTGCCGTTTCCGCTCAGGTCCTAAGGGCCCGTGCCCGACCCCACTCAGGTGTTTTCAGCGCGGGTCCTGGACAGATCTGCCGAACTCCACAAACGAAGGCGCTCCGACACCCAGCTCAGACGGGCAGGTTCCAGCGGGGGCCGTCGGGGTCGCCGAGCCATACCCACTGACTCGTCCGGCCGACGGTGAGTCCGAACCCCGACTGGTGGGGGGAACCGGCTTGCTGCCACAGATCGATCGCGTCTTCCACTGCGTCCCAGAGCCGCAACGGGCCGTGCTGGCGTACCGTCCAGCCGCCGGATTCGGCTTTGCTCGTGCTGGCCTGTGAGCCGGTGGCGACGTCCAGCAGGATCATGTCGTCGCCAGCGCCCATCAGCCCTGCCGACGGCGCGGCGAGCTGGGCGACGAAGCGGCCGGTCCAGTCGTTGATGATGTTCGGGTCGATCCTGGTCTCTCGCTCGCCCCCGATGCCGAGCAGGTAGGTCGCTCGCGGCGGCTGTCCGTGGGGGCGGGCATTCATGAAGGAGACGTTGTAGGGATGGAATCGCCCTGAGGCGGTCCCGTCGTCGGCGAGAGTGATGTGCGCGAGGGCGTTGCCGTTCATCCAGCCCCACATGGGGGTGGTGATGGTGCCGCCGTCACGGACCTGCCACATCCAGGCCGGAGGGATGAAGCGCACCGAGCAGGTCGCGATCAGCCGGTCGTACTCGGCGTTCTTGTCGTAGCCATCCAGCCCGTCGCCGACGGCCAGAGCCGGCGAGTAGCCACATGCCTCGATCGCCTGGCGGGCGCGGGGCGCGACGTTCAGGTCATATTCGATGGAGGTCACGGCCTCACCGCCTAGCCGGTGGCACATCAACGAGGTGGAATAGCCGGTGCCGGTACCGATCTCCAGCACTTTGTCGCCGTCGCCGATCTGTGCCGCCTCCAGCATGCGGACCACCAGACCGGGGAACGACGAAGAGGAGGTCGGACTGCCATACAGGGGGCCCGGTGCTGCCTCAGCTAGGACGCCGTCGACCTGGGTCACCCAGGTCTCGTCGGTGTAGACCAGGCGTAGCCAGTCGGCCCAGTCCATCTGGTCGCGCCGTACGGGCTCCCATGCCGTCCCCCGCTCGTCTCCCTCGGTGGCCCGGTAGACCGCCTCGCCGAGGAACACCTCACGGGGCACCTCCTCGATCGCCGCCCGCCACCGGGGATCGGTGAGCGCTCCGTCTTCGATGAGCTTGTGGGCCAGCGCCGCGCGCTGAGGGGCGGACTCGGTGGGGATGGTCATACGCGATCCTTTGCGGCTTGGAGGTGGTCGGCGATAGCGGCGGCGATGCGGGCGGGGATCGGATCGGGAAACCAGGCCCACTGGCCGTTGGGGTTGCACTCCAGAAAGATCCATTCGCCGTCTGGGGCCACGGCGAAGTCGAAAGCTCCGAAGATCAGCCCGAAACGGTCGAGATAGGCGCGTATCGCCCTGGCCATCGGTGGCGGGGTTTCGATGGGCGTATAGGAAAGATCGGGGTAATGCTGGCGCCAGTCCAATCCGGAGGCGCCGTCGATCCGGACAGGGAAAACCTCCTTCCCTACCACGGTGACCCGCACGTCAGCGATCTTATCAACCCGCCTTTGGAACAGGTGCGCGGCGCCGCTGATGGACGAATTCATCTCCTCTGGGGAGACCGTCTGCGTCCACACGTTCCGGGGCGCGTCGTCTGGGCCGATGTATTCCGACGCCCACAACGGCTTATAAACGATCGGCCCGGATTCAGCGAACGTCCGTGCGCTTTCGGGATTGTTGGTGATCAGGGTAGGCGGGATGGTGAGACCGCACGCGGCTGCGGTTGCGAGCTGCACGGGCTTGTGCTCGGCGTCGCGGATTCGCCAGGGGTGATTGAGGTAGAGCGCGCCGGGAAGTGTGGCCAGCACGCCGCCCAAGCCGAAACGCGACTGGTCGGCGGTCCACCGCCCGGTCTGCTCGTCCAGGTACGGTGAGCGCCGGTAGGGCGTCGGCTTACGCCAGTACACCGATCGCACACTGGCAAGTTCCAGCATGCGTGTCGCGGTGGTGAGCGAGCCGGACATGCCGTCTGCTCCGAAACGGGTCTCCAAGCCGGAATCGCCGGGGAAATCTGCTCCTGGGTCGAACCGCACGACCGGGATGTCCCGATCGTGCAGCTCGGCCAGCACCAGATCGGCCGTCGGATCATCCAGGCAGGTGACCGTCAGCACTGGTGATTGCAAGGATCAGTCCGGCGTGTAGTCGGTCGTCGAGTCGGGTTTGGGCGGAGGCGGTGGCTTGCCGTCTCCTCCGTCCGGTCCCGACTGCACCTGCGTCGCGGACGGCTTGGCCTTGTTGGTCCCGTGCTTTCCGGCCTCGATGATCTGGCCGGTCGGGTCCACCCAGTTGCCCGTCTGCGTGACAGGGTCCAACACGACCCGATAGTCGGGAACCGTTTCGGGCGGCGGATACGGGGCCATGCGAGAGATACCCCACGGTATCACCGGTAAATCCATCTCGTTCCCCTTCCACGGCTATCGCCGTCTAGTCTCCAGGTGTTTGAAAGGCTACGGATTTTGCTGGGCGATGTCCATAGCTACCCGCCTTGAAAATATTTGAGATATAGCACCCAGTCATCCTTCTTTTAAAGCGTATTTGGCATGACAAAACACCGTTCTCGGTGGCGTTATAAAACTCGTGGAATTCCTGCTCGTGATGGTCGGGGCGGTGGCACGGGTTGGGGGGTAAGTCACCGCACCACCGCCCAGCTTGAGGGGCGGAAGCGGTCCGCAGGCCGAAGGTCACCCAGGCGGAAGCCGGATCACCTCACAGTCCGGCCACACGCGCTCATCGTCCAAGCTGCGCACCCAGGCCAGCCGCGTTGAGGGGAGATCGGGCAACCGGGTCAAGGAGCCGATGCCCCGCCTGCCGTAGTGGAAGCGGTGTCGCAGAGGTCAGGGCCTTCGTAGTCAGCTGCCAGTGCCGCCTTTCGATGTCTGCCGGAGCTGAGGGAGCGGCAGGCCGGTCGACGAGCAGTTCTGCCGGGGGCACGGTGGCGCGAACCACCTGGTCGGCCAAGGCCGGGCACACCGCCAGGGCGAGCTCGGCGCATCTGGGCTGCAGTCGCCGGATCCGCCCAAACCACGCATGCATGGTGAGTCCCACATGGCGGAGGTCCCGCCGGGGATCTTTCCTGGTAGGACCTTCGCTCTACTGGGAGTGGATGTAGATCGTGTCGAAGACCTCGGCGAGCTTGGTGAGGTCCTGCGTCACTCCCTTCTCGGGGTCGCCGGCGTCGAAGGTGACCGCGAGCCTGCCGAGCCCCTTGCGGGCCTGGAGCGCCTTCCACAGGCTGTTGGTCTTGAGCCCCTGGTCGAGGATGCGCCAGACCGCGCCGTCCCAGTCCTGCTTGTGCGTCCACAGCATGACGGTCTGCACGCCCGCCTGCAGCGGCAGGTCCACGCGCAGCTTGGCCGCGGCCTCCGCCTGGGCGGAGCTGAGGTTGCTCGCGCCGCTGTGTGCCAGGCCGACCTCCCGGGCGCCGATGTGCACGCGGGTGTCCCAGCCGCGGGCCCGCACCGTGATCCACTGGTTGCGCAGCGCCTTGTCCGGAGTGATCTTCCACGTGGCGTACTCGCTGGCGAACAGGCCGCTGGACAGGTTGACGTGGTCGACGTCGCCGGTGAGCACGTACTTCTCGACGTTGGCCCGGGTGATCAGCGGGTACTTGGCGCGCAGCGCGGCCTGGCAGGGCTCGGAGGCCCCACAGCCCATTTCGGGGACGACCACGTCGACGGCGAGCTGCTTGCCCCCCGGCATCGCCGCGCGCAGGGCGGCGGAGGCGTCCTTGACGAACCTGCG
>NZ_JBFBCI010000085.1:0-26875 GCF_040683095.1 Sphaerisporangium sp. NPDC051017
AGTTCTCAAGAAACGGACGCGTACACCATCACCCGAACCCGACCAGGGATCCGAACTCCGGGGCTTCCATCTCGTATTCATACTTTATCAGCTCCGTGAATTTCGACCAAATCGAGCGATTCGATCCAAATTCACCGCAACTGCTAAACTATGACGCCCTGTCTCCAGGGCAACCCCTCTAACTTAGACCAACCCGCCCCACATGACAAGCGAAGCTTGGAAGATCTTTTAGAGAGGATCACCGGCACTGCTGGCCATGCCCGCGCGTCACTCACCCGAAGGTGAACTGCGGTGGGATTGGCCGGTCGATGCCGACAACAAAAGATTAGCAGCCCCCAACGGGCGCTCGATCCATTCCGGGCAACGATCGGGTAGAGGCTTCAGGTCCTGAGGGCAGTAGAAGTGCCAACAGCGGTACATCTGAAGATGTTCCCGAACGGATCGAGGCACATGTGAGCGATCGAGCGCTACCCCGAGCCCTGATCACACTGCTCGTCGCGGCGGCGGCCGTCATCACGCTGGCGGGCATCAAGGCCGTCGACGCGATCGCCGGCCCCGTCGTCCTGGCGCTCGTCCTCACGATCGCGGTCTCCCCGATCCGGAGGTGGCTCACCCGCCGGCGCGCGCCCGCCTGGGTCGTGGTCGCCGTCCCGTTCACGATTGTCATGGTCCTGTTGCTCGGCATGGTGGCGACGCTGACCGCCGCGGTCGCCGAGCTGGCGGTGCTGGTCCCCGACTACACCGACGAGTTCCGCAGGCTGGTGGCCGACGCGCAGGCGTGGGCGGCGGCGCACGGCGTCGCTCCTCAGGTGAACAAGGCACTGCAGTCGCTCGACCCGGGGAAGATCCTGGAGTTCGCGCAGGGCCTGCTGTCCGGCGTGCTCGGGGTGGTCTCCAGCGTGTTCCTCATCGTCGTGCTGCTGCTGGCGATGAGCCTGGACGCGCCGATCATCTCGCGCGTGATGGCGGCGGCCTCGGCGGAACGTCCGGCGCTGACCCGCGCATTGACGACGTTCGCGAGCAAGACGCGCCGTTACATCCTGGTCTCGACCATCTTCGGGCTGATCTGCGCCGCCCTCGACGTCGTCGCACTGTACCTGCTGCGTGTGCCGCTGCCGCTTCTGTGGGGCGTGCTGGCGTTGATCACGAACTACATCCCCAACATCGGATTCGTGGTCGGCCTGATACCGCCGGCCCTGCTCGCGCTGCTGACAGGGGGTGTCCGCCAGCTTGTGCTGGTGGTCGTCGCCTACATGGTGATCAACGTCGTGGTGCAGTCGTTCATCCAGCCGAAGTTCCTGGGCGACGCCGTGGGGCTGACGACGACGGCCACGTTCCTCTCCCTGATCATCTGGACGACGGTGCTGGGACCGCTCGGGGCGTTGCTCGCGATTCCGCTCACGCTGCTGGTGCGCGCGCTGCTGATCGACAGCGATCCGGGGGCGAAGTGGTCGGGCGCGCTGTTGTCCGGCGAGACCCCCCGGGATTGACCGGTCCTCCTGAGTGTCCTCCTAGGCTGGGCCTGTGTACGTGGAGTCGGCGCCCGATCCGGCGCTGGCGGGACGGGTGGCCTGCCTGTGGGTGCTGGAGGCCAGGTCCCCGCTGGCGCAGCGCGTGGTGCCGGACGGCTGCGTCGACCTGATCTGGGGTCCGGACGGTCCGCACGTCGCGGGTCCCGACACGGGCCCGTTCCTGGCCGAGCTGCGGCCGGGCGAGCGGTTCACCGGCCTGCGGTTCCGTCCTGGAGCGGTGGGCGGGGTCTTCGGGGTTCCGGTCGAGTGGCTGCGCGATCAGCGGGTTCCGCTCGCGGACCTCCCGGGTGTCGAGGTGCGCGGTCCGGACGATCTGCAGCGGGCGATGGCCGAGCTCCTGCGCGGCACCCCCGAGCCGGACGCGGCGGCGGGCCCGATCGCGGCGGCGCTGAGGCGGGGGGCGGCGGTCGGCAGTGTGGCCTGGGATCTCGGGCTGAGCGAGCGGCAGTTGAACCGGCGTTGCGTGCGCGCGTTCGGGTACGGGCCGAAGGTCCTGCAGCGGGTGGTGCGTTTCCAGAGGGCGCTGACGCTGGCGAGGTCGGGGCTGCGGCTGGCCGACGTCGCGGCCGCGAGCGGCTACGCGGACCAGGCGCACATGGCGAAGGACGTCAGGCGCCTGGCCGGAGTGCCGATGGCACGGCTGCTGGAGCCCGGACCGGCGTAGAGCTCGAGGAGCCTCAGACCGCGGCCGCCACCGGCTCGGACGAAACCTTGCCGGAGGTCGGGGACGGCGGCGCCCCCTTGAGGCGTGAACCCCAGGGCATGGCGGCGACCAGGACCGGCAGCAGGAGCACCGAGCTCATCGCCCACGGCGCGTGAAGCCTCGCCCAGCCCAGATGGTCGAACTGGGTCAGATACAAATATCCGATGGCCGCCCAGGTGGAGCACCCGATGATGACGGGCCAGGCGAACCGCGTGGGCCGGGCGACGAGGAACGGCATGAACCACAGCAGGTACTGCGCGCCCAGCCGCGGGGTGACCACCATGAAGGCGAGCAGGAGGGCCGCGGTGAGGTCGATGGGGTCGGCGCGGCGCCACACGAAGGCGACGATGAGCAGCGTGCCGTAGATCATGTACTGGCCGATGCGCGCGGCGCCGGAGTTCAGCGTCCAGTCGCCGCCGACATAGATGGCCGTCCATCCCCATTCGCCGATGATCGGGCGGACGTCGCCGATGGTGTGGATGACCTCGGGGAGCTGGGCGAGGGACGTGCCCGCGCCGATGGGCAACGTGACGAGGAAGAAGATGGGCGCCACGCCCGTGGCGAAGAAGGCGTACGCGCGGGTGCGCAGGTCGGGCAGGAAGAACAGCATGCCGGGGACCAGCCAGATCGGCCAGCTCTTGGCGCAGAGCGCGAGGCCCATGAGGAGGCCGGCGATGATCGCGTTGCGGACGGGCCGGGAGGTCCTGGCGTTCCTGGCGACGACGAAGGCGGCGACGCCGAACACCAGGGACACCGGCTCGACCTGGCCGTGAACGGACGCGACCAGGATGGCCAGCGGGTTGCACGCGTACTGGAAGGCGCGCAGTTTGGCGTCCTTCCCGCCGGCCAGCTTGCCGACCAGCGGGATCAGGATGATGTCGGAGACCACGGTGACGAGCCGGCCGGCGACCTCCCAGGGGATGTGCATCCAGAGGAGCAGTCCGTAGATGTACGGAATCGTCGGCAGGAAGTGCCAGCCCCCGTCGCTTCCCAGCACGGGATCCCGGTGGGCGAGGATGGCCTCGCCCGCCGGTTTGAAGCTGTGCACGAAGTCGACCGGCTGCCAGGTGTCGACCGCCGACAGCGACATGATGAGGACGCGGACGCCGATCCCGACCGCCAGAGCGACGGCGAGAGACGGTTTCCAGCCCTTCCACTGTGCGGCGATCGCCAGCACGACACCTGAGACGAGGACGAGCCCCGTGAGGATTGCGTAGTCCATGACGTCACTAGCCTGCCGGAAGCCAGACCAAACCGACCACTCGGGTACGAAAATTGCCACCATCTATCCAGAATTGCTCACACAAAGAAGTGTTTTGACTCCGGAGGGCGACGATCGAGTGGTCGGTGTGCGTCACGGCAGTGAGTTGAGGTAGCGGCGGTGGTTGGTGGAGAACTCCGAGGCGTTGTACTTGTCCCAGTTGATGGACCACGTCATGAGCCCACGCAGCCCCGGGTACACCCCGCGCGGCCGGTAGGAGCCGCAGTTGGTGCCCTTGGCCAGGCAGTCGAACGCCTTCTGGACGTCCGCCACCGAGGTGAAGCCGTTGCCGGCGTACACCGCGGCGGGCAGGCCGATGGCGACCTGGTCGGGACGCAGTGCGGGGAAGACGTTCGCGGTGTTGCCCGCGACCGGGAAGCCCGCGAGCAGCATGTCGGTCATGGCGATGTGGAAGTCCGAGTCGCCCATCGTGTGGTACTGGTTGTCCAGCCCCGTGATCGGACCCGAATTGTAGTCCTGCACGTGGAGCAGTGTCAGATCGTTGCGCATGGCGTAGATCACCGGCAGGTACGCGCCCGCGCGCGGGTCGGCGCCGCTGCTCCCGCCACCGTAGAACTGGTAGCCGAGCTGGACGAAGAACGTCTCGGGCGCCATGGTGAGCACGAACCGGCTGCCGTACTTCGCCTTGAGCGTCTTGAGCGCCGAGATGAGGTTGACGACGACCGGCGTGGTCGGGTTCTTGAAGTCGGTGTCGCCGGAGTTGAGCGACAGGGAGTGGCCCTCGAAGTCGATGTCGAGCCCATCGAGGCCGTACTTGTCGATGATCGCGCTCACCGAGCTGACGAACGTGTCGCGGGCGGCGGTCGTGGTGAGCTGCACCTGGCCGTACTGTCCGCCAATGGAGATGAGCACCTTCTTGCCGGCCGTCTGCTTGGCACGGATGCCGGCCATGAAGTCGGCCTCGCTCTCGACGTTGGGACACTCGGCGACCGGGCACCGGGTGAACCGGATGTCGCCCGAGGTGACGGAGGTCGGCTCGCCGAAGGCCAGGTCGATGACATCCCAGGTGTCGGGCACGTCACTCATCTTGATGTATCCGGACCCGTTGGCGAAGGAGGCGTGGAGGTAGCCCACGAGCACTCGCTTCGGCAAGGGGGGCGGGGGCGGCTGGTTGCCCGGGGTCGCGGTGACCTCGGCCGACCGCGCGGACTCGCCGTTCGCGTTGGAGGCGCTGACCGAGAAGCGGTAGGTCGTTCCGCTCGTCAGGCCCGTGGCGGTGAAGGTGGTTCCGGTGGGTGTGCCCACCCGCGTCCCGTCCCGGTACACGTTGTACGAGGTCGCGCCAGATGATGCCGACCAGCTCAGCGAGACGCTCGTCGCGGTGGTGCCGGTCACGATGAGGCCCGCGGGGACGGGCGGCGGGACCGGTGTGGTGGACGGCGTCGCGGTGACCTCTGCGGACCGGGCCGATTCGCCCGCCGTGTTCGAGGCGCTCACCGAGAAGCGGTACGTCGTGCCGGTGGTGAGCCCGGTGGCGGTGAAGGTGGTTCCGGCGGGCGTGCCCACCCGCGTCCCGTCCTGGTACACGTTGTACGAGGTCGCGCCCGAGGACGCCGACCAGCTCAGCGAGACGCTGGTTGCGGTCTTCCCGGTCACGGTGAGGCCGGTGGGCGTGGCGGGCGGGGTCGGCGGGGTGCCACCGCCGTCGGGGCCGTCGAGCACGAGGTCGTCGGCGTTGTAGGCGCCGGTGCCGTACCAGCCGTTGACGTAGACCGTCACCGACGTCGTGGACGGCCCGGTGGTGAAGGACGTGGTGAGCTGGGACCACGCCGCGCCGGGCGAGCCCCAGGTGCTGACGTCGGTGGTGCCGGTGCCGAGCGCGCCGAGGAAGATGTAGTCGCCCCTCACCCACCCCGACAAGGTGTACGACGAGGACGGCTTGACCTTGACCGCCTGCGAGCAGCGCGCGTAGTCGGAGCCGACCGGCGTGGCCTCCAGGGCGGACGTGCCCCCGTGCACGGGGGTGGTGACCGTGCGGGCGGTCGAAGCGCAGGTCCAGCCGTTGAGGCCGCTCTCGAAGCCGGAGTTGGGCAGGATGTTGGCGGCCAGGGCCGCGGTGGCCGGGACCACCGCGAGCCCGAGGGCGATCGCCGCCGCCGCGAATGCCGCCACGAGGCGGGACCGGCGGCGCGTGAACGGTGAGCCGCCGGCGCGCGGACGGGCGGCGTCCGCGCGCGAGAGGCCTGACGAGCGTGAGAGGCCTGACGAGCGTGACAGGAAGGTCATCCGTTGTACCCCGCGAAGATCTTGGAGAAGTCGTACGGCGTCTGGGGGATGTTGGTGCACGCGTACAGCGCTCCGGTGCAGGCGTTGCGGTCGCGCGTCATCTCCCAGAAGGCGAGTTCGCCCAGGTGTTTGGTCTTGGCGAACTCCACGAGCTGGCGGGCGTCCGCCTGGTCGTAGATCCGGCCGTCGTCGTTCTGGCCGAGCATCGGCGTGACCCCGACCATCCGCCAGACCTGGGCGTCCGACTTGCCGGGGTAGAGGGTCTTGAGCTGGTTGAACGTGCTCTGCGCCGCCTGGACGGCCGCGTCGCCGTAGTCGATGGCGCGGTAGTAGTCCATCGCCATGACGTTGACGACGTCGAGGTTCACCCCGGCGTCGCGCGCGGACCTCACCACGTTCAGCCCGTCGGTGGTGAGGCCTTCGGGGAGCACGGGCAGGGTGAGGGACACCTTGAGGTCGGGGTGCGCCTGCTGCAGGCGGGCCAGCGCCTGCGACCTGCGGTTGACCGACGCCGGCTCGGCGGTGGCTGCGCCCTCGATGTCGAGGTCGATGTACTTCAGCGCGTACGCCCTGACGACGGCGTCGTACTCGGTGAACAGAGCGTTGACGTCCGTACACGCCTGGGCGAGCTCGATGCCCGAGGCGCCGCCGAAGGAGATCTTCACGTCGCCCCCGGCGGCGCGGATGGCGTCGATCTCGGCCTTGCCCCAGGCCTGACGCGGGTCGTAGGCGTTGAACCACATGGCCTTGCAGGCGGAGGCGGTGATGAAGGCCAGGGTGAAGTTCTTCAGCCCGGAGGCCGACTTCATGCCGGTGATGCTGGGGGTGGGCCACGCGCCCATGTCGACGTACGGGGCGTGGAAAAGCGAGCCGGGGCCGCCGCCCGGAGGCGTGGGCGTCGGCGTCGGCGTGGGCGCGGGGCCGCCTGCGCAGGAGGCGCCGTTCAGCGTGCAGGCGGCGGGGACTCCGGTGCCGTTCGCGACCCAGCCGAAGGTGGCCGAGGCGCCGGGCGCCAGCGTGCCGTTGTACTCGCGGTTCTTGAACGTGTACCGGGAGCCCGACTGGGTCATGAGCGCGTCCCAGTAGGTCCCGGCCGTGGTGCCCGCGGGCAGGTCGAAGGCGACGGTCCAGCCGTTGAGCGTGGTGGAGCCGGTGTTGGTGATCGTGAACTGGCCGTTGTACCCGTTGTCCCAGCTCGACGTCTTGGCGAAGACGGCGGTGTCGGCGTAGGCGGGCCCTGGGACGGCGATCGCGGCGGCGACGGCGAGGGCCGCCGCGGCCGCGCTGAGGAGCCAGGTCGCGGGACGCGGTCTCATTCATGACCTCCTGGGGGGTGTGGAGTGAGGTCAGGCCCCCGCGCCCCAGGGGCGGGCCGGGGCACGGGGAGTTCTGGGGTGGTGTACGGCCCGCACACTCCGTGGGGGGTCGGGCGTGTGCGGGCCGTACGGTCAGGGGCTCCGGCCGTTGGGCGTGGAGCGTCACCCTGGCCGGCTTCTCACCGGGCCGGTGCGGCGGACGGGTGCCGTACCGGCGGCCGGATGTCTCGAACGCGGGGGTGACCGGTGCACGTACGTCGGGAGGGGTCGGCGGCGGGGACGGAGCGCGGTGGCTCACGCCGCCGGGTTCGCGCAGCTCAGCTCGAAGAAGCCGGGGGTGGATGGCGGGGCACGGACGCCTCCATTTGTCACTTCTTTTAGGAAAGTTTCCTAAGAGTTGTCGCGATCGTAGCCCCGCGACAGCGTGCCCACAAGACCCAAACACCATGGTTTGCGGACAGCCAGACGACTCCTGACAAGCCCGGCAGGGTGGTCTAGCCGCCCGCCTGGGGAGGTACGGCGCCGCCCCGCGGCACACAGAACGTAAACGGATCGGTGAGCGCGACGCCCCCATGGACGCGGCGGACCATGAGTGGTTCAGTCGCTCACATGGCGATTGACGGCATCTGTGACGCCCGGTACGCCGAGGTCCAGGACGAGTTCGAGGCTTCCTCAATGGTGTGGACAACGGGTACCTCACCGGCCCCGACGCCGAGGGCTGCTGTCGGAGGACGCGTTCGGGCATGGGCGGCTCGCTGAGGTTCGCCGACCCGGTGCCACGCCTGTCCTTCGGCTACTCGATGAACCTGCGGGGCGCGGGGCTCGGGGTCAACGAGCGCGGCCAGGCCCTGGTGAACGCGGCGTACCGGACGCTCGGGTATCGGCAGGCGTACGGCGACCTCTGGTACCTGTGACGGTCACCCAAAGGGGGGACGCGGGCCACGGGAAAGGCGATGAAGCCGTGTATAACGTGATACATCCCTCGCGACTACGGAGCTCGGCGGCATGTTCTTCGGCATCACCAACATCTGGACCTACGTGATCGGCGCCTTCCTGATCATCCTCGTTCCCGGCCCCAACTCCCTCTACGTGCTCAGCACCGGCGCCCGGCGTGGCGTGCGGACGGGCTACCGCGCCGCCGCCGGCGTCTTCACCGGCGACACGGTGCTCATGGTCCTGTCGGCGGCCGGGGTCGCCTCGCTGCTCCAGTCGACGCCGCCGCTGTTCAACCTCGTCAAGTACGCCGGCGCGGGCTACCTCGCGTGGATCGGCATCGGCATGATCCGCTCGGCGGTGCGGTCGTGGCGGAGCCGGGCGGAGAAGGACGAGGCCCCCGCGACCGTCGCCGACCTCGCCGACCCGTTCAGGAAGGCGCTCACGATCAGCCTGCTGAACCCGAAGGCGATCCTGTTCTTCATCTCGTTCTTCGTGCAGTTCGTGGACCCGCACTACGGCGCGCCGGCGCTGTCGTTCCTGATCCTCGGGGTGATCTGCCAGCTCTTCAGCATGATGTACCTCTCAACGCTGATCTTCGGCGGGTCCTACCTGGCCGGCCAGTTCAGGCGGCGGCGGAGGTTGTCGGCCGGGCTGACGACCGGAGTGGGCGCGCTGTTCCTCGGCTTCGGCGCCAAGCTGGCGACCACGAGCCTGGGCTGAGAACTGGCCTGGGCTGAGAACTGACCCGGGCTGAGAGCTGAACTGAGAGAAGCGCGGAACGAGCCGGCCACCGCCTCAGCGGTGGCCGGCCTCGCGTTCCTGGTTGGCCTTCAGGGCCACGCTGACCAGTGAGAGGAACATCTGAGCGTCCGTGCGGTCCTCGATCTCGACCCGGATCCAGCCCGCGTTGTGCCCGCGGGTGACACGGTTGGATTCGGCGAGGACCTTCGCCCAGCGGTCGATGACGGGGGTGGTGAGACGAAGTTCGGCCGTGTGATCGCCCGACATGCGGATGATCTCGCGGCCCCCGGAGCGGAATCGGATTGACTTACGGGTACGACTGACGACCAGGTCGGGCCATCGCGTCAATTCGACCGCGACATCGGCCACGCACCCAGCCGACCGAACATGCGTGCGTGAGAGCACTGCCATAGCCTCATGCTCGCGGGCCGAACGTCGTCCGGAAACCCCCCGTTCCCGAACTGTTATCCAAAGTTCAATCACCCGGAGGATCTCCGTCATAACCGCAGCGTCACCAGTGATCCACTGACTGGACCCTTTCCGGCCATGCCGGATATCGCCCATATTAGACATGTCCGGCCCCGATAACGGCAATTTGGCATTGGCTGCCAGTTTTGTCGTTCCCCTCCCCGGGTAGGCGCCGAAGCCTTAGCGTCGGTCTCAGCCGCCGTCCGTGGGAGAACCATGAACCACCCGTCCTTCACCCTTCCCAGGATCACCGCACTGCTCCGGCAGGCCGTGCCGAAGCTGCTGGAAGGGGTGGTGGCCCCGCTGGCCGTCTTCTACACGGCCCTCGCCCTGCTCGGGCTGGACGGGGCGCTGATCGCCGCCGTGTCCTGGGTGTACGCCGGGGTGCTCTGGCGGGTGGTCCGCAGGCGCCCGGTTCCCGGCACGATGCTGCTCGCCGCCATCGCCATCACCGCCAGGGCCGCGGTGGGCTGGTGGACGGGCAGCGCCGTGGTGTACTTCCTGCAACCCGAACTCGGCACGATCTGCATCAGCATGGCGTTCCTCGCCTCGGTCCGGCTGAACAGGCCGCTGGTCCAGAAGCTGACCCTCGACTACATCCACCTGCCCTCGGCCGTACTCCGGCACGAGCGGGTGCGGCGGTTCTTCGCGCGCATCACGCTGCTGTGGGCCTTCGTGCTGCTGGCCAACTCGGCGGTCAGCATCTGGCTGCTCCTGCACCAGTCGATCGGCACCTACCTGCTGGTGCGCACCGCCGTCGTCGCGGCCATCAGCGGCGTGGCCGTCGGCATCTCGATCTACGCGTTCCGCCGCGTCCTGCGCCGCCTCCACGCCGACACGCCGCGTCCCCAGGCGCTCACGGCCGGGTGACGGGCCGGTCCCATCCCCTACGGGTGCACAGGTGGCGAACCCTGACTAAAGCCAGGGGCAGGCGAGACCTCCGGAGGAAGCGCGCCTTTGACGGGCATTTCTAACGTGGACACATGTCCCAAGCCCTGCTCGACCTGCTGAACAACGTCATGACCTCTCCCTGGGTCTACCTGGCCGTGTTCGCGCTCGCCGCGGTCGACGGGTTCTTCCCCGCGGTGCCGAGCGAGACGGCCGTGATCACCGCGGGCGTGTTCGCGGCCACCGGCAAGCCCAACCTGGCGCTGGTGATCCTGGTCGCGGCGCTCGGAGCCTTCGCGGGCGACCACATCTCGTACCTGATCGGCCGACACTCGGTCGGACGCCTCCGGCGTGGCAGGCGCGCGGGCGCGGCCTTCGACTGGGCGTCCAACGCCCTGGCCGAGCGCGGCGGAATGGTGCTGGTCATCGCCCGCTACATCCCCGGCGGCCGTACGGCCGTGACGCTGACGATGGGCGGGGTCAGGTACCCGCTGCGGTCGTTCACCCCCTTCGACGCGCTGGCCGCGGGCTCCTGGGCGCTGTACTCGGGGCTGGTCGGCTACCTCGGCGGCATGGCCTTCGAGAACGACCCGATCAAGGGGCTGCTGCTCGGCTTCACGGTCGCGGTGACCATCGCGGTGACGACCGAGATCGTCCGGCACGTGCGCCGCCGCCGGGCGGTGCCGCCTCCCGTGACGGGCACGTCCTCGCGGGACTCCCTCGCCCAGGTGAGCGGCGCCCGAGACGATCAGGCGGATTAGTCGGGAAATAGGCGAAGATTGGAGGCCCCATCGCGGAGAGGACGGGCACATGGGATGCGCACTCGTCACCGGGGCGTCGCGCGGGCTCGGCGCGGTCATCGCCGAGCGGCTGGCGGCCGACGGCTGGAAGGTCGTCGTGAACTACGCCAACGACACCGAGGGGGCGAACGCCGTGGCGCGCCGCATCGGCGACGCGGCGTACGTCGCGCGGTTCGACGTGACCGACGAGCAGGCGGTGCGGCGCGGCGTCGCCGAGATCCGCGAGAACGCCGGCCCGATCGGCGTCGTGGTCAACAACGCCACCGGCCCGCAGCCCATGATGCCGATCGAGAAGCAGACCTGGGACGACCACCTGGACCAGCTCCGCTTCTTCGTCAAGGCCCCGCTGCTGCTCCTGCAGGCCGCCCTGCCCGACCTGCGGGCCGACGGCGAGGGGCGCGTGATCAACATCGGCAGCGAGGTCACCGACCTGGGCAACGCCGACTTCGGCCACTACGTCTCGGCGAAGGCGGCCATGCACGGGCTCACGAGGTCGTGGGCCCGGGAGCTCGGCCCGCTGGGCATCACGGTCAACACCGTCGAACCCGGCTGGATCCCGGTCGAACGCCACGAGGGCGAGAACACCACCGAGTATCAGCGCGTGCTGCCGCTCGGCCGCATGGGCGTGCCCGCGGACGTGGCCGAGGCGGTCGCGTTCCTCGCCTCGTCCGGGGCGCGGTTCATCACCGGGCAGCGGCTCGCCGTCAACGGCGGCAACACCATGAGCTGACGTCCCTCACCGCGGCGAGCCGGAGCGGCGGGGACGGGCTCACCCGATCAGGGAGGCGAGCAGCTTCCGGGTGCGCGCGGCGTCGTCGCCGGTGGCGAACACCGAGGCCGCGAAGTCGGTGACGCCCGCGGCGGCGAACGCCTCGATCTGGGCGCGGACCTCGTCCTCGTCGCCCGCCACGACGACGTCGCCCGGGCCCTCGGCGCCCTCGCGGTCGAGCATCGCCCGGTAGGACGGGAGCTGACCGTACATGGCCAGCACCTCGTCGGCCCGCGCCCGCACGGCGGCGACGTCGCCGGTGACCGCGACCGGCAGCCCGCAGACGACGCGCGGAGCCGGGCGCCCCGCGTCGCGCGCGGCCTCGGTGACGGCCGGGACGATGTGGCCGGCGACGGTCTTGGGGCCGGTCATCCACAGCACGGTGCCGTCGGCGACCTCGCCGGCCAGGCGCAGCATGCGGGGCGCGAGCGCGGCGATCAGCACGGGCACCTCGCCCGCCCTCGGGGTGCCGAGCTCGACGTGCGCCGTCACGGTCTCGCCGTCGACGTCGGCCCGCTCACCGCGCAGCAGGGGGCGCAGCACCGACAGATACTCGCGCATGTGCCGGGCCGGCCTGGCGAAGTCGTACCCGTACATGTTCTCGACGACGACCTTGTGGCTGAGTCCGATGCCGAGCGCGAGGCGTCCGCCGAGCGCGGCGTCGGTGGTGAGGGCCTGCTGGGCGAGGACGGCGGGGTGGCGGGGGTAGGTGGGGACGACGGCCGTGCCGAGCTCGATGCCGGGCACCCGGCTTCCGGCGGCGGCGAGGGCGGTCAGGGCGTCGAGCCCGAAGATGTTGGAGACCCACGCCGTCGCGAAGCCGTCCGCGGCCGCGCGGGCGATCCGATCCTCCAGCTTGGCGATCGCGTCCGGTCCCGAGGGCTCGTCGAGGAAAAGCCCGATGCGCATGGTCTCACCGTCAATCCGAATCAAATTCTAGTTATGGTGCCGGTCATCGTACGCCGCCACACCGACGTTAGGGGATCTTGCCTTGTTAGCGTCGGCGGTTTCCGTGAAGTACCGCCGACAGCCCAGGAGGAGGATCATGCGCGTCACGACCACGATCGCCGTCGCCGCCGCCGCGCTTGCCGCGACCGCCGTTCCGATCGGCGCGCCGACCGCGCACGCGCACGCCGCGAGCGCGGGAAAGCCCGCGACGGCACCCGCGTTCGTCGCCTACCACGGGATCAGCGCCGCCCAGCAGTCCCAGCGCTTCCCCGCCCTCGTCAAGCAGGGGTACCGTCCCATCTCGCTCAGCGTGTCCGAGCCGGGCGGCCCCCGGTACGCGGCCGTCTGGACCAGGCGGCCCGGCTCCGCGTGGGCGCTGTATCAGGGGATGTCCCCGAACGGCTACCAGCAGCGCTTCGACCAGTACACCGCCAAGGGGTACCGGCCGACGATCGTGTCCGCCACCGGCAGCGGCGGCGGCGCGACGTTCGCGGCCGTCTTCGAGAAGGCGGACGGCGCCTTCCTGGCCCGGCACGGCCTCACCGGAAGCCGTCTCGCCACCGTGCACGCCGCGCAGATCCAGGCCGGCCGCCGGCTCATCACCGTCAACGCCTACGGCACCGCCGCCGAACCGCGCTACGCCGCGGTGTGGGCGCATGGGTCCACCGGCGGCACGTCCCTCACCGTGGGGAAGACCGCGGCCGAGCACCAGACCGAGTTCCTGGCGCGCAGGGCGAAGGGCGAGCGGCCCATCCTGGTCTCCGTAGGCCCCGGCGAGACCTACACCGCCGCCTGGCGCAAGGACGACCTCGGCCCGTGGCAGGCGTACGCCGCCATGTCCGCCGCGGCGTACCAGAGCCGGTTCGACCGCCTGAAGGCCGAGGGGTACCACCCCGTCCAGGTGGACGCCGAGGACGGTCGCTACGCCGCCATCTGGGCCAAGGACTGACCGGCGCCGCGAACGGGGGCGGGTTCACCCCCGCCCCCAGGCCGTCGCATCCGCTGCCGCCACGGATAATGGCGCCCATGGTCCGTTCTCGCGTGAGTGGACGGGAGCGGAACGAATCGGCCGCCTCCCTGTCCTGGCTGGCGGACGCCCTCGGGGTGTCCGCCGGCTCCGCGCCGGGACCGGTCGCGGGTACCTGGGCCGAGACGCGCGACGCGATGCGCGAGCCGCGCAACGAGGCCGTCGCCTACCCGACGGACTGGACGTCCGACCCGTGGCTGGCGCGCGGCACACGCACCACCGCGTCCGGGATGGTCCCCTCCTGGATCCCGCCGGACGGCATCGACGAGTGGCCGTCCGCGGACCTGGCGGGCCTGCTGGACGTCTTCGCCTCCTCGGCTCGGCGCACCCGCCCGCAGGCGCTCGCCGGGCCCTGGGAGGCGGCCGGGAACGTTCCCGGCGACCCGGGCGAGGCGGTGGCGGCCTTCCTCCGGGAGGAGGCCGTGGCGGGCCCGGGCGAGACCGCCGCGGCGCGGGCGCAGCACGTCCGTGCCTGGCTGGGCTGCGCGGTCGGGCCGTTGCTGCGCGAGGTCGTGCTCAGCGCCGGGTCCGGCCACGACGCGCTCGCCGCGGCCACGGCCGCCCGGCTGGAGACGCCGCGCCGGGTCAACCTGCCCGTCTCGTGGGCGTCGGCCAACCAGTTCGCCGAGAAGTACCTCGACCTGCTGTACAACCTGCGCACGTCCCCCGACGGCCGCCTGGCCTTCCCCGACGCGGCGGACGTCAGGATGGGCCAGGGGGAAGGCTGGCGCGAGCACTGGGCGTGGCTGAGCCACGACCTGGACCTCGCCGACGTGCGCGAGGCGTCGCGGACGGCCGCGCGCCTCATGCGCCACCCGCCGCTCGTCGAGGGCCTGCTGCGGACGGTCGGGGCGCGCGACCGGCGGCTCGGCATGACGGCCCTCGGGGTCGCGCGGCGCTGGCTTCTGACCCTGAAGGCGATGGCGTGGCTGGAGGACGCCACCACGCACGAATGGGAGCACGTGCGGCCCCGCGACCTCGCCTGCTTCGCGTTCAACGCGCTCAAGCCCGACTGGCCGCGCCGCGTCCTCGGCATCAGCCACCGGTCGAGCGACACCAAGTCGGCGTTGAGCCGGACGGACCTGTGGTCCTCGGGCCGGTGCGCCATCGACGCCACGTACGTCCCGTCCTGGGAGACCAACACCGGCATGGTGTGGGGGCTGTTCGGCGCGACGCCCGCGATCGTCCGGGTGCGCTCGGCGGGCTACGAGAAGTCCGCCTGGTGCCTGCGCGAGGCCGAGCTCACCCACTACCTGGTCGAGCGGGCGGACTTCCTGGCCGAGCGGTGGGTGCTGGACCTCGGCCCGGGCGACCTCGCCGCGCTCGACGCCGCCCACTCCACCCGCGACCACCGCCCCCGTCCGGCGCTCACCGGCGCCGTGCCCGCCCGGCGCCCGCCGCCGTACAAGGTGCCGGTCTGGACGCCGGGCCCGCGCCCGGCCTGGCAGGCGGCGATCCTGCGGGCGAGCGGGGCGCTGCGCGTCATCAACACGCTGCTCGCCGACGCCGACCTGACCAACCGGTTCGTCACCGAGTTCCTGCTGGGCGACGCGCACTTCCCCGGGCCCGCGCCGACCGGCCATCCGGAGGGCTGGCAGGCGTACCGCTCGATCTTCCGGGAGCTCCAGGCACTGACCGGGGGGACCGAGCCGGCCGTGCGGCTGCCGTGGGGGTACGGCGCCGAGCAGACCGCCCTGGACGTGCACCTGTTCCGGCGCCTGCCCGACCTCGGCGCGAGCAAGCGCACGGACGCGACCGGGCTGCGGGACGTGCTGGTCGCCTACGAGTTCCTGCGCAGCGAGTGGCCCGCGGTGACCGGCGAGCGGCGGCGGTATCTCGCGGTGGACTGCCGCGACGTGCGGCCCGGGCGGTGGGCGAGCGACGAGCGGCTGTCCCTGCACCGCGGCCTGCTCGCGGTGCGCGCGCCCATGCCGGTCTGGATCGTCCAGCGCGCCGGGCAGGACGTCGACACCTGGCCCATCCCGGGCGACCACCCCATCTTCACCGAGCACTTCCCCGGCCAGTTCTCCTGGATGGCCCCGGGCCGCGAGGTCCGGACGGCCCCATCCCCAGGCCCGGGGCTGGAGTACTCCCCCGCCCTCGCCGCCATGATCCGGCGTCCGGAGTGATCGCCGGACCGGCGCGCCGCTTGATCGGCTCATGGGTAGAGTGGCCGGGATGCGACGTTTCGTGATGTGCGCGCTGGCGGCGGGGCTGGCTGCGGCCGGGTGCGCGCCCGCTCACGGGGAGGCCGCGGGAGTGCTCCGCGAGGACGGCGCCGCGCTGAGCCGCATCGAGCTGAGCGGCAAGAACGTCCGCACCGGCGACGACGCCTCGGGCTGCGCGCCCGGAACGCGCCGCGGCCTCTACACCATCACGGGCGACCTGGCCCCGGGCACGGAGTCGTCGGCCGTGGCGACGGCGCTGGCCACCGAGCTGCACACCATGGGCTACCAGGAGGCCGACGGCCCGGACGCGCGGTTCGGCGTGACCGTCAGCGTGCTGCGCAAGAACTCGCTCGACATCACCTTCACCGTCACGCTGCGCGGCCGGTCGCCGAACGTCGAGGTCGCCGGCATGACCGGCTGCCTCCCCGCGTGACGAGGGCTGACCGCACCTCGCTGACGTAGCGGCGCCCGACGCCCGATCACGGCGCCCCCTCCGGCTCCGAGCGCGCCTCACCGAAGTCGTGGAGCTCGCGAAGCCACCGGGAACGCGGAAACGGGCGCGAGCACCTCCCCGGTGGCTGTAAGCTTTTAAATGTCGACGCGGGGTGGAGCAGCTCGGTAGCTCGCTGGGCTCATAACCCAGAGGCCGCAGGTTCAAATCCTGCCCCCGCTACTGAGAAACACCAGGTCAGAGGCCCGGTCTCCGGAAACGGAGATCGGGCCTCTGATTGTTTGTCCGTCATTTGTCCGTGGGACAAGACGTCACCCCCTGGCACGACCAGGCTTTGGGCCCCCTGCCCTCGACACACTCTTGGTGGCGGACACCCGCCTGGTGGTCGCCACCGGCCTGGCCGGCAACGCCGAGCACCGCAGGGTCCGCGCCAGTGTCGAGCGGACCCATGATCCACGAACCTGCGAACGGGGTCGCTCCCCTGTCCGGGCACAGACTTCTGGAATAGGCCTCAAGACTCCTCTGTCGTACTGCGCTGTGGGAACACGGGTCGCAGCGTGTCGGCCTCCGTCCCCGCCAGCCACCGGCGTCCGCTGGTGTACAGGTGCTCCACGGCTTCGCCCTGAAGGCCCGGAAGTTCGTCCAGGACCCGCTGGCCGGCCAGCGTCTGCACGTAGCCGAGGTGCCGGTACCCCACCGGCACGCTCGCGAGCAGCTGTTGGTCGAGTGTGATCGACGCGGACGGGTCGACGACGTCGAGCCGGTCCTTCTCGTAGATCGGCTGGCGCCGGACGATTCCCCACCGCCCGTCACGCCGTTCGAGGAAGTCGTAGAACCGCCCGGTGCACACGACGTCGACCTCCACACCGTGCGCCCGGGTCCGCTGCTCGATCTTCATCTTGGTCTGAGCGATGGCCCGGTGTCCGTGGACGACGCTGGTGTGGCCGCCCAGGAAGTGGTTGACCTGCACGCCGCGTGCGAACGCTTCCTTGCCGGCCTCGATGAAGTTCAGGTATGAGCCCTGGAACCACGTGGTGGTGATCCAGGCGCCGTCGTGCCATAGTGCGCCGAACTCGCTCCAGGCTCCGCTGTCGCGGAAGAGGGCCCATGCCTCGACGATCGCGCGGATCTCGATTGCGGAGGCATGGTCCTGCGTGTGCGGCATGGGCGTGCCTGAGGTGCTCACGTGTTGAGGAGTTCGTCGAGGAACAGGTCCTCGCACTCGTACCTGCGGTCGGTGATGCCCTGCTCGAATGAGTAGCGCAGGAACGTGTCGATGGTCTTCCTGTTCGCCTGCATGCCGTGCTTCCAGTGGCCGGCGTCGAGCAGTTCGCGGTTCGCTTCGTACAGGGGACTGACCCACGGCAGCATGACGTTCATGTGGTGATCGGTGCGGCCGTGCTCGTAGCCGACGAACGTGGTGTCGGCGGACTCGGTGAACGCGTCGAACACCGCCCGGGCGGCATCCGGGTGCCGGCGCAGGAAGTCGCGGCGGATGACCACCGTGTGCATGATCGGAAAGATCCGGGTGCGCCGGTAGTAGTCGCGCTCCGCCGCCTGGGGGTCGGCGAACAGGGTGGTGACGCGCGGGGACTTGTCCAGTGCGCAGCGAGGGACGACCGCGGAGAAGAGCGCGTCGATCTCGCCGGACGCGAGCATCGGGCCGAGGAGCTTGCCTTCGGGCACGTAGGTCGCGTCGACGTTGTCCGGACGCTTGAGCGGCGCCCAGGACTCCATGTGCATCGGCCAGTCCGGACCGCCGATGAGCCACTTGTTCGTCTCGGGCCGGAACCCGAACTCGTCGCTGAGGATTCCCTTCGGCCAGATCCCGGCGTCGTGGCCGTAGACGGCCAGTTCGCCGATGGTCTTGCCGGTGAGGTCGCTGGGGTGCTTGATGCCGCTGTCGACGTTGACCCAGATCGAGGAGTGCCGGAAGTGGCGGTTGGGGAAGACCGGGATTGCGACGAAGCGGTCGTCGCCGCGGTCGAGGGCGCGCAGATAGAAGGTCAGCCCCAGTTCCGACACGTCATAACGGTCACCGGCGAAGGTCCGCGCGAAGATCTCGGACACGATGGGCGCGTCCTCGTGCCTGGTCGTGTAACCCTTGACGCCGACGCGTCCGTCCAGCAGCGGCTGTACATGGTCGTAGCGGTTGATTCCGAGTCGAAGCTCGTGGTCGCCCATCGCTCGCTCTCCGTTCCGGGAGTTGATTCCTGTGCAGCCGGTTGGCTGCGGGTGAAGAGGACACGACGCCGTCGAGCGCGGCCGTCGTGCCCGGATCAGCGCTTGATTTCGCCGCGCAGACGATCCCAGTTGCCCGAGGCGGTCAGGCGGCGTTGGTCGCGGGAGCGGCTCAGGCGATGTGCGTGGTGAGCGAGCCGAGGCCGGATATCTCCGCGAGCACGATGTCGCCGCTTTGGAGGTAGTCCTGCCTGGGCATGCCGACGCCCGCGGGCGTGCCGGTCGCGATGACGTCTCCGGGGCGCAGCGTGAGCTGGTGACTGAGCCAGGCGATCTGCTCGTACACGTCGTGGATGAGGTTCGCGGTGGTCGAGTCCTGTTTGACCGTGCCGTTCACCGACAGGCGGATGGCCAGGTCGTGGCAGTCGGGCACGTACTCGGCCGGGGTGATCCAGGGACCCAGCGGCGCGGCGCCGTCGAAGCACTTCTGCCCGACCCAGTCGTAGGCCATCGCGGGCACGCGGTCCGGCCGACTCATCAGGTCGCGCGCGGACAGGTCGTTGATGATCGTGTAGCCGGCGATGACACCGAGCGCGTCCTGTGTGGGGATGTCACGCGCTTCACGGCCGATCACCACCCCGAGTTCTACTTCGTAGTCGAGGGCCTCGCTGCCGCGGGGGCGGCTGACGGTCGCCTGGTCCTCGATGACGGAGTGGGCGGACGTCTTCACGAAGAACCACGGATCGCGCGGCCGCCGGGTGCGGTCGACCGAGCCTTCCATCTCCTCCACGTGGTCCCAGTAGTTCGCGCCCGCGCAGAAGATCGCGCCGGGGTGGAGGATCGGGGCCAGCAGCCTGACGTCCGCGAGCGGCGCCCCGCCCAGGGGTGCGGGCAGCACGGACTTGATCACCTCATGCGTCCGGTCCCAGTCACGCAGCAGGTCGATGACCGGCTGCCGGCAGCCGGGCAGGAGGTCCTCGACCGCGTGCACGCGGCCGCCGATGAGCACCCCGGGCGTCGGGACGCCGTCGACGTCCATGGTCAGCAGGCGGTAGCCCTTCACTTGTGCACCTCTTGTCGATCTGCGCCGACCGGCGGGACGAGAACGTTGTGCCCGGTCAGGACGCCGTCGGCGATTTCGGTGTGGACGGTGGCCGCGTCGGACAGCGGATGCGCGCGCACCGCCCTGACGTCGAGCCGGAACCCGTCGCGTACGAACTGCCAGAACTCGGTGGCCGCGGCGGCCGAGTGGCTGCGCACGCCCAGCAGCGACAGGTTGCGGCTGTACAGCTCGCGGGCCGGCACGTTCAGCACCGGCAGGGCCGGGTATCCGATCGCGCCGGAGACCACGATCCGCGCGCCGTTGGCCAGGACGGGGAAGTAGCGCTCGAACGTGTCCGGCGCGCAGACGTTGTCGATGACCGCGACCGGCCGGCCGCGCGCCTCGGCGAGGATCGCGTCGGCCAGGTCCTCGCGACCGGCGTCGAGCACGACGAGGTTCTCCGCGCGGCTGGTCGTGCTCCGGCTCAGGCCAATGACGCGTACGTCCAGCATCCGGGTGAGCGCGATGATCGTCTGCGCGAGCGCGCCGGTCGCGCCGGGCAGCACGATGCAGTCCCCGGCTTTGAGCCGGGCACGGCGCAACTGGGTGAGGCCGACCGGGCCGGTCGCGGCCATCGCCGCGGCGTCGTGCAGGTCCAGGTCGCCCGGAACCGGGTGGACGCACTCCTTCGGCATCGACGTGAACTGCGCGTACGAACCCCAGCGGTGGATGCCCAGCAGCCACAGCTTGTCGCACGCCTCGTCGGCACCCGACCTGCACGCATCGCAGTGTCCGCAGGTGTGGTGCCCCATGACGGCGACCCGTTGCCCGATGAGGTCCCGGGGCACGCCGTCTCCGACCTCGACCACGGTTCCCGAGCAGTGGCCGCCCAGCACGTGCGGCAGCCGGACGGCCTTGGAGAAGGGATGTTTCCCACTGCGGGTGCCGAGGTCGCGCGTGCGGGACACCTCGACCGCCGCCACGCGGATCACGACCTCACCGGGGGCGGGCTCGGGCGTGGGGACCTCGCGGAGGTGGAGCTTGCTGGAGGCACCGAACTCGTCGAGCACGATGGCCTGCATCGAGCGGGCACGGTTTCTTGGCGCGGCACGGAGATTCCCCTTCAGTGGTCCAGTTGCTGCGGGACGATCGGGCCACCCCAGCTGTTGATGGCTGCGATGTCCGCCTCCCAGGTCTTCGGACGCTGGGGGAAGTCCTGGTGCCACGGGCGCGGCTCGAAGTAGCCGAGGGCTTCGTCGGCCATCTGGTCGATCTGCGTGAACAGCTCGATGTTGTTGCCGTCCGGGTCGCGGTGGTAGGTGAAGATGTTGTGGCCGGGGCCGTGCCGGCCCGGCCCCCATTCGAGTCGGGTGTCACGCGAGGCGAGGTGATCGAGCAGACTCTGCAGGTGATCGAGGTTGCGGGTCTCGTAGGCGACGTGATGCATGCCGGTGTACTTCGTGGACGCCATGAAGTTCGCCGCGTGGTGATCGGTGTTGCAGCGCAGGAAGACGAAGAAGTCGGCAACGGTGTCGGACCACTTGAAGCCCAGCAGGTCCTGGTAGAAGCTCTGCTGGCGCTTCAGGTCCGGTGTGAAGGCCGCGACGTGCCCCAGCTTCGTCGGCCGCAGCGGGGTGTACCCGGTGGCGCCGGCGCCCGACTGGGCGTCGTACAGGTGCAGGGGGGTGCCGCTCATCGGTTCCGCCACGATCAGGACGTCCGGTGTCGACGGCGCGATGTCGGAGCGGCGCTGCACCTCGTAGCCGCTGTCCCTGAGCCTGCGCTCGGCCGAGTCCAGGTCTTCCTCGATCTGGTAGCCGACAAAGCTACGCGCGCGCTTGGTCTCCGCTCGCTCGATCACGACCGAGTGGTGGTCGAAGGTCGTGGTCAGGTACGCCTGGTCGGCGGACTTGTCGACGAGCACGAAGTCGAGGACGTTGGTGTAGTAGTCGACCAGCCGGTCGAGATCGGGCGTCTCAAAGCCGACGTACCCGACTTTCGACACGTTGACCGCGGAGTTGGTTGGAGTTGTCATTACTTTCCTCCAATAGGTCAGGAGAAGAGCCCGGCCCACACGCTTTCGATCTCGGGCCTGGGCAACTTGTCATGGCGGGCGCGAACGTTCGCGGCCGCGTCCGTGATCCGCTGATGGAGAACGCCGAGGTCGTCGCGTCGCAGGAGACCGTCCCGCTTGACGACCTCACCCTCGACGAGCACGGTGTCGATCTCGGCCGGCGAGGTGGTGAACAGGACCGCCGCGGCGGGGTCGGTGTAGGGCTGCGCACCGAGCGGGTCCGGCCGGACGAGGACGATGTCGGCACGTTTGCCGACGCTCAGGCTGCCGATCGTGTCGGCGAGCCCGAGCGCCTCGGCGCCGTCGAGCGTGGCGAGGGCGAGAACGTCCCGCGCGGTGCATCCGACCGAACGAGGTGGCTTCTGGGATCCCTGCGCGAGGGCGAATCGCTCGACCTGGAGCAGGAGGCGGGCTTGTTGCAGCACGTCGGCGCGGGCGTAGTTCGACAGGTCGGTGCCGATGCCGGCCGCGCCACCGGCTTCCCGGAAGCGCAGGGCCGCGAGCGGGCCGATGCCCATCCCGCACTCGATGTCCGGCGTCGTGCACAGGGAGACTCCCGCTTCGGCCAGCTTCGCGAGGTCTTCGGCGTCGATGTGGTTCCCGTGCGACAGGCACGTGCGGTCCGGCCAGGCATCGTCCGCGCACAACTCGGCGAGGACGCCGTGCGGGCCGGAGTCCACCCAGTGGCCCGTCACGAGGAACGGCGACAAGGCGCTCGCGCGCGCGAGCAACTGGCGTGCCAGGCTTCCCGGCAGGTACGGCGTGGTCTCGGGCAGCGCGACACCGAACCGGAGCCGCTGCCGGTCATCGGCGAAGTAGGTGTCCCTGATCCGCGCCGCGTTGGTGTCGTGCCACTCGTCCGGCAGACGGGTGAGCACATCCTTGATCTCGCCGGGGTCGACGTCGTCGCCGTACACGGGGACGTTTTGCAGCGCGTAGCAGAAGACGCCGCCGACACCGCTGTCCAGGAGGCCGCGGGCGAGCGCGTCGCTGATGGCCGGACCGCTCTGTAGGTGGCTGTGGTCCACCACGGTCGTGATGCCCGCCGAGAGCGATTCCAGCCCGCCCAGCAGGTTGCCGAGGTACGCGCCGTCCTCGTCGTAGCACCCCGAGTACAGCGCTCGCGCTTCGAGCATGTAGTCGGACAGAGACCAATCCGCCGCGACACCTCGCAGCAGGCTCTGCCACACGTGCCGGTGGCCGTCTACGAGGCCGGGCATGACGATCATGCCCGAGGCGTCGATGACCTCGGCGCCGGGAGCGCTGATGGTCCCGTGCCCGGCGACCGCGGTGATGATCCCGTCCTCCACGAGGACGTCCCCGTGGGGCAGGTCTCCGATCCCCGGATCCATGGTCACTACGTGACCGTCGCTGATCAGGGTGGTCATGAGCCGAGCTCCTGCGCGGCCGCGAGGATGTTCTTGTTGTAGGCGAAGCGGTTGTTCGGGTCCCAGGCCTCCTTCAGCGCGACGAGCCGGCGCCATTTCTCGTCGGTGCCGTACGCCCGGGGCAGCCACTCGGCCCCTCGATGCGTGGTGAGGTTGATGTAGGCGTTCGGTGTCGCCCAGCGGCGCAGCAGTTCGTCGGTCTCGTGGACCCAGTCCAGGTGGGCGGTGTCGTCGGCCGGGTCGTCCCAGTGGGCCGACACCTCGTACAGCCATTCCGCGCCGGTGCGGGAGAACGCGGTGGCGTCCTCCGGGTGGTCGAAGATCGCGCCGCCGAGGATCGGCAGGGTGATCAGGCAGTTCACGGAGGGCGGTGTGGTACGCGGACAGGACGCCAGCTGCTCGAGCGCGACGTTCGCCAGGTCGGCGTCGATGCGGGACATGTACCCGCCGCGCAGATATTGGGGGCGACCAGCGGGTTCGAACGGGTCGGCGATGCTGTTCGCGTGCGTCCACGTCGACTCGGCGACCTGGGTGACCAGCGGGCGTGCCAGCGACCACAGCCCCGCGGTCGCCGCCTCGTACTCCGCGAGGTCGCCGGTGTAGATCACGAGCATGGCGACGATGGGCGTTCCCACGACGGCGTCGGGGATGCCCGGCAGAGGCGGCGCGTTCAGCAGGATCAACGCGATCGCCAGCTCGCGGGGGGCCTCGGCCATGACCGCGTCCAGGTTACGGTCGGCCGCCTGGACGATGAGCGCGGGGGTTTCGTCGCGGCGCAACATGTTCCAGATCTGCCGTGTGTGGGCGAAGTCGGACTCGCCTGCGCGCAGGACCCGGCCTTTGAACGTGGCGGGGAAGTCGGCGAAGCGAGGATCCTTGACCGTGTCAGGCACTGTTGCTCCTGTTCCACCGACGACGAATCGGTGCGCATCATGGGCGTGACGGACGAAAGGGCCTGTGCGCGGCTCGTTCCCGATCAGCCGTGCGCGGCGATGCTCAGTCTTGACGTGATGCGAAGCGGCCAGAGCCGCGATTTCAATGGTTGAAACAAGTCAGAGCGCACGGGACACGGCGCGGCCCGCGGCGATGACAGGCTGTTTGAGCGCGGCCATGGAAATGGCACCGGTCGGCACGACCACGGCCAGCGCGGCCACGACGGACCGCTGTGGTCCGGCAATGGGAACGGCTACCGAGGACATCGGCTCGGGCCGGTCGAGTGAGGCGACCGCGACACCCTCGCGGTAGACCTCCACCAGGCGCCGGCGGAGTTCGGCTTCGGAGAGAGGACGGCCGCCGTCCGGGCGGCGGCGATCGCCGGCGAGCGCGGACTCCCGTACGTCGTGCGGCGCGTGCGCCAGCAGCACGAGCCCGACACTCGTGGCGTGCAGCGGAAGCCGTCCACCGACGCGGAACAGGACCTTGCCCGCCTGCGGAGCCGAAAGCCGCTCCACCAGGACGGCCTCCATCCCGTCAGGCACCGCGAGCAGAACGTGTTGTCCCGTCAGCTGGTGGAGTTCCTCCATGACCGGGAGTGCCGCGGAACGGATCCCGTGCCCGCGCGGCGACAGCGTGGCCACTTCGAGCAGGCGCAGGCCGATCACGAACCGGCCGTCTTCGTGGCGCTCCAGCGCACCCCACTCGGCGAGCCTTCGTGCCAGGCGCAAGGCCGTCGCCTTCGGCAGGTCCGCCCGCACGCTCAACTGGTCGAGCGACAGCGCCTCGTGCCCGGGGCCGAACGCGGCCAGCAGCCGCAGCCCGCGGTCGATGACCGGCTCGCCTCGCGCCGGCTTGTGTCCCCGTGCCGGGCCCTGAACAACATCGGTCATGCCGATCGTCCGTTCTGGGCACCGGAGTCCGCGGATCGCTGAATGAAATCCCGCTGGTGGGCCCTGTGCCGGTGGCTGAGGCTTGGCATATGCCCGTACCCGCAGACGCATACGCGAACGACGATGCCGAGCCGGCCACCGATGTCATCGTGGTCGGCGCCGGACCGGCCGGCCTGACGCTGGCGCACGAACTCGGCAGCCGGGGGGTCGGCGTCGCACTCGTCGACCCGCACGACCGGCCGGACGAGTCCTCGCCCCGCTGCAAGCAGCTCAACCCACGGTCGATGGAGCACTTCCGCAGGCTCGGCCTGGCCGACGCGATCCGTGACGCCTCGCTGCTGCCGTTCGGCTGGTCCGACTCGGCCGTGTTCTGCACCAGCCTCACAGGTCCGCTCGTCCAGCGCTTCGGCGGCGTCTTCGCCACGTCCGACGTCCCGTGGTCGGTACTGCCCGAACCGGCGCAGTGGACCGCCCAGTTCTCCGTCGAACGTGCGCTGCGCGCCGAACTCGCGACCAGGCCCACGGTCACGCCCCACTGGGGCAGCACGCTGGTGGACGTCGACCAGGACGCCGACTCGGTCACCGCCACGCTGCGCGACGACCGCGGCGGCATCACCCGGTTGCGCGCCCGCTATCTCGCCGCCGCGGACGGCGGACGCAGCACGACGAGGCAGAAACTCGGAATCGAGCTGAGCGGCAGCAGTCACGGCGTGGAGAACTTGCAGGTCATCTTTGACGCGCCGGGACTCGCCGCCCGGCACCGGCACGGTCGGGCACTTCAGTACTGGATCCTCAACGACGAGATCAGCGGGCTGATGGGCCAGCTCGACACCTCCGGCAAGTGGTGGGCGATTCTCATCGACGCCCCGAACTGGTCGTCCCATGCGTCGACGCGGCGAGCCGTGCAGGCGCTGATCGGCGCGGACGAGCCGCTGCGGATCGTCGCGCAGACGCCGTGGACGGCCCGCATGCTGCTCGCGGACCGCTACCGCGAAGGTCGCTGCTTCCTCCTCGGCGATGCCGCGCACCTCAACCCGCCGTGGGGCGGCTTCGGCGCCAACACGGGCATCGGCGACGCCGTCGACCTGGGCTGGAAGATCGCGGCCATGGTCGACGGCTGGGGCGGCGAGGCGCTGTTGGCCTCTTACGAGACCGAGCGGCGTCCGTTCGCGGTGTCCGCGATCGCCGCCGCCAAGCACAACATGGCCGTCCTGACCCCCGAACTCAGCACGCCGGAAATCACCAGCCATGGGGAAGAGGGGGAGCAGGCGCGACGTCATGCCGCGGAGGTGATCGCCCGGAGCAAGTCGGCCGAGACGTACACACTGGGGTTCACGCTCGGCACGGGCTGCCCCGACTCGCCGCTCATACTGCCGGACACCCGGCACGCGCCGCTCTCGGTCGGCTCGGTGTACCAGCCCTCGGCCTGCCCCGGCATGCGGCTGCCGCACCTCTGGCTCAGCCCCGGGAAGTCGCTCTACGACCGTCTGGGCCCGGGATTCACCCTCATCGAGTGCGGCGTGGCTTCCGCATCGGACGGCTTGAAGGCCCAGGCGAGCCGGCGTGGCGTCCCGTTGACCGTACTGCCGATCAACCGCCCGGATGCGGCCGCGCTGTTCGATGCCTGGTACGTGCTGGTACGGCCGGACCAACTGGTCGCCTGGCGGGGCGACGAGCTGCCCGAGGACGTCGGCTCGTTGCTGGATCATGTCCGCGGAGTGATCTAGGTGCCAGAGCATGTAAGACCTCCCGTCCACCGCAGCGTACACCGCTAACAATCGAATGTTAGCAGCGAACCAATGGAGTGCCGCCGAGGATTTTGTGTGACCCAGGCTGACCACCTCGTCACCGGTGGCGTCAGGGTCTCGGGCCTGCGCGGCACAACCGCGCTGCGAGTTCCTGGGAGTTCACCGGCAGACGGGCGGACACGGACACGGCGAAGGCTCCGATGTCGGTCCGGACGGCCTCGGCGGCACTGCCGCTCTCGCGGTGCCGCCGCGGGGAAGAGCACAGTCAGGTCGGGTAGCCGGGAGGAACTTCCCCTCCCGGCCCCCACGGATCCCGGCGTGAACCTCTCGGTTCACCGGGCTCTTGTCATCTTGTTCGCCA
>NZ_JBFBCI010000086.1:0-26244 GCF_040683095.1 Sphaerisporangium sp. NPDC051017
GAACCTGCGCCTGGAACCTTTCGGCACGTTCCCATCTCCTTCGGACTGTTACCACCCTATCGGGCGGTATGTCCGGAATCTCTGGGGCACCTCAGACCCTCACCCCGCCCCCAGGTGAAGAACCATGTCCCCTTACGGGCCAGCGCCAAGACCCGGAGCGGCTGAGTCGCGCGAGGCACCAGGAGAACCGGTTCCTGCTTGAGCGGCAGATCAACCAGCGCGCGAACACGCAACTTGTTGCAGACCCCACGCCAGCCGCACCAGGTGGAGATACTGCTCCTGTCCCATCGTCCGCGTCCGCCGACCGCTCTCAGGACTTGTCCCCGCCCGAGTGGGTCTAGAGTTGCCCAATAGATCGCACCTCCTACGTGCGGTCAAGACCCGTCAAGCACGTGACAGCGGCTTGGCGGGTCGTCTTTTGGCTCCCTCCGAATGGTGCGCCCACTCCGAGAGGTTTGTAAACTGTTCCAGCGGAACTGTTCCGGAAATCTAGGTTCCAGACCGCGCTATTTCTCCACACTGAAGCACATTCTCAGAGATAGCTAGCTTGCCGCCCAGGAAGTAGTCGGTGATGCGCGCCAGGTTGGGGCGACCGGTGTTCAGACCCGCTGGCCCCCGAGGGGTCTCGTCGGTCATGTCAACTCCTTGGCCGCGCGCGAGCCCGAATGCACTGCGGTTCGGTACCTGGCGTCGGGCGTTCGCGGAAACCGTCAAGACCGACGACTACGCCCATGTTACGGCTGCGACGCCACGCGCCACTCCACCGAAACACCATAATTCACAGCAATAAGAGGGTACAGACGGACAAACTATGACGAAACGCTAATGTTGGTGAACCTGACCTCGAACCCGTTCCCCTGGGGCGCCGCGCACATGACGCCGGCGAGAGCGGGCACCCCCGGAGGGAAGTACGCGAGCCTGAGCATGGTGACCGGCTCCGCACCGTCCAGGCCGTACCGCACGGTCACCGTGTCGCCCTCGCGCGCCAGGTCCACCGTGATCGTCTCGGCGGGGCCGAGGGCCGGGGCGACCGACCAGTCCGAGACGTCGCGGGTCACCACCGCGCTGACGTTGAGCTGCCCGTCGACGTACTCGACGCCCGCCTTGATCCAGTTCTTCTCGTCGATCCGGATCATCGCGCCGGCCTGGTCGTACTGCGCGGCCCAGGGCGCCCGGAAGGTCGTGGTGACGCGCGCGTCGCCGGTCACGGTCGTGCCGAAAAGATGCGCGGTGTCGTAGGTGAACCCGTAGTGCGTCACCCGCCACAGGTCCGTGCGGGCGTCGGCGGTCACGACGAGGTCGTCCTCCTCCGTCCCGAGCGTCCCCGCCGACCACTTCGCAGGTTCGTTGATCCACCGCCATCCGGTGAAGTCCTGGGTCATGTTCGCCTCCTGCGCAAAACCATACCGATCTCCCACATACGGGACGCTGTCGCCGGGCGGGGCGGTCCAGGGGTCACTGTTCACGCCCCGGCCGAATAAGCTTCAGACGTGGCTGACCCGAAGTTCGAGATCCAGATGCTCCACGATCGCGTCATGGTCAAGGTCGAGCCTGACCACGAGGAACGCCGCAGCTCTGCGGGCATCGTCATCCCCGCGACCGTCACCATGGCCAACCGGCTCGTCTGGGGCGAGGTGTGCGGCGTGGGAGCCAACGCGCGCCTGGTCAAGGTGGGCGACAAGGTGCTGTTCAACTCCGAGGACCAGTACGAGGTCGAGGTCCACGGCCAGGTCTACCTCGTCATGCGCGAGCGCGACCTGCACGCCGTCGCCACCCCGCAGTCCGAGCAGGGCACCGGCCTGTACCTATAGAACGCGGGTGCGCCGCGTTCCCCGGCGACGCCGCCCGGGAACGCGGCGCGCGGGTCAGCCGAGCGGGAAGAGGCAGTTGATCGCCCCGCGCGGGGCGTCGAGCTCGTCCAGGACGAGCCGCTGCACCACCGGGTCGATGGTCACGCCCAGATGGGCACTGAGGTCCAGCGGGCACACGCTCTGCAGCAGGATGTTCTTCACCCCGGCCCCGCTGAGGAACGACGAGGTGTACGGCGTGACGACCTCGTCGTAGCGCGTGGCGATCACCGTCTGGGCCACGCCCGCGACGCCCTCGCCGCCGGAGTTCAGCGCCGTCAGGAAGTCCGACCCGGCGATCTGCTGCCCGCAGGCCGGGCAGGCGGCGACGACGGGCCCGGTGAGGCCGAGCAGGTCCCCCAGCGCGACCAGGCCGCTGAGCGACGTCCCGTGGTTGGACGGCGTGATGCCGATCAGCTTGCGCACCTTGGCGGCGCCGCCGAGAAACTTCAGATAGTAGCGCGGCATCATCCCGCCCTGGGAGTGGCCGACGATGTCCACCTCGGCCGCGCCCGTGGCCAAGAGCACCCGGTCGACGAACGCCGAGAGCTGCCCGGCGGACCGCGCGATGTCCCCGGTGCCCTGGACGACGGCGCCGGGCGTGCCGCCGTAGTTGAGCGCGAAGACGCAGTAGCCGCGGCGCTTCAGCCCGGGCGACATGCTCGGCCAGTTCAGCGCCATGTTGGCGAACGTCCCGTGGACAAGGACCACCGGACGCGGGTGCGCGGCCGAGGGTGCGCAGGTCCAGTCGTTCGCCCCCTGAGGAGAGGTCTCGGCGCGTGCTGTGCCGGTGAACATCGAGCTCAGCAACACGGCCCCGGCCAGCACCGAGACGGCGACGCGTAAACGCATACCCTGCCCGCCTTTCCAGCGATTAAAAGCGAGTTTCCGCCGAATGTCAGGAAAGTTAAGCGGGAAAGTGCGCGAATAGCTTGTCACCACCGGCGAAAGGCGCCGCGGAGTATGTCACCGAAATGACAAAACAGAGTCAGGGCATGCCGGAAGGAACTCACCTGCGCCCCGGCCGGCCGCACGGCCGTGCACACATCGGCGGTTTCTCAGCGCCGCTCGGCCCGTGAGGCCAGCGCCCGGGCGCGGAGCGCTATTTCCAGCTCGAAACGGTCGTCGGGCGACCTCAACTGGTCGCCGAAAAGCTCCGTCGCCTGCCGCAGCCGGTAACGGACCGTCTGCGGATGGACGTGCAGCCGCGCGGCGACCTCGTTGGCGTTGTAGCCGCACTGCAACCACGCCAGCAGCGTCTCGGCGATGCGGTCGCGCTGGGCCGGGCGCAGGTGGCGCAGCGGCGCCAGGCGCACCCGCCGCAGGACGCGGACCAGCGCCTCGTCCCTGAAGATGATCAGCGTGGACAGGTGGTCGGCGCAGCGGATCGGCCCTTGGGACGCCAGCACCCCGCGCCGGGCCAGCGCGAGCGCCTCACGGGCGAACCGCAGCGACTGCGCCGCCTCGTACGCGGGAACAGAAGGGCCGACCGCGACCACCCACTCGCGCAGCGCCGCGTCCAGAAGGCCCGCCCGGCCGGGGCCGTCCGGGTCGGGCAGCACGAGGTACGGCTGCGCGCGGTCGAGATCGGCCAGCACGTCCGGCGGCAGCGCGGGACGCGCGCCCGCGCCCGGCGCGCGGACGGCCAGGGCCACCCCCGCGACCGTCCTCGGCACCGGCCACCGCACCGCCCTCGCCAGGTCCTCGACAGCGCGCGGGTCGGCGGGCGGGTCGCTCACGAGCAGGTCCAGAAGCCGGCGGCGGCTCAGCTCCAACTCCCCCGCCACCCTGATCTGCGCCTCGGCGTACCCCTCGGCCGCCGCGGCGGCGATCTCGTCCAGGTACACCAGGATCGCCTCGCCGACCTCGCACACCCGCCGCCGCGACAGGTTCAGCCGCTCGGACTCCAGCGCGAGCCGGCGCCAGGCCACCCGGGCGCAGATGCGCAGCGCCGCCTGCAACGAGTCCAGCGGACGGCCCTCGGCGGCCTCGCCCTTGCCGATGGCGCGGTAGACCTCCAGCAGCCGCCCCTTGCCGGCGCCGTCGTCGGCCACCCGGACCACGAACTGCCGGAGCGCCTCCTCCACCGCGCGCCGCACGGCCTTGACGTACTCCTCGTCCCCCGGCCGCGAATACTCGGGCACACCGGCCCGGATCTCGCCGATCATCTCCTCGGTGAGCTCTCCGAGGTGCTCGCGCACGACGTCGGCGAACTCCCGCGGCACATGCGACAGCGCCGGGGCCACCGCCCCGCTCACGCGCACCCCGCGACGCCGGTCACGCGCGCCTCGCGATCCCGCTCGCGCGCGCCCGGAGGCCGCCGCTCATGCGTACCTTGCCATGCCGCTCACGCGTGCCTCTCGATGGCGCTCACCTGATGCACCTCTGGTCCGGTGAGAAGGTCCCGCGGCCGGAGGTGACTCCGGCCACGGCGACATTCTTCACGGCTCAGATCACATTTCCCGCTGACTTCCTGTGCACCCAGGTGACAATCCAGTACCTCCGCGAACCCCTGTGTCGCCGAGGAGAATCTCGTGAGGGTTTACCCCGGAACGAGCAGATGGCGCGCCGCCTTCAAGACCGATCCGGTGACCACTCGGCGCGCACTGCGCAGCGCCCAGGCTCGACACATGCCACACGCCGACGACATCGCCCGCGTCCTGGACACCCGAATGCTCTGAGTAAGCCGCCGACCTCGGCGATCACACCCGGTAGCCCGTCACCGGGTCAGAGGAAAAGGTCGCGGGCCTCTTGCAGGAGGTCGATGCCCACGGTGAGTTTGACCATGAACCAGACCAGGACGGCCGCGGCGGCGAGGGTGACGGCGCCGACCAGGATGCGGACCGGCCAGTTCTGGCGTTTGAGCCAGTCGGTCCAGGCCGAGAGGGTCTTCTTGGCGAACTCCAGCAGGCGGTGGGCCCAGGCGAACTCGGTGGCGAGGACGGCGAGCCCGGCGAAGACGATCAGCCAGCCGGGGCCGGGGAGCGGGACGAGGAGCAGGCCGCCGATGACCAGCGCGGCACCGACCACGCCGATGACGATCTTCAGCGTCAACCGGCCCGTGCGGGTCGCGCGCACCCCGTCCAGCCAGCTCGTGACGCCCGCACGCTCTTCGGCGTCGCCGCGCCTCTCGTCGGTGACGGCCACCGGCACCCCCCGTACTCACATCGTGTCGCGGTCCAGACTATGTCGCCGTCCCGGACGCCCGAGCGCGCCGCTGGGGAGACGCACGGCGGCGGGCGGCTGACCTGCGGCCTGACCGCTGTCCGGAATCCCGGCAAGGTTGGGTCTTCTCAAGGACCGGCGGCCGGGTTATCAAAAGCGCAAGTGGACGTGTGAGGGCGGCGCTCCATCCATGATCACCTGATGCCGGGGCCCTGGCATCGCGGAGCTTCGGGCGTGGATGGAGGACGCGTGCGTCGCTAACGGAACGTCATCCTGCGGCCGGTTTGCATCGTGCCAAAACTCGCGGCCGGGCTCCTCCCGGCCACCTCGCCCTGGCGGTCGTCCCCGGCCAGCGGGGTTTCGCCTACGTAGACGTCGCCTGGGGCGCGATCGACTACGACCCAGTGCTCCCGAACACCGTCCAGGACACGTCGGTCTTCTGACGGCGACGGCTCCCGGCCACATCAGCCGTCTCGTCCGAGCCCGATGAACCCGACCCCGCCACCTCGATGGAGAACGACATGCGCCAGTTACGAACGGTATTACTCAAATTCCTCTGCGTCGCCGCCATGCTCGCCGCGGGACTCACCGCCGCGGGCACGAGCGCCCACGCCGCGACGCCCAACCGCTGGGGGTTCGCCGTCGTGGACGTCACCTCCGGTGTCCCGGACCTCAACCACCAGGCGGGGAGCTGGCCGGTCGGCCCCACCGTCACGGTGACCCCCGGCGGCGTGGGGCAGGTGTTCGTCAGGTTCCCGGCCATCGGGATCCCCACCGGCGGGGTCGTGCACGTCACGGCGATCACCGACACGGCCCAGTGGTGCCAGGTCCAGAAGTGGAGCATGTCGGGCGCCGATGAGATCGTGGCCGTGCAGTGCTACAGGTATGGCGGCATCCCCCAGTTCGCCCCGTTCTCCATCGTCTTCTCCGAGAGCACCGGCCCGCTGCCCGCTCCCAAGGCGTTCGGTTACGTGCACTGGAAGCCCGCCGGCGGCGGCATCGGCTCGCAGTACAACTCCTCCGGAGCCGCGAACGTGGTGACGCCGCTCAGCCTCGGCACGTGGACCGTGCGCCTGCCGGGGCTCGGGTCGTCGGGCCTGGCGGGCAACATCCAGGTCACCTCGGTCGACCCGGCCAACCCGGCCCGATGCAAGGCGAGCGACTGGACGCCGAGCCCCGCCGAGCAGAAGCTGGTCGTCCGCTGCCACAACGCCACGAACGCCCCGTTCAACACCGGCTGGAACCTCACCTACCAGTATGAACGGGCGATCACGGGCGCCGGGATCCCGCCGAAGAACTTCGGCTACACCTTCGACAACGTGCCGGCCAACCCCGGGCCGTACATGCCGGTGCCGCCTGCGGTGAACTACAACTCGCAGCCGCCCTTCACCAACGACATCCTGGGCGCCGGGACCGGCCTGCGCCTGGTCACCTTCCACGGCATCGGCGTGCTGCAGGACGACGTCCAGGTCACCGCGTACGGGACGGGGCCGGAGTACTGCAACCTGCTCACCACGTGGGGGACGTTCGGCGGCGACGCCGTCGTGCGCGACGTCGCCTGCTACAACGCCACGACGCGGGTCAACCAGCCCTCTTTCGTGACGTACGTGTCCGCCTTCTGACGCAGGCGCTCCGGTCACCCTCCTGACCGGTGGGGGCCCGGCGCCGTACGCGGCGCCGGGCCCGCCGTACTCAGGTCAGCCCGCCGTGCAGGTCACCGCAGGCACCGGGTTGGTGGAGGTCCAGGTTCCACTGAACCCGAACGAGGTCGACGCTTCCGCGGCCAGGGCGCCGTTGTAGGAGGCGTTCTCCACCGTGACGTCGGCCCCGGACGTGGTGAGGACGCCGCTCCAGAGCTGGGTCACCGTCTGACCGGCCGTGAAGGTCCACTTCACCGTCCAACCGGTGATCGCCGAGGTGCCGGTGTTCTTGACGGACACGTCACCCTGGAAGCCGCCCGGCCAGGAGTTCGTCACCGTGTAGGTCGCCGAGCACCCGCCTCCGGGGCCTCCACCACCGGAGGTCGTGGTGAAGGTGACGGGCGTGGACGCCACCGAGGAGTTACCGGCCGCGTCACGCGCCACCACATAGAACGTGTACGAGGTCGACGCGGACAACCCCGTCAACGCGAACGACGTACCCGCAGCCGACCCCACCAGCACATCAGTGGCGCCCGCCTCCCGATACACGTCATACCCCGTCACCCCCACGTTGTCCGTCGAAGCCGCCCACGTCAGCGTCGCCCCCGAAGAAGTGATCGCCGAAGCCGTGGGCGTACCCGGCTTGGAGGGCGGCGTGGTGTCGGGTGTGCCGCCGCCGGTGCGGTCGCCGTAGATGACGCCGCGGCCGTTGGTGCCGATGTACACGCGGCCGTAGACGCGCGGGTCGCCGGTCAGCGCCTCGCCGAAGTTGCCGTACCGGTGCTGGTCGTCGTTGATCCGCACCCAGGTGGCGCCGGTGTCGTCCGACCGGTAGACACCGTGCACCCCGTCGATCCGCCCGATCAGGTAGAGGGCCTGGTAGGTCTTCCCGGGGGCGGCCTTCCCGAAGCCGATGTTGTTCGCCTCGGTCACGCCGGCGACCTTGGTGAACGAGGCCCCGGAGTCGGTGGAGTGCCACAGGCCCGTGGTGCCGCCGGCGAGCCAGATGTCGCCCTCTGCCCCGGGCAGCGCCTTGAAGCGCGCGCCGCCGGCGGGCAGGCCGGTGGCCGCGGTCCTGGTGAAGGTGGCGCCGCCGTTGGTGCTGATGTAGAAGCCGCCACCGGAGTAGGCGTAGAACTTGTTCTTGTTGACCCGGTCGGACTCGACGACGGCGTTCGCCGGGACGCCGGACGCCTGGGTCCACGTGTTGCCGTAGCCTACCGAGTAGACGACCGGCTGGCCGGCGTCGCCGGGGGCCCAGACGAACCGGCTGCCGTCGGCGGCGGCCGCGACCGTGCCGCCGCTGTTGACGCCGCCCGGCTCGCTGCCCTGGAACCAGTTGCCGCCGCCGTCGGTGGAGAAGGCCACATGGCTGTCGTTCGGGCGGTCGGAGTCGGTGAAGCTGCCCGCCCTGACCATGACCGCGGGGTTGGTCTCGGCGTAGTCGAGGCTGGTCGTGCTGGTGAATACGGGCTGGGTGAACATCTTCGCCGGGACCTTGGTCAGGTCGTCGTGCCGGAACCCGCCGATGTCACCGAGGCCGCTGATCAGCGGCGCGCCGGTCGGCGGGCTGATCAGGTCGAGGACGGCGGTCTCCTCCAATCCGATGATCATGGGCTTGATGGTGAACTGCCCGCCGGTGTCCCACTTGGTGAGGTCGGTGGTGCCGTAGATGGTGGCGCCGGTGCCGTACATCATGCGGTTGGAGTCGAACGGGTCGATCTCCATGGACTCGGTCATCCAGCCCAGCTTGGGCGTGACCTCCGGCGGGGAGGGGTTGGTGCCGAAGGTCAGCCACGGCGTGGCGGTGATGTCCATCTTGTAGCGGAACGAGCGGTTGGGGTAGCTGGTGAAGTCCCACACGCGCGTCCACGTGGCGCCGGAGTCGGTGCTGCGGAAGAAGATCACGTCCGGCCACCAGGAGACCTGGGTGGCGACCATCAGCGTGCCGGGGTGCTGGCGGTCTACGGTGAGGCCGCTGTACCCGAAGTAGTCGTCGGCGCTGCTCGACGGGATCGGGCTGACCTGGGTCCAAGCGCCGGTCGCGGTCGCGTACCGCCACACGTCGCCCTTGCCGCCGTCGTACGGGCCGCCGGTGTCGCTGGTGGCGATGAACAGGTAGCCGTTGGTCGTGTCCAGCACGCCCTTGTGTGCGATGTAGCCGGTGGGCTGCCCGGCCACGCGCTCCCAGCTCGTCCCGCCGTTGGTGGTGCGGTAGACGGTGTTGGCCTTGTCCGCGACGCCGACGTAGATGGTCTGCGTGGCGTTGCCCGCGGTGCCGGTGCGCTTGTCGAACGTCACCCACACCACGCCCTGGTTGTCACCGAGGTACGGGTCCCCGGGGCTCTGGACGTAGTTGCCGACGTTGGGGAAGTTCGCGACCTTCGCCCAGGTGACGCCGAAGTCGGTGCTGCGCCACAGGCCGTTGCCGCTCGGCGCGCCGAAGTACAGGATGCTGTTCCTGTTCGGGTCGATCGCGAGCCGCTCCCCCATGCCGCGGCCGGGCATGTTGCCGCCGAGTTTGAACGGCAGCGCGGTCTTCTGCCAGGTCGCGCCCTTGTCCGATGAGCGAAGGATCGCGCCGTTGTTCGGGTCCCACGAGTTGGTGTACATCCCGGCGGCCACGTATACCCGGTTCGGGTCCACCGCGTCGGTCGCGATGCCGGCGACGCCGTTGAGGCCCCAGTCGTCGTACCCGACCCAGTCGAGCAGCGGGGTCCAGGTCTGCGTGGCCTGGTTCCAGCGGTAGGCGCCGCCGATGTCGGTGCGGGCGTAGATGAGGTCCTTCTGCGTCTGGTTGAAGACGATGCCGGGGACGAACCCGCCGCCGCCGATCTGGGCGTTGCGATAGGTGTACGGCTCGGACGCGGCGGCCGTCCCCGGCGGGGCCTTGAGACCCACCAGGAACGACGCGGCCAGCGCCATCACGAGCGTGACGAGGAGCTTCCTGCGCATGAACGGTTCCCTTCGAATTTCTTCGAACGCGGCACGACCGCCATGCACGATCAGGTGGGACCCCGACCGTCGACCTCCCGGAGTGCATGGTGAAACGAGGACCCGAGAGCCCCCGCCGGAGGTTCACACACGGGCACCAGGGCGTCAACCGGCCGCCGGACGGGCTTCCGGAGATCCGCAGGTCATCGCCCGCACGGCCCGGAAACAGCAGGTGAAACCATGAAACTTACGGGTAACGGAGGTTCGTGCCAGAGCTGTCCGGCCGCATCATCGGCGGCGTCCTCGTGGAAGGCGAGCCCCAGGCCCTCGTAGAATTCACGGCATTCGTCCGCTCTCGGGCTGTAGATGACGAGCAGCGAGGCGCGGGCGCCGGCGTCCCGTCCTTGCGGTTGTGACGACATGCCGAGAATCCTAGAAACGCACCCGCCCCGGACACGAGGGCGCGGCGGAGGGAGCGGGCATGATGACACGGCGTCCCGACCGGACCTCGATGTGGGCCGCCGGTGTCGTGACCCTCGGTCTCCTGGGCGGCGCCTGCGACGCCGGTGGACCCCCAACCGACGAGGCGACCGTGGCGTGCGACGACGGCATCCGCGTGGCGAAGGATCTCCCGCGGGATCTCGTGGATCTCGGGGTCACGCGAGCCGTGGGCGAGGCGGACATATGGTTCATCGCGCCGGACGAGCCCACGTGGGGTGGCTCGGTCGTGCGGTCCGGTGACGGCTTTTACGTCAAGCGCCCGTTGTGGACGTCCAGCGCCAAGCCGCCGTCGGTCACCGTGGTCGCGTCCGGATCGGGCGCGACGGGCGAGGCGACCCTCAGCCCCACGTCGGAGGGCCTGCCGGGTCCGCTGCCGATGGGCGTCCACTTCCCCTCGCGCGGATGCTGGACGGTGACGGCCACGTCCGAGAAGGGGCGGGCCGAGATCGTCGTCAAGGTCTGAGGCCGCCGCGGTTTCGACCCCCTCCCGGCCAGGTTCGAGCGCAGTGTCCCCTTTTTGGGCCTTGTGACGGATCGTCCTCAGGGCTACGATCGCGACAACTCTTAGGAAACTTTCTTAAAAGAAAGTGCACTCCTCCGGCCGTGACCTCCTCGAGGGCCCGCGGTCCAGGGCGGCCACCGCCCCGCCGCGCCGACGATGCCCGGCGACCTCCCGCGCCCGGGCGACAGAAGGGTTGTCCCCCCATGAAGCGAACCCCCCGCCTGGTGGCGCTGGCAGTATCGCTACTGCTGGCGACCGTAGGAGTCCTCCTCACACAGACATCGGCTCAGGCGGCCAACCTGCTCGCGAACCCGGGCTTCGAGTCCGGCACGCTCTCCCCCTGGACGTGCACGGGCGGGCTCGGCTCGGTCGTCAGCTCCCCGGTCCGCTCCGGCACCAAGGCGCTCTCGGGCGCGGCGAGCGCCTCCGACAACGCCCAGTGCACCCAGACCGTCACCGTCCAGCCCAGCACCGCGTACACCCTCACCGCCTGGGTCCGCGGTAGCTACGTGTACCTCGGCGTCAACGGCGGCGGCTCCACCTGGACCTCGTCCGATTCCGCGTTCACGCAGCTCACCGTCCCCTTCACCACTGCCGCGGGCCAGACCTCCGCGGTCGTCTACCTGCACGGCTGGTACGGGCAGGGCACGTACTACGCCGACGACGTGAGCTTCGACGGCCCCGGCACTCCCCCGTCGCCGACGCCCACCCCCACGGTGACGCCCACCCCGACGCCGACCCCCACGGTCACGCCGACTCCCACCCCGACCCCGACGGGCGGGAACACGTGCGCGGTGAAGTCGCGGCCGACGGGCAAGGTCCTGCAGGGCTACTGGGAGAACTGGGACGGCGCCTCGAACGGCGTCCACCCGCCGCTCGGCTGGATCCCCATCACCGACGCCCGCATCAAGCAGCACGGCTATAACGTGATCAACGCGGCGTTCCCCGTCATCCGCTCCGACGGCACGGTCCTGTGGGAAGACGGCATGGACTCCACCGTCAAGGTGGCCACCCCCGCCGAGATGTGCGCCGCCAAGGCCGAGGGAGCCACGATCCTGATGTCCATCGGCGGAGCCACCGCCGGTATCGACCTCAGCTCCAGCACCGTCGCCGACCGCTTCGTCGCGACCATCGTGCCGATCCTCAAGCGGTACAACTTCGACGGCATCGACATCGACATCGAGACCGGGCTGACCGGCAGCGGCAACATCAACCAGCTCTCCGCGTCCCAGTCCAACCTCATCCGCATCATCGACGGCGTGCTCGCCCAGATGCCGTCCAACTTCGGCCTCACCATGGCCCCCGAGACGGCGTACGTCACCGGCGGCAGCGTCACCTATGGCTCGATCTGGGGCTCGTACCTGCCCATCATCAAGAAGTACGCCGACAACGGCCGCCTGTGGTGGCTGAACATGCAGTACTACAACGGGAGCATGTACGGCTGCTCGGGCGACTCCTACTCGGCGGGCACCGTCCAGGGCTTCACCGCGCAGACCACCTGCCTGAACAACGGCCTGGTCATCCAGGGCACCACGATCCGCGTCCCCTATGACAAGCAGGTCCCCGGCCTGCCCGCCCAGCTCGGCGCCGGCGGCGGGTACATGCCCCCGCCCCTGGTCAGCCAGAGCTGGAACGCCTTCAACGGCCAGCTCAAGGGCCTGATGGACTGGTCCATCAACTGGGACGGCTCGAGAAACTGGACCTTCGGCGACAACGTCAAGAGCCTCCAGGGCCGCTGACCGCACCCACCCGTGAAGGCCACTCCCGAGTTCATCGGGAGTGGCCTTCCCCGTCGATCTGTCAGGAGAGCCGGACCGGCAACTTGTCGAAGGCGACCAGCCGGTCGGTGCGAACCTCGCGCGGCTCACCGGCGAGCTCCACTGAGCTGTATCGGTCGGCGATGAGCGCGAGGATCACACTGGTCTCCGCGCGAGCCAGCAGCTGGCCGGCGCAGGCGTGGGCGCCCAGCCCGAAAGTCAGGTTCCGGCTCGCGTCCGGCGGGCGGTTGTAGTCGAAGTCGTTCGGGTTCTCGAACACCGCCGGGTCCCGGTTCGCAGCACCGATCGGGTACTTGATGCACGACCCGGCAGGGATGTGCACTCCCTGGATCTCGATGTCCTCGTTCGGGAACCGCGTGATGATGAGCTCCACCGGGTTCAGCCGCGCGAGCTCGTTGATGAAGGCATCCCGGATCTCCGGCTTGTCACGGAAGTCCCGCATCAGGCCCGGACGCTCCGCGAAGAGCTTGAACCCTGCCCCGATGAGGTACGCGGGGTTCGGGCCACCCGACATGTACAGCAGCACCGTCGTCTCAAGCACCTCGCGCCAGGTCAGCTCGCCGCGCTTGTGCGCCGCGAGCAGTTCGTCGACGAGCCCGTTGCCCGGCTCGTCCGCTGCCTGCTTCTCGCGCACGTACTTCTCGGTCTCGGCGAACATGAAGTTCATCCCGGCGAGCGACTTGGCATGGATGCCCTCACCCGGCGCAGTGGCGTTGATGAGCATCGCGTCCCACAGCGCCCAGAACATCCCCTCGACATCACCCACCGGCATGTCGAGGATGCGGCACATCGTCAGGTGCGTCGGCATCACACCCAGGTCGAAGTGCGCGTCCACCACCTGACCGGGAGCGAGCTTGTCGAGCGCCTCGACGGTGTGGTCGTGCGTCAGTCGCGCCCAGGTGCCGATCATCTTCGGCGTGAGCCAACGATTCGTCAGCCGCCGCATCCGGGTGTGCTCCGGCGCGTCCTTGGACAGCACCGTGTTGTCGAACGCGGTCCACGGGTGCGTCGGCGCATTCGGCTCGCGGAACGACTCCGGCTCCGCGATCCGCATGCACGGCAGCTTCGCGTTGTGCATGGTGTCCGCGTGGTTCAGCACCACATAGGTGTTCTCCGTCGTCTGATGTACAGGCGCGATCGCACGCGCCCGCTCGTACGCCGGGTATGGATCAGCCCGGAATCCCGCGTCGTTCCACGGGAACAGGGCCGAGGACTCGTCGATGGTCAGGCTCATCTCAGGTCACTCCTTCAAGTCAGGTCAGGCCGAACGCCAGGTCAGGCGGGCATCAGGGTCAGGAGGTCGCGGGCCCACGCCTCAGCGAGGTCCGTGGCCGGGGTCGTCGAGGCGGCGTCGTGCTTGGCCGTCGTCCCGATCTGCTCCGCACCGAGCTCCAGGAGCGCCGCACGGATGGTCTCGATGGCGTTGTTGAACGTCTCGTAGATGCTGTCGCCGAGCCCGAACGCCGCGAACCGCAGGCCGGTCAGGTCAGGGCGCTCCGCCATGAGCGCGTCGTAGAACGGCGCCGCCGTCTCCGGCAGCCCACCCTCCCCGTAGGTGGAGGACACGAAAACCGCGATCTCCATCGCGGCAAGGTCCGGCACCTCGACGTCGGTCAGCTCCGCGATCACGGTCTCGAAGCCCTGGTCGCCGAATGCGGCGGCGATGTCGTCGGCGACCATCTCCGCGTTGCCCGACTCGGTCCCGAACAGCACATGTACAACGGTCATTTCAGTTCTCCTGTGTTGCCGTGGCCGCGGTCGTGGCCGGCGAGCTGGAAGCCGGGGCATCCGAACCCTCCGCCGCAGCGGCAAGGAGGTCGTCCCTGGTCGTGAACTTCGTCCGGCACCTGTCGGGCCGGGCACGTCGAATCTCGGCGTCGTCGATGCGCTTCCACCCGTCGATCGACACAGCCGAGGCCGGCAGGCGCTCGCGCAGCCCGGCCGGCCCCGCACGCTCCTGCGGCTCCTGGGCACGAAGGGTCTCGAGGATGTCCTTCGCCGCCGCCGCCGCGAGCTTCCGGTTCTCCGCCAGATTCCCCAGGCGGCCCGTCGCCGGCCCACCCACCCGGAACACGTTCGGCGCCTCAACGCCACCGAACCGATCCCGATGCGCGGCGGACGCGCCGAATCCGAGGGCCGTGATGACCGTGTCAGCGTCCAGGTGGTCGACCAGGCCGGCGTCGGCCGCGTGACGCGTCGTCACCCGAACCCGGCCTTCGTGCCGCCGAATGGAGACCGGGACCCGCCGGAACCGCACGTTCACCGTTGTCCGAGGAGACACCGCCTCCTCACCCGGCAGCGGGGTGCCGTCGACGCTCAGGTGCACTCCGGCGACCTCGGCGAGTTCCTTCACCATCGACGCGTCCCACTTCGCCAGGTGCGCCTCGCAGCGGCCTAGGATGTGGATGATCTTCACGGGGTTCGGAGCCACCATGCGCAGCGCGTCGTCATCGACGTCGGAGGCGATGAAGTCCAGGTCGGATTTCGACAGCAGCCGCGCGACATCCACTGCCACGTTCCCCGTACCGAGGATGACCACCTCATCACCGAGGGACTCCAGTCCGACCTGACCTCGGAGACGTGCGTCCGGGTCCGAGTTCAAGAACCGGATCAGCTCACCTGCGCCGATGATCCGCGCGTCCGGGTCCTGGTACACGGCCAACGGCTTGTCGGCACCTAGGCCGGTCGCGAGCACGACCGCGTGGAAGTTCTCCAGTAGCTCCTCCAGACTGATGTCGGTCCCAATGGAGACGTTCCCGACGAAATCCACGCCTGGCTGACCAAAGAGCCGCTCGAACTGCCGCGACACCGCCTTCGCGCCCTGGTGGTCCGGAGCTATGCCGTAGCGGACCAGCCCGAACGGCGTCGGGAGCGAGTCGAAGACCGTGACCTCGACATCGGACTGACCCTTGCGAAGCGCCTGCGCCGTGTAGCAGCCAGTAGGGCCGGCACCGACGACCGCGACTTGGAACGGAAGCCCGGCGCCGACGGCGTCGGCCGATCCGTTCGGCGCTGTCTGTGCCCGTGTTCTCATGCCTATCTCGGTTGTCACAGAGCGGGGGAAGGCCATCACAACTCCTGGCGGCCGATGCGCTGGTACACCTCGGGACGCCGATCACGCAGGACCCGCGCGACGACCATCCCGATGACGAACAGCGCGAAGGTGAAGACCAGGCAGAACGAGGTGACGAACCCGGAGCCGCCGAGCAGGTCGGAGTAGTTGATGACCGCCAGCACGGCGACCACACCGATCCCAACGGCCGCCAGGACCGGCGCGACCGTGGTCTTCCACGCGGACTGGTTCGTCGGATTGCGCCGGAGATAGGCGAAGACCGCGATGCCGGCCGCGAACAGCAAGAGCAGAACCGCGAACGAACCGATGCCCGAGGCCCGGGCGTAAAGGACGTTCGGGTCGCTGCCCAGCGCCACGAAGATGCCGATGCCGATGGCCCACAGAGCGCCGATGAGTGACGCGGCGACGTGGGGAGAGCCGTGCCGAGCGTGAACCTTGCCCATCGGAGCCGGCACCACGCCGTCGGTACCCAGCGAGTACAGGTAGCGAGCCGCGACGTTGTGAATGGACAGCATCGACGCGAGAATCGACGTCATCAGCAGGACGGTGACGATGTCGACGAAGGTCCTGCCGACCAGGTCGGTCAGCGCATCGCCGAACATGCCACCCAGGTTCGCCTTCGCGTCGCCCTGGACCTTGGCAGCGCCGGCGTACGTGACGTACGCCCACGCGGCGATGGCGTAGAAGACGCCGATGCCCGCGACGGCCAGGTAGGTGGCCCGGGGGATGGTCTTCTCCGGGTCCTTGACCTCCTCGCGGAAGATGACCGTGGCCTCGAACCCGAAGAAGTTGCCGACGACGAACAGCAACGCGAGACCGATGTTGGAGTCGGTGACCCACGGAAGGCTCAGCGAAGCGCCACCGGCACCAGCGGGAGACCCCTTCAGGAACGACACCACGTCGAAGATGATGACGATGAGGACCTCGAGCACCATGACCGCGGTCAGAACCTTGGCCGACAGGTCGATGCGCCTGTAGGCCAGCGCGGTGGTAGCCGCGACGATGGCCAGCGCGTACCAACCCCAGGCGATGTGCGGCCCGTTCAGGTTGTTCTGCACATAGCTCTGGACGGTGATGGCGAAGAACGGCGGAGCGAAGAACCCGATGATGGCGTAGCCGAAAGTCGCCAGGAACGCGCCGCCCAGGCCGGCGGGACGGCCCAGTCCCTGGGTGACGAAGGCGTAGAAGCCTCCGGGGTTCGGAACGATGCGGCCCATCGCGGTGAAACCGACGGAGAAGATCACGAGGATCACCGTCGCCACGATGTAGATCGCGGGCCCCGTGTTGCCGCTGAACATGAGGAGCACCGGGACGAATCCGGCGACCGTGGTCAGCGGCGCGGAGAACGCGAGCACGCTCATCACGAGTTCGCCGACGCCCATGTTGCCCTGCAGGCGCCGCGGCCGGTCCGCGACTTCTACCATCTGCCTTTCACCACCTACGGTGGGGGCCTCTTCGTAAGCTTTCTCGGTAGCGGTGTCGCCAGCAGAGGGGTACGTCCGGAGGTCGCGTCCTCCTGGAGGCGCTCGAAGTTGGCGGGGGTCGACCCGTCTTCGGACTCGATGACGTACCAACCGGTGGGCGTCGGCGCGAACCACTTGCTCCTGCAGGCGGCGACTCCGGTTGTGGACTGGTTGACCGGCCAACTCGCCGAGGGAATGGCAGTTGTGCTGGCCAACGCCGAATCCCGCGTTCTCGGGCGGCGAGCCGGTGGCACATCGATCTCAAGACGTCTCGACGAGCTCAACTGCAACCCGGGGTTCAGCTTTGCCGAAGAGCACGTCGGAACGAACGCCTTGGGTTGTGTGAAGGAATCCCCTGCTCCGGTCACGGTGTTGGGTTCGGAGCACTACCGCGAAGTCTTCTCCGACATGACCGGCATGGCTGTCGCTCTGCGTCATCCGATCCATCGGTGGATGGTCGGCGCGCTTTCTGTCACCTGCCGTGTCGAAGACACGAACGAGCTGATGATGCCGATCCTGTTGTCAGCGGCTCGCGAGATCCAGTCGAGGATGTATGCCGCTGTGTCGATGCGAGAACGCGAACTCCTCGAAGAGTTCCTGAAGGTATCAAAGCGCACGTCCGCTGCCGTGGTGGCGCTGAATCAGGACTTCATCATCACCAACACCGCGGCTTCCACGATTCTGAACCCGGCAGACCACACGGTTCTATGGCAGTGGGCCGCCGATGCGGTGCCACGCGATGGGGAGTACTCCGGCGAAGTGCATCTCAGCGATGGGGAACTCGTGAGAGCCCGTGTCCGGGCTGTCGGGGGGGCGGGGGGTGGGTCGTCCGCCGGTGTGCTTGTCGAGCTGCGACAGGCCGGCGCTGAGGAGCGGACACGCACTGTTCCAGGTGCTTCCTTCCGTGACGGTGTTCCACTCCCTGGCCGCAGCGCGGCGTGGAAGCGTGCGCTGGAAGAATTGGAGGCCGCCGAACGGTCCGAAGCGGACGTCCTCGTGACCGGCGAAGCCGGGGTGGGGAAGTTCCGCGCGGCCTTCCAAATCTGCCGCGGCAATCCGTCAGTGGTGGACGCAGCACTGGCCTCAGTCGAAGCGAACTGGTTCGAGCGCCTGCACACCGCGTTGAGCGGTAAAGCGCCGGTGGTCCTGCGCCACGTCGATCGCATTCCTGCGGCACTCACCGGCCCCGTGGCAGCACTCCTAGAGGCTCCGAAACCAGCCCGGATCATCGGAACCTGCACTGATGTGTCCGGCACGCGGTTGGCTGACTTCTTCGACGCACGTGTCGAACTACCGCCACTGCGAAATCGTCTTGAGGACATTGCGGACATCGCACCCGCACTGCTGCGTGGCACGCGGGGTCGGTCGGCCCCGCGCCTGCAAACACCTGCCTTGCAAGCGCTGATGGCGCAGCAGTGGCCGGGGAACGTGCGTGAGCTGGGGTCAGTGCTGAAGAGCGCCCGTGTCCGCGCGATGGGCAGCGACATCGCTCTGACTCACCTGCCCAGCGAGTATCGAGCGGCTCCGACGACGCGGACACTTCTTGGCCTCAAGAAGACGGAGCGAGATGCCATTCTCGACGCGCTCGCAGAGGCGGCCAGCAACAAGCATCTGGCGGCAGAGCGGCTGGGGATCGCGCGCTCGACTCTCTATCGGAAGATGCGCGCACTAGGTATCGACCCCAAACGCCGCGGATAGCAACGCATACGACCCATCGCCGCTCGATCGGCTCTTACTAAGGTAAGATCCGCAGGCGACGTGCGCCGCGAACATGCGCGCTCGACACAACCGGGAGTCCGAGCGAGCACCGCGGTCAGGAGGGAACAACCGGTGGGGACGGAGCGCTGGCGTAGCGCGGTCGAAGATTTCGAGGGTCACCTCAAGGAGCTCGACTGGACCCACCAAACGCCGTCACGGCGCGCCATCCTGGAGGCGTTCCTCCAGCTGGCCACCGAGCACGGTTTCAACTCCGTCTCGATGCGCATGATCGCCAAAGAAATGGCCATCAAGGCTCCCAGCTTGTACGCCCATTTCCCGGAGGGACGCGACGAGATCGTCGCCGAGTCCCTCCGGTGGCACTTCTATCTGTTCGCGACGGCACTTCTCGACGAGCTGCGCGACGTCTCCGACCCCAAGGACGGGTGGCACCGAATGGTCCACCTCACCCGGCAGGTCCAGCTACCCGAGAGCAATCTGTGGGACCTGCTGGTCGCGACCGACCAGTTTGTGCACTTCCTTCCCCCTGCTTTGCGCGAGGAGCTCGACGCCTGGGTGGACCTGTACGAAGCGCTCTACCGCGCGGCCGCCCAAGACATGGGATACGGCCCGTCGGTCCAGCAGGTCAAGCTCGTGATGACGGTTCTGGAGGGCGCGAACCGCTGGGTGATGTGGGACGGCAGGCCGAAGTCCCTGACCGCAAGCGTCCAGATGGCGAACACGGCGACCCTGGCCCTCCTCGAACTCGTGCGCTAGTGTCCTGCGCCTGAAATTCGCCGGCAACATCGTGCGAGGGATTCGAGGATCTCCTCTGCGGTCTTCCTCCACACTCATGTTCCGCAGCGGGCACACACGCTGCCGTCCATCAGAGGAGTGGGAACACCGAGGCGGCTTACGTGCGTGCGAGGGGAGTGCTTTTTAAGGCTCGACGGTCCAGATCTCCGCGTCGGCTTCAAGTTCAAGCTGCGTGACCATCACGTCGCGAAGGATCGAGTGACCGGAGAAGTGCCGAAGCGACGGCACGACCACATGGTGCGCATCCGCTCGCTTCAACTCTTTGATCAGTTTGTGGAACGCACCGTGGTAGCCGGGCACGAACTCGTAGAAGATCGCGGCGAGGTGGAAGCCTTCGACCTCCGCGAAACCCGTGAGCTCAAGCTCCGTCCGGCGAATTTCTTCGTCGCCAGCATCATCACGTACACGCATATAGCCGTAGATCAGGGGCTTCACGGTCATCTCCATAAAGGGTGGGGTGACTGATGGATGGCTGGGCTCGCAACTCCCGAGTGTCCGAATTGGGAGGTTGGCCTGTTCAGTGAGCAATCGATGCAAAATATGCATCCAAACTGGACTCCTATTTTGGACTCCTAACGACGCGGCCCTCCTGTTTTGGAAGTCCATTTCGCTATCCTGTCTCGGACGCCCCTTGCGGCAGGCCAGGCATCACTCGCGACCAGTGCTGACCAGTGGAGGCTGATCGACCGATGACAACCCCGACCATCCAGCGCCGAAGGCTGGGCAATGCGCTGAAGCGTGCCCGTGACCAGGCGGGGAAGACACAGGATGAGGCTGCGGGCGTGATCGACGCCGCCGCAAGCAAGATCAGCCGCCTGGAGCTGGGGCAGAGCGGCATCAAGACGACCGATCTGAAGCTATTGCTCGACCTCTACGGCGTGACCGGCGAGGAAGCTGAGCGAATGCGGGACCTTGCCCGTGCCGGCCGCCAGCGTGGACGCTGGACCGGCTTCCGCAACGTCATCCCTGACTGGTTCCGCGCTTACGTCGACCTCGAAGCCGACGCCAGCGAGATCCGTTGGTACCAGCCCGAGGTCGTACCCGGCATCCTCCAGACTGAGGCGTACATCAAGGCGATGAACGCTACAGCGCGCCCTCGCATCACTGATGGCGAGGTAGACCGACAGGTCAAGGTACGTCTGGAGCGTCAAGCAATCCTGGATCAGCCGTACGCGCCCTCGCTCAGTTTCATTCTGAGCGAGTCAGCGCTGAGGAGGAACATCGGAGACGTGGCCACCATGCGTGGTCAGCTCACGCATCTGGCTCAGGTAGCCGAACGCCCCAACGTGGATCTGCAAGTGCTGCCATTCGACGCTCAAACCTACGAGGTCGCGTCATTCGGCTTCACCATCCTGCGGTTTGATCACGACGCGACATCTGATGTGGTCTACCTGGAGGATTACACCGATGCGACCTACCTTGACCGGCCCGATGCCGTACGGGCATACACTGCCCTGTGGAGCCGCCTGCAAGCAGCGGCGATGGGACAGGTTGAATCCCGCAACCTGATCGCTCGCATGACTGACGAGAAGAGAACGCCGTTATGATCCCCCCGGACTTCACCCGCGCGGTCTGGCGTAAAAGCCGTCACAGCGACGCCAACGGCGGCCAGTGCGTCGAAGTGGCGTTCCTCAATGGTGCCGTCGGCCTGCGTGACTCCAAGGACAACAGGCAGGGCCGCCTTCTCGTCTGCACACGTGCCGAGTGGGACGCCTTCGCCGAAGAGATTCGCAGGACGGCAGTCGTAGCGGAAAGCGACGCGACATGATGGCCCACACGGCTTGACCCAGGACGGCTTCAGGCTCAGTCACAAGCGGCTCAAGGTCGACGGCCTCGAAGGGCACGCGGGCTCCTTTGGTCATCGGGTGGTTGGGATGTGGGCGGGTTCGGCGCTCGGTATGGGGATATGAAGCTCGGCGCGCGGACGATGGCATCGATGAGGTCGACGACGCGTTGCGCGTTCCGCGCGCCACGCGGAACATCGTGGTTCGCGGGCTTCGCGGAGCGCGTTGGCGAGGTCGAGAACACCCAGGCCGCGGCTGGAGGGTCCAGTGATCGGGGCAAGAGGGAGGGTATTCCAGCTTCGGGCGCCGTAAGCGCGGTGCAGCACGTGACCGTCGTGGAAGTTCGGGTCGGGCAGGACAAGGGTGGCCTCGGCGCCGTGGATCTCCAGGTGCGGCGCTTGGGAGCCGACGGCGTCGAAGCTCGTGGTCAGCGTGACGGGTTTTTGGGGTGTCGGTGTCCAGCAGGGCGGCCACGTAGGTGGGTGCCTGCGCGGTGAACTGACGGCCGGCATGGGGCCCAGAGCGCACACGCCGGGCCGTCCGGGTGCGGGACGTGGCCGAGCGGACGTGCAGTGGACCGAGGAGGTAGTCGAGCGCGGTGAGGTAGCAGGGCCCCATATCCCACAGCGGCCCGGCGTGTTCGGAGTAGAAGGGCTCGGGAGTTGGATGCCATCGTTCGGGCCCGGTGCTGAACAGGGTGGCCGTGGCCGAGAGCATGTGGCCGACGAGACCCTGCTCCAGAGCCGCAGCCGCTGTCTGCAGGGCGGGCCCGATCGGGGTATCCGGGGCTACCCCGATGAGCGTGCCGGGTTGTTGCGCGAGCCGGAGCAGCACGGTCGTGTCGTCTGGATCGGTGGTGAAGGGCTTCTCGATCCCTTCGCATCAGAGGGTGCCGGAGCGAGCGGTTCAGAGGTGCGCGGCGGCCGGTAGGCGTCCCAGGATCGGCAGAGGGCGGAACGCCTCAGCGCGGGCTGTACCAATGCGCGCGCCCCACAGGGAGCTGAGGGTTTCGGCCATGGGGCCGAAGTGCTCGGTGATCGGCTGGGAACGGTGCTCGGCGAGCGCCCGCATCTTTTGTTCGAACGTGCCACTTATGTCGATGATCACCGAGGCGGTGACCGGCCCGTTCAGGGTGAGGGAGTTGTAGCTGTCGCAGGTGTAGAGCCTTCGGGGAGAGCTAGTTGCGATGTGCGCCTCGGGTAGGCCGGCGAGGACGGCCTCGGCTGCCGCGCGGTGGTCGGGGTGGACATCGTCGGTGGGGTGGGTGATGAGCACGTCCGGCCGGTGGCGGCGGATCAGGTCACCGACCGTGGCGGCGTCCAGGCGCGGGTGGAGTTCGACGTCGATGCCGAGGACCTTGGCGCCGGCCTGCGCCTCCGCATCGCGTATGGGGTCGTGTGCCTGGATGGCACCGACGACGGGTGCGTGCTGGGCGTGGAGGGCGAGGGTGCCGCCGGCCCACAGTTCGAGGTCGTCGGGGTGGGCCATGACGGCTAAGACGGATCCGGGCATGGTCACCACAGCCCCAGCTTCTCGATCACGTCCGCGGGCTTGGGGAGGGCGGGGCTCGCCTGGCCGGTGGCCTGCCACGCTACGGGGACGTCGCGCCGCATCCGGCTCAGGTCGCGCCAGCGCAGCACGTCCGTCCACGCCGCCTCGATCGCGGCGCCCTTGGTCCCCGTCAGACGGCCGCCGGCGCGCAGCTCGTCGAGGGTGAGACCGCCGGCCAGCAGATCGGCGGCGGTCTTGGCGCCGATGCCTTTGACGCCGGGCAGGTTGTCCGACTTGTCGCCCGTCAGGGCGCGGTAGTCGGGCCACTGGTCAGGAGCGACGCCGTAGCGCTCGTGGACCTCCGCGTCGGTGATGATCCGCTTGGACGCCTTGCGGGAGCGGTTGATGATGCGGACCCGTTCGCCGGCCAGGAGCTGATAGTAGTCCTGGTCGGCACTCATGATGCGGATCGTGCGGTCCGGGTAGCGGTGCACCAGCGTGCCCACGACGTCGTCGGCCTCGGCGTCGTCGATCTCCACCCAGGCGATCCCGTACGCGTCGAGGGACTCTTTCATCGGCGTGAGGAACTGGAGAGGCTCCAGTGCGGCCGGGGTGCTCTCGCGGTTGGCCTTGTAGCCGGCGTCGGTGTCTTTGCGCTCGGCGCTGCCGTGCTCGCCGTCGAGTACCACGCAGACCTCGGCGGGAGCCGTGTCCAGGTCGTCTCTCAGGGTCACCCGCAGCAGGGCGAAGAAGGCGAAGAGACCGGTCAGGTTCCGCTGCTTGTCCCGCGAGAAGATCGGGGCGGGGAAGCCGAAGTGGCCGCGCCACAGCACGTTGAAGCCGTCGACGAGGAACAGCGGGGCTGCCGAAGAAGGGGACGGGGCTACAGCACCCATCACGACACCGCCTTCAAAAAGAGTTGGGCGATTCGGTCGGGCCTGTAGTCCTGAGCCAGGTGGTACATGGCCTTTGAAGTTCGACCGTAGGCTACCGGATCGGCGAGGACGCCATCGACCGCATGGAGAAGCGTGTCGGGGCCCCGGCGGGGGTCGCCTGTCAACCGCCCGGAGTCAGCGGAGCCCTCCCTGAGGGCGGGCAGGTTACCGACCGGGTAGCCGGCGAAGGGCACGGCGGCGCTCATGGCCTCCAGAGCTACCAGGCCGAACGTCTCCCGCAGGGACGGAACGATCACCGCGGAGGCCGCGCCGAGCCAACCGGGCACCTCGCGCCAGGTCAGCTGCTGCTCGATCAGGGTGATGTTCGGCGCCGCGGAGGCGAGGACCCGGCACTGATCGAGGAGCTCGGACTGGGAACCGGTGGCTGTCTCGAAGCCGGCATGGGCGACGCTCACCTCCAGTCGGCGAGTCCAGTCGGCGGCGGCCGTCAGTAGCGGGACCAGGCCCTTCTCTTGGCCGAGCCGGGCGAGTACCCGGACGGGAGCGAACCGGCGCCGCTGGATCAGGTCCTCGTCCGGTAGGGCGGACGGCGGATACAGGAGCGCGTTGGGCACCACGCGCCATGTGTCCGCCGACCAGCCCGCTGCCCGGGCCTCGGCCCGGACCACCGGCGACGGGATGATCACCGCATCAATCCGAGCCAGCGCGGCGGGCGCGTCCTGCGGGTCGGGCAGGACGTGGGCGGCCAGCACCCGGCGGACGCCGTCGGGCAGGCCCCCGGCCAGGCGTCCCAGTCCCCACAGAGCGTCGGTGAACACGACGGTGTCGGCGCGGTGGCGGGCAATGATCTCGCGCAGCTGGGCCTGGAGCTTGTCCTCGGCCTGCTCGATCGCTTCGCGCAGGGCCCGGTCGTCGCACGGAAAGGCGACGGGCAGGTCGAGGGGTTCGACGGCCACGCCGTCGAGTCCGGGGCCCGGCCGCTGCGCGGCCGCGGTGGCGATGACGGCCCGGTGTCCGGCCGTGGCGAGTCCGACGGCGAGGGCAGCAGTCGCGCGTTCGATACCGGCCGGCGCGTCCATCTGCCAGGACGCGAGGACGAAGACGATGCCGCGGGCGGCGCTGGAGGCATCGGTCACGGCGTGAGGATCCTCTCGGGCAAGGTGAGCGGACGGGCATCGGCGTCGGGGTGGGGCTCCCAGGGGAAGACGACCCAGTCGTCGACGTCCCAGGCCCACCAGTCGGGGCGAGCGGGACTGCCGACGTTGCGGCACAGGGCCACGGTGTCCACGCGAGCGTCCGGTGCGAGCCGGTCGGCGAGCGCGTCGGTGACGGCGGCGAACGTGGCTCCCGTGCCGCAGATGTCGTCGACCAGGAGCACACGGCCGCCCAGGGCCTCGGGGAAACCGTCTGGGACGGTCACCGTCACCGTGCCTGTGGCCTGGACGTACAGCGCGTCGGAGCTGTTGTGTCGGGCGGTGATGTGGCAGGCGGGTACACCGAGCAGGGCTGCGATCTGCTGGGCGGGTGCCCTCCCGCCGTCCGCGATGCCGACCACCACAGCGATCGGCCCCGCGTGAGCGACAGCGGAGGCGAGAAGCTCGATCACGGGCCCGTACGTCGGCTCGGTGAGAAGGTACGGGCTGCGGTGGCGGAAGATCCGCTGCGCTCCAGGGGCCGGAGTGTGGGTCATGCCCAGGCCTCCGTCGGGAGTGGCAGGTGCAGGTCAGCCGCGGTCAGCAGGGGGCGCGTGGGCTGGATGCCGGTCGCGCCGTGCACGTTGCGGTACACCTGCCCGTCGGCGCGCACAACGGTGAACCCGTCGGCGAGTTCACGGGTCCGCAGCCGTACCCGCATCCCGCCCGACGCCTGGATCGACGCGACGTAGCGCTGCGCGTCGATGTCGCTGACCATCTCGGCCGCGGCAAGATTGGCACCGTCCCCGATCGGCAGCATCTGCAGGAAGGTCACGCCGACCGCTCCGAGCTCGGCGGCCAGGTCGACGACGGACTGGGCCCGGTGGACGGCGGACTGCATGAGGACGGCGTGCAGCTGTACTGGCAGGTCCGCGGCGACGGCGGCGCGGACGCCGGCCACGGCACGGTCGAAGCTGCCCACGCCTCGCCAGCGGTCGTGGGAGGCGGCGTCGGGTCCGTCGAAGCTGACCCGGACCGCATCCAGGACCAGCGCGAGTTCGACCGCACGGCGCTCAAGGTGCCAGCCATTGGTCGTGCAGCTGACCGCAGCCGCGCCGCTGCCGAGGATCTGCAGCAGCTGCGTAAGGTCTCGCAGGAGCAGCGGCTCCCCGCCGGAGATGTCGTTGCCGAGGGTCCCGCACCCGGCGAGGATGCCGGCGATGCGCTGACGCGCCGCGGCGTCCACGCTCGTCAGTGACTTGTCATCGAGGCACTGGGGGCAGGCCAGGTTGCAGCGGACGAGCGGGGACCAGCAGATGTTGAACGGCAGGTGGGTGCGCACCTGCCGTTGAGCGGCAGTGGGCCACGCGGCCACCTCCATGTCGTCCAGCAGCAGCCGTCCGGTGGACAGGCGGCGGCCGGGTATGTGGGTGTGAACGATCTCGTAATTGAGCAGGGGGACGCTCACGTAATTGAGCGGGTCCTGGTCTGAGTTCTGTTTTATCGCGTACTCGTCGTGCTGGGGT
>NZ_JBFBCI010000087.1:0-25438 GCF_040683095.1 Sphaerisporangium sp. NPDC051017
ATGAGCTGGGTGACGTCGTTACGGTTTCCGCCGGTCAGCGTCACCGCCAGCGGAATGCCGTGCCCTTCGGTGATCAGATGGTGTTTGGAGCCTGTCCGGGCACGGTCGACCGGGCTCGGTCCAGTTTTGGGCCGCCTTTGAGCGCTCGGATGTGGGAGCCGTCCACCACCGCCTTCGACCAGTCCAGTGCCCCGGCGGCGTGCAACTCCGCCAGCAACGACTCGTGCAATCGCTGCCAGACCCCGGCCTCATGCCAGTCGCGTAGGCGCCGCCGGCAGGTCATGCCGGAACCGAAGCCCAACTCCTGGGGCAAGAACTCCCACGCGATGCCCGTGTAGAGCACGAACAAGATGCCGGACAGGACCTTCCGGTCATCCAGACGCTTGCGGCCAGGATGGTCGGTGCGGCGTGGCACGACCGGCAGCAACGGCTCGATCCGTGCCCACAACTCGTCGGACACGATCCACGGTGGCTGCTCGCCCTTTCTCACGCGATGATCAACCTCAAGGTGATCAACCTTATTCCTAGATCATTTTGTTAGGAGTTCTTAGCCTGGTACGCAAGAGAGCGCCGCGTGGTCGTGCTTGCCGGAGTAGTACGGCGCTTCATCGGCCAGGCGGTCGATCGGGATGAGCGTGCCGTCGAGGATGACCTAGGCCAGGCGAGAGGCCCTCGTTACGGCGGTGTGCACGTCGTCGGCGAGGGCCGCAAGCAGGTCGGCTGTCAATGTGACCGCTCCACCAGCGTTGGTCTTCACCTATGGACATGCTCTGGTGCAGTCGAGCCCTGAGGCAGTCGGAAATGAGTGGCGAAAAACGGCAGCTCTGTCAGTATCCTATTGGGCAGAGAGCCGGGCGGGCGAAGCCTTATAGTCGGCCCTGCGCTTCGTAACCGCTCCCGGAAAGGCGAAGAAGATGAGCATCGGCTCCGATGCCAGGATGGATGCAGAGATCCATCGTGTCCTGGGTGCGATCGAGCAGATGCTGCTCGAATATGCAGCCTGGGGTGAGCGGATCCAATGGGGCGAGGTTCATTTCGCCTTTTACAGCGACCTGCTCGACTTCTGCAACTTTCGCATGGAAACGACCCAGGACTGCCTGGCCCTCATTAAGGCAGGCCGCATCTCAGCGGCACTCGGACTCAACCGGTCGCTTCTGGAGAACTACCTGCTGTTTGCGCTGATGTGCCGGGGCACCAAATACTACCGACTCGCCGACCACTCATCGCTTTCGGAGCGCGAATTCAAGGCCAAGCTGAAAGAGGAGCAGGAAGCGCTTAAAGCCGCTCAGGAAGACGGTACCGCGACGTGTCTGGAGGTCAAGAAATTCCCCAGGGCGGCACGTCACATCATGTACGTATACGAAGGACTCAAGGATGATTCCGGCGAAAGCATCCTCGTGCCCGTGTACTACTTTGAGTTCAGAAACTTCCGCCCGGAGGTGATGAGGTTCCGGCGCGACGACTATTTCGAATATTACGAACCTGAGCCGGACATGAAGAATATCCTCCGGCAGCATCAAGCGCAGGCCGCCCGCGTCTACCGGTTCTACCTCTCCTACGACTCGCTCATCCAAGGCCTGGAACTGAACGGAATGCTCGACAAGGCGGCGAGCCTGCGGGTGGACGCGCATTACACGTTCCTCGGCCAGTTTCTGCACCCCACCCATGACGCCGCCCGGAACCTGCGGGCCAACAGCAACGTCTACCACGGTGGGACCGCGGTCGGAGCGCGGCAGCCTTACTCCGATGAGGCGATCCTGCTGGCCGCTCTCTACCTGGCGCACACGGTGGCGAGCTTCATGCGCGAGGCCACCAACCTGCTCGACGCGGCAACTGACAAGTACTTCTCCGACACCGCGACCGGCGCGCTGGCCACCGCCGCAGACCGCACGATGAAGCAGTTCGCGTACTTCTGGTTCATTGACAATGATCCGCCACCTTACAACCGTTACCTACATTGCATCCACCACGCCTCCAATGAGGAGATCACGGCATGGGGTGGTTATATGGGATGCCCCAAGGAGTCGGTTTCCTTCGATTCAAGCATCTTCTCCAGTCTGAAAGACGCATTGCAGGGCTGGAACAACGCCACGTGCGGGCCGTATAATCCTCCGTTCTAACCAGATCGGCTTCAGTACCTGCAGCTCACTCTGCTGTGGCCCGACCAGCCCGAGACCCTCACCGCACGCTAAGCCAAGCGGCTCCCATGATCGACCAACCCGCACTTCAAGCAATATTGGAACCCAACGCGTTGGGCCCTACGATGGACACCGTGAAGCTTGCCGACCTTGCGGGATTGGCGTTGTCTTGCCGCGAGAGCACCATGGGTTTCGAAGCCTTCCGTACGAGCGCCATGGTTAGCTCGCTCCGGTGGCCGGCTGACGTCGTTGAGCAGTTCCTCTACGACCACGCAGACAACGACGCCTTTCTCCGTGACTACGAGAACATCGACCTCTCCACCGTGAGATGGGAAGTCACGGCAGTTCCGGTCGAGGAATTCATGGTGATGCCAACGGGAGCGTCTGACGGCGACTGCATCGAGGAGTACGCGGCCGACCCGGGCCACTGGGTGCGGGTGCGCAACCGCGGAATCCATATGGGTGTCGCTGAGTGCTGGGAAACGCACGGGACCTGGAAGCGCTGGCCGATCTTGATCGACCGGATGCTGCTCGATCCACCAGAACACGGCCTCCAGGTCCTAGAAGGCCGGACACGAGTTGGAGTTATGAGGGGCCGCCGACGCCAAGGGGCCTTGGTCGCGGAGCGGCACCTGGCATGGGTCGGACGCTCATCGAGCCAAAACCGCGTGATGCGTCTCCCTCGGGGGTCAACGAGCACTGTAGGCGCGGCTAGGCCTGGACAACAGTGAGACTTTTCCATCCTGATGACCCAGGTCACGGCGGGCTTGCGGAAGACAGTTGCGGATGAGATGAAGCTCCCGGTACGACAGCAGTCGGCCAAGATTCGATGCTCCAACCGGGCCCTCGTTGCTGTCTTATCGTGCCGTCATTCCGCTATCCAACCGCACCCTCAATCGCCTGACCGACCCGATCCGGGCCCACCGAGCCGAACGGCGCTCCCGATGGCGACGCCTCAACCCCGGCCGACAGGCTCTCCTGATTCTGGCGCAGGTGAAGGTGGTGGGATTGTGCTTCCACCACCACCCCACCGATTCCTTGGGCAATGCGCTGAGCGCCCACTAGAACTCATATCGATCACGACTGGAAACACCGAAACCCCAAATGACCCCAATCGCCAGCGATTATGCTTGGTCGGCTGGCGTACAGGCGTGTTGTGAGGGGTGCTGAGCGGCTAATGGCAAGGATGCCTGAGCGGATCGGCCGGTATACCGTGGCCGGGGAACTGGGCTCGGGCGGGATGGGAGAGGTGTACCTCGCCTACACGCCAGGCGGCGACCCGGTGGCGGTGAAGCTGATCCGGAGCGACAAACTGGATCCCCTTACGCGGGCGCGCTTTGAGAAGGAAGCGCTGATCGCGCGCACCGTGATCGGGACCAACAGGGTGGCGCGTTTCCTGGATGCCGACCCGTTCGCCGACAGGCCCTGGCTGGCCATGGAGTACGTCGCCGGGCGTACGCTCCTGGCCTGCGTGAACGAGGACGGTGTCCTCCCGTTGCCGCTGGTCGCCAGCCTTGGGGTGCTGCTCGCCGAAGGGCTGAGCGCCGTGCATGCCGCCGGACTGCTGCACCGGGATCTCAAGCCGCAGAACGTCATCATGGGCAAGGAAGGCCCGATGATCATCGACTTCGGTCTCGGGGCGTTCATGGATGCCGCGCAAGACTCGCTGTCGCACAGCGGCATGATCATCGGATCCGTGCGTTGCATGCCGCCGGAGCAGGCGGGCGGGAACCCGAAGGTGACCCCTGCGGCGGATGTGTACGCATTGGGCACGGTGCTGCTATACGCCGCGACAGGACACTACCCGTACGACGGCGCGGCGTGGGAGGCCGTCGCCGTACAGGTGGCGAACCCCGACATCGGCCCCGATCTGACCGGCGTACCAGACGGGCTCCACCCGCTGATCTCTTCGATGCTCGCCCCTGCCCCGGCGGATCGGCCGGTGCTCGATGTCGTCGCCAAGGAATGCCGGACCTTGGTGGAGTCGGTCGGCCTGACACCGGCCGATGCGCGACTCGCGTTGATCGCGCGGACGACTGCCGCCGATACGCCGGACCCGGCGAAGGAGCCGTTGTCCCCGTCATTCGAGAAGCTGCTTGATCAGGTCGACCTCATAGGGACGGGGCCGGACTCACCCCTTGATGGTCATCGGGCTGTGGCTGAGGTCGACGAGGGGCCCAGACATGCGGACCCGGTCGCATCGCCGAAGCCAGAGGCGAAGCTGCGCTCTGCCGGCGAGCGGCCACCGGCATCCAAGCGGGTGGCAGACGAGCTGCGCGCTGCGTACGCAGTAGATGCCGAACTGTGACGGTCGATCTCGTCGCATTTGGTGGGACGCTTAACGGACGAGTACAGGGCGCAGGATCAGCGCTTTCGTACGCCATTGAAGTGGAGCGGCGTGGGGGCGCCCCGTGGGTGAGGGATCGGAGCGACCTTGGGTGTGGAGGTTGGGACCGCGGATGGGCGGCGTGACACAGCGCGGGATGCCTGGAAGCCGGAGGAGGGTCTGCTAGGGAAGAGCGGATACGCGCCGGGTGCCCAGGTCCTGATCCGTGACGAACTGTGGCTGGTGCGCAAATGCACGCTCACCACTCGTGACGGGTGGATGGTCGAGGTCACCGGCATCTCCTCGTTCGTCCGCGGATTGGAGGCCACCTTCTACGATCGGCTGGACGACGTTCAGGAACTGGATCCGCGTGAGACCACGCTGGTGCCGGACGATTCGCCGAATCACCGCCGGTCCCGGCTCTTCCTCGAGGCGATCATCCGCAAGACGTTCCTGCCGCAGACCGAGCACGGACTGGCCTTGGCGGACAACTTCCTCATGGACCAGCAGGTCCACCAGCTCCGGCCGGCGGAGCTGGCGTTGTCGATGAAGAACCCGCAGCCGCGGATCCTGATCGCGGACGTGGTGGGTCTCGGCAAGACCCTGGAGATCGGCGTGCTCCTGGCGGAGCTCATCCGGCGTGGACGCGGTGAGCGGATTCTGGTCGTGACGCCGCAGCATGTGCTGGAGCAGTTCCAGCGCGAGCTGTGGACCAGGTTCGGGATCCCGCTGGTGCGCCTGGACTCGACCGGCATCCAGCGGGTGCAGCAGGACATCCCCGCGGGGCGTAACCCGTTCGCGTACTTCAAGCGCGTGATCATCTCCATGGACACGCTGAAGGGCGATGTGTACGCGCACCACCTGGAGCACACCGACTGGGACGCCGTCGTCATCGACGAATCCCATAACCTGGTCAACCGGGGCACGAAGAACAACGCACTGGCCCGGCTCCTGGCCCGCAGGACGGACGCGCTCGTGCTGGCCTCGGCCACGCCCCACAACGGCGATGCCTCCTCCTTCGCCGAACTGGTCAGGATGCTGGACGAGGCGGCCATCGCCAACCCTTCCCAGTACGAGGTGAAGGACCTCGGCCATCTGTACATCCGGCGGACGAAGACCTCGCCCGAGGTACGGGAATCACTCAAGGGCGCTTGGGCGGATCGTGGTCCCTCCCAGCCGATCCGCGTCGCGGCCACGGACAAGGAGCTCGCGGTCTTCCAGGAGCTGGCCACGCGATGGATTCCCGCCGATCCCTCGACGCCGTCGGTGAGCAGGCACCAACTCGTTCCCTACCGGCTGCTCAAGTCGTTCCTGTCGTCGCACAGGGCGCTGCTGGAGACGATCAAGACCCGCATCGGGACGCTCGACAATCCGCCGTCCGACAAGTCCCGGAACGGTGCGAAGCGACAGACGCGGATCGATGATCCCGCAGCACGCGAAGCGGCGCGGAAAGCGGAGCGGGCCGCGCTGGTGGACCTGCGACGCCTCGCCGAGCAGATCGAGGATCAGCACTCGGCGAAGCGGGCGGCACTGGTGGACGAACTGCGCGCCATGGGTCTCGGACCCGGATCCGACACCCGGGTAGTGGTGTTCTCCGAGAGCATCCCTACCTCGAAGTGGCTGGCCGAGACCGTCCCCGCCGCCCTGGGCTTCAAGCGCACTGCCAGCCCTGACGACAAGAAGCCCTGGCTGGGATTCGGCGGAGCCGTGCAGGTCATGCACGGCGAGGCCACCACGGATCAGGAACAGCAGGCGATCATCGAGAAGTTCGGGCTGCGTGACGACCCGGTACGCATCCTGTTCACCGGGGATGTCGCCTCCGAGGGCGTCAACCTGCACCAGCAGTGCAACTTACTGATCCACTACGACCTGCCGTGGTCGCTGATCCGTATCGAACAGCGCAACGGTCGTATCGACCGATACGGGCAGGAACGCCGGCCCGAGTTCCGCGCGCTGATCCTCACCAGTGAGGTTCCGTGGCGCACGGACGAGACGACCGGGCAGCCGCGCACTCTGGACGACCGTCTGGTGGGCGAGAAGCTTCTCAAGCGCGAGGAGGAGGCGCACAAGATCGAGGGGTCGGCCGAGGCGGTCACCGGCCTGTACCGGGCTCGGGAGGAGGAGGATCGCCTGACTCAGGACCTGATCGCGGGCTGTACGGTCGAGGAGTCCATCAAGCGGTCCAAGCAGGGCGGGGCGGCCTTCCTCGCCGGGTTCCTCGGTCAGGTCGGCGCCGTCCACGAGCACCCTGAGGTGGCTCGTGCCGTGGTGCCCGGTCTCTTCCGGTCGACGGCCGACTACTTCGAGGAGGCGCTGCGGCAGGTCTGCCGGCCCAATCCCGAGGACATGCTGTCGCTGCGCCGCGACGACGACGGCACCATCGCCTTCGAGCCCCCGCAGGACCTGTTGTACCGGCTCAAGGCGCTTCCCAAGTCGTACCTGGACGAGCAGCAGATCATGCCGCGCAAGACCGAGCCGGGACGGATGCGCGTCACCTTCTCCAAGGACCTCGCCGCCGCACGCCTGAAGGCGGCACGGGAGACCACCGCCTCCCAGTGGCCGAACGTCTCGTACATCACCGACGTCCACCCGGTCCTGGACTGGCTCACGGATAAGGTCCTGGTCGAGATCGGCCGGCAACAGGCCCCCGTGCTCGCCGCCACCGTGGACAGCCCGACGTACCTGGTCCAGGGCATCTACTCCAACGCGCTGGGCAAGCCCACCATCGTCGAATGGATGGCTGTCTCCCATCTCCCTGACAATCCCGTAGTGGAAGGGCTGACCGCCCAGGTGCTGGAGCGCTACGGCGTCGGCCCCAACATGCCCGGCCGCGCCACACCCCGAGACCTGCCCGGCCTCAGCGCGCTCGTGCCCGACGCGATCGATGCCGCACAGCGGCATCTCGTCGCCCTCGAAGTCGAGTACCGCAGGCGGATCGAGGAAACCCTCGCCCCCTACCGCGAACGGGTCGCCGTCTGGAGGCAGGAGGCGCTCTTCGCCAGTTCCCGTCCCAAGGAAGCCGAACTGGACCGGACAGCCGAGCGGCGCCTGAAGTTGATCGAATCACTGGAGACGGTCGGCGAGCCGATGCTGCGCCTGCTGGCCGTCCTGGAACCGCGCACCGTAGCTGAAGGAGGCACCGCACGATGAGCACCGACTTCGACTCTTTCAGCAACCGAGGCGAGTACTTCTCCGCGCACTACTTCGCCGATCAGCTCGGCACCGACCTAAAGAAAGGCCTATTCACCACCTGGGCCTCACGCGAGAGCGACGAGAACGACCCGCGCAAGACGCCGCGCGAGCTGCTTCGCGCCCTGCGCACCCCGTACCTGACCGAGAATCTTCGCCCCTACTTCGCCGAGACCACCCAGGCCGACGCAGAGGACGAAGCCCGACTCGCCACGCACAACAACCCGGAGTGGGCCAAACGGCTCGCGGAGTGGCACCAGATGGTGCTGCACGCCCTCGGCTACGACACCACCCCGGCCGAACTCACTGTGCACCGCGCCGGCCGCGACCACACCCTCACCGTCGCCTACCACGGCCACGGCATCATCGCCCTCGACTGCGGCTGGTCCGCCGCCAATGACGCCGCCCTCAACGTCGACGGTGCCGGTCGGCTGCTGTCGCCATTGCGCATCAGCGCGAGCGAATCCTACGAGACAGGCGCCGCTCTGACCTCCTGGCTTTTCCAGAGCGAACTCGGCGAAGCGGGCGGCCCCCACCCCCGTTTCGTCCTGCTGTTATGCGGCGGTGTGATCCTGCTGGCCGACCGCCACGTCTGGAGCGAGGGCCGTTACCTCGCGGCCAACCTCGACGCGGCGCTGGAGCGCAACGACCGCGCCCAGCAGGGCGAACTCGCCACCATCGCTGCCCTGTTCAGCCTCGACATGCTGCGCCCCGGCGAGAACGACCAGAGTCGGGCGATCGACGCTCTGCTCAAGTCCTCCAGCGACAACGCGTCCGGTGTCTCCAGTGAGTTACGCCATGGCCTGCAGCGCTCCGTGGAGATCATCGCCAACGAGGTCCTGATCCGGATGGCAGAGCCACAGAACGATGTCACGCCGGCCGACATCGAAAGCCCCAAAATCTCCTTCGCCCGGGAGCTCACCCGCGAAGCGTTGCGCTACCTCTACCGCCTCCTGTTCCTGCTGTACGCGGAAGCCCGTCCCGAACTGGGCATCCTCCCCGCCGACGACGGGTCGTACGAGGCCGGCTACTCCATGGCCCGCCTTCGCGAGCTTGTGGAGCGCGAAGAGGAACTCATCGAGGAGGAGGCGCGGAACGGCTTCCACCTCTTCGAGTCCCTGGACGTCCTGTTCAACAAGGTCAACTTCGGGCACCGCGAGTACGGCACGGAACCCGACGATGACCAGCCCGGCGACGACGAGGAGACCCGCCTGGCCAAGGCAGCCCGCCGCGGCGCGGACCGTGGTCTGCGTTTCGAGCCCCTGCGTAGCGAGCTGTTCGAGCCGACCGCCATCCGCCTCATCGGCACCGGTGTGCTGGATCCGCGCTGTGACGAGGACAACGACCCCCGCTGGCTCGACCTGCGCCTGCGTAACGTGGCCCTGCACGAGGTGCTGCGGCTGCTCACCATGAAGAAGGGCAAGCGCGGTGAACGCGGCGGCTTCATCTCCTACCGTAACCTCGGCATCAACCAGCTCGGCGCGGTCTACGAGGGGCTGATGTCCTACACCGGCATCATCGCCGACGAGGAGTTATGCGAGGTGGCCAAGGGTGGCGACCCCGAACAGGGCTCCTGGCTCATCCCCTCGCGCAGGATGGACCAGTACCCCGACGCGACCCTCGTCCATTACGGCGAGGCCGACGCACGCAAGGGCCTACGCGGCCCGAAGAAGTACGACAAAGGCTCATTCGTCTATCGGCTCGCCGGCCGCGCCCGGGAGATCTCCGCTTCGTACTACACCCCCGAGTCGCTGACCAAGGTCACCGTCGAGCTCACCCTGAAGCACCGCCTGGACCAGGAGCGGGACGAGAACGGGAACGTGATCAGGACGCGGGCCTCGGAGCTGCTGAAGTACAAGATCTGCGAGCCGGCGCTCGGCTCGGGCGCGTTCCTCAACGAGGCCATCAACCAGATCGCCGACGAGTATCTGCGCCGCCGCCAGGAGGAACTCGGCATCACGATCCCGACGGCCGATGCGATCACCGAGAAGCAGCGGGTCAAGGCGTACATCGCCCTTCACAACGCCTACGGGGTCGACCTCAACGCCACCGGTGTCGAACTGGCCGAGGTGTCGCTGTGGCTCAACACCATGCACCCCGGCATGCGCGCGCCGTGGTTTGGCCTGCACCTGCGTCGCGGCAACTCCCTCATCGGCGCCCGCCGCGCCATCTACGCGGGCGACGACGTTTCGGGCAGCGAGAAGGCATGGCTCAAGGCGAAGGGCGCCCTCGCGCCTGATCCACTTCCCTTGCTCAAGGACGGCGAGCCGCAGCCACTGCCCGACGGCGCCGTGCACCAGTTCCTGCTGCCGAACCCGGGCTGGGCCGCGGTCACGGGCTCGAAGGAGGCCAAGGCGCTCGCCAGGGAAGGCGTGGCACAACTCGCCGCCTGGAAGGGGGGCATCCTCCGGCGTCCCCAGCGCAGCACCGCGCACCTCAACAAGGACGGCAGCCCTAAGATCGACTCCAAGACCAAGGGGCCGAAGCAGGAGGCCGCTTCCCAGTTCACGCGGTTGCGGGACGCCGCCCGGCGGGTCGAGTTCCTCTGGTCGGCCGTCGTCAAGCGGATGGAACTGTCCGAGAGAGCGATCGCGCGCCGGGTCGACGTATGGAAGGCCGATCCCGCGGATCCCGAGTACGCCTTCCTCACCCACCCCGATCAGGCGGTTCCCAAGGAACAGGTCCTGGACGACCTGTTCAACGCCGTCGACACGCCTTACTGGCGGCTCAAGACGGTCATGGACGCCTGGTGCGCCCTCTGGTTCTGGCCGGTCGAGAAGGCCGGGCTACTGGACGGGACCGACAACGAGTACATGGCGCGCACCGTGACCGGCGACGGGGTGGATCTCCCTGAGGTGCTCGGCGGCCTGCCCGTGACCGGGGAGCGACCCCGCGCCGAGGAGGCACCCGAGCCGCCGGTGACCCCGGCGCCGACCCCTGCTCCCCGGTACGTCGAAGTGACGGCGCTGTTCGCGCTGGGACCCGAACAGACGACCATCTGGAATCTCGAATCGACTGCAGATGACGGCGCGTTCGTGGAATTGCAGAGAATCGGACCGGCAGGAACGAAGAAAGCGGCGAAGCCGCAGACGCCGCACCAGCGACGGGTGATCCCGCTCAAGAACCTTGACGACTGGCTGGAGTTCCTGGAGGCCATGCTCGGCAAGGGCGAACTGTTGGAAGGCACCTTCCTTGACTCCCTCGACAGCCTCCGCAAGTTGAAGGAATTTGAGCAACTGCTCGTGTCCTTCATGGGAATGGACCCCGGAAACCCCGAGGACCGGTTTCCGTGGCTCAGGACGGCGCGCGACATCGCGAAGGAACAAGGTTTCCTGCACTGGGAGCTGGAGTTCGCCCTGATCTTCGCCCGTGGTGGCGGCTTCGACCTCCAGGTGGGCAACCCGCCATGGGTGCGGCCGGACTGGAATGAGGACTCTGTCCTCGCCGAGTACGAGCCGTGGTTCATGCTCACAGAAAAGGCACCGGCACATGAGAAGAAGCGTCGGCGCCAGGAGGTTCTGGAGTTTGCAGCGGCTCGGCGGTACGTGCTTGGGGAGCTGACGAACACGACCGTGCAGGCCGCGGTGTTCGGCTCGCCGCAGATGTACCCACTCCTGGCAGGCACCCGGCCGGACTTGTACCGCGCGTTCATGGCCCAGGTGTGGGGGCATGCTTCGGCGGACGGGGCCGCCGGGATGGTCCATCCGGATACGCATTTCACAGGCAACAAGGAGGGAGCCCTGCGGGAGGCTGCCTACCGGAGGTTGCGTGTGCACGGGGATTTCGTGAATGCCGGGAATCGATTCTTTCCACATCCGGTCGGCCGCCACACTCACTTCGGAATACACATTTATGGCAGCGAGAACGGGATCGATTTCGATCATCTCTCTTGGCTGTTTTCTGTTGACGCGCTCCGATTCTCTGCGAAGGACGACGGTGCGGCTCCTAATCCTGGTGTACGTTTTGGCAAGAGCTGGGATGAGCGACCACACCGAAAGCGCATCATTCGCGTGACCGCAGAGGTCCTTGCGCAGTGGCAGCGCCTAGTGGGAGAGGTGGGCCAGCCCGTCGAAGAGGGCCGCCTACTCTCGCCGGTCAGCACCGCTGAGGCTGAGGCTATCGCGGCGTTGGCCGACTACCCGCTGCGGGTCGACTCACTGTCTCCCCAGATCGCTTGCGGATTTAATGAAAGTGGAGCAAAGGAGGCTGGCCTCATCGACTACAACGTTGCAGAGGGCGGCGCCATCCACCTCCCTGCGGCATGGGACGAGGTAATTCTCAAGGGGCCGCAACTGAGTGTTGCCAACCCAATGTTCAAGCAGCCCAGCCAGAACGTTGACGGCCGAGAATTTCTCGGCTTAAACTTGACCAAGCTGAACGCTAATGCAATACCTGAGACAGAATACGTCCGGATGGCCAATGAAGAAGCATATTTGCACGCCCAGGAGCGCTGGGTCGATCACGAGCACCTAGGCCAGCTGCGATTATCATCTCACGCCGTTGAGGACACTCGCGATGAGCTCGCCACTCGTTTGGAGTGTCCTCGCGAAGAAATCACGAATAATGCTATTGATTCCGCGCTCGTCGCCAAGGCCACGAAACCATACACAAGGTTCTACCGACTCGCCTGGCGTCGCCAGATCGCTCCCAACACTGAACGAGCGCTCTACGCTGCCTTGATCCCGCCCGGTCCCGCCCATATCCATATGGTGCACAGCTTGGCCATGGCGTCGCTGCGTGAAACGGTGCTCGCCGCCGGTTTCTGGTCTGCACTGCCCTTGGACTACTTTGTCCGAATAACAGGCCGGAGTGATCTGCAGGTGGCGGGTGCTAATGTGATGCCGGCTGCGGCTCCCGATCATCTGCTCGTTCCCGGCCTCTTGCTGCGGACGCTTCGCCTCAACTGCCTAACGAATGCGTACGCAGCGCTCTGGACCGAGCTATACGACCCTGCCTGGCAGGCGGAAAGGTGGGCATGTAAGTGGCCGGAACTACAGCCGCTGCATCGCGTGACTCCCGAGTGGCAGTACAGCACTCCGCTTCGCACTGAGCGCGCCCGCCGGTCCGCCCTCGTGGAGATCGACGCACTCGTCGCCGTGTGGCTCGGAGTCTCCGCCGACGCTCTCGTGGCCATGTACAAGGCACGCTTCCCAGTTCTCCAGGACTTCGAGTCGGTCACCTGGTTCGACGCGAACGAGCGCAAGATCGCAGGTAACCGCTATACCTACGGTCACGGCCAAACCAAGGACCATTGGAAACAGTTCGAGGCGTATTTGAAGGACCCGAACAACGCGCCCGTCCCCGAGGGGTGCACCGCCCCCTTCTATAAGGCGGATCGGGAGACGGAGATGCGTGAGGCGCACGCCGTCTTTCAGAAGCGGCTCGATGAGGCGATCGCCCGGGGCGAGTGGGATCCGGTGAAGCAGGAGGTGCCGAAGCCGTGAGGCCGACGCTTCAGGCGCGGGCGCTCAAGGAGAGCCTGCTGCAGTACCTGTCCACGACGTACGCGCTGAGCGATGAGGGCGCGCGCGAGGCTCTTCACCGTTTCCTCGGGGACGAGACGTCGGGGATGTTCCGAGGGCCGTACCTTCGCATCCACACGCCCTTCACGACCGCCGGCGAGGAGTGGCGCAAGCACCTGGAGTGGCAGCGTGAGGGGTTCACACCCTGGGCACACCAGGCGGCGGCGTTCGCGCGGCTGTCGTCCGCGAACGGGCACACGCCGCAGCCGACGCTCATCACCACGGGCACGGGCTCGGGCAAGACGGAATCATTCCTCTACCCGGTGCTCGACCACTGCCGCCGGGAACGGCAGGCGGGGAAGACCGGCGTCAAGGCGGTGTTCCTGTACCCGATGAACGCGCTCGCGTCCGACCAGGCGGAGCGCATCAACGATCTGCTCGCGCACAACAGCGAGCTGGGCAGGCTCTGGGCGGGGTTGTACATCGGTGATCGGGCGGCGACGCAGTACGAGAAGGTGCGTACGCGGCGTTCGGACATGCAGATGTCACCGCCGGACATCCTGATCACCAACTACAAGATGCTGGACCTGCTGCTGCAACGCCAGGAGGACTCCCCGCTGTGGCGGGAGGCGGACATCCGCTACGTCGTGGTGGACGAGTTCCACACCTACGATGGCGCGCAGGGAACCGATGTGGCGATGTTGCTGCGGCGGCTCGCGTCCGCGGTCGGGGTGTCGGAGAAGGGACGCCCGCTGGGGAGCATCTGCCCGGTGGCGACGTCGGCGACGCTCGCGTCCGGCACGGACGATGACGGGATGGCGCGACTTCTGGAGGTGGCGACCGACGTCTTCGGCACGGAGTTCACCCCGGAATCGATCGTCGGGGAGAACCGGCTGTCGGTGGATGAGTTCATCCCCACCATCGCCGTGATCATGCAACGGTTGCCGGCGCCGGACGAGTTGCTCGCACTGCCCGACCCCGGTTCGAGTGAGGAGGCGCTGCTCGACCTCATCGAGGCGGTGACCGGAGTCCGCGACGCCGATCCCTTCAAGCTGGGGGCGAACCTCAAGCGGCACCTCTTCACCCGGGCGGCGATGCAGGCGCTGGACGGCGGGCTGAAGACCGGCGCCGAGGTGCTGGATGTCATGTGGCGTGCGGGGGCGGCAGGTTGGGCCGAGGCCGTGGCCCGGCAGCCGGAGAAGGCCGCGGAGGCGCTGGCCCGGTTCGTGGCGCTGCTGTCGTACGCACGCGACCCCAAGTCGGCGCCGGGCGAACCGCGACCGCTTGTTCACGTCGAGGTGCATCAGTGGGCCCGTTCGGTGTCCCGGGTTCTGCGCGGCGTGCTGCCCTGGCCGAAGGCCGAGTTCCGCTGGGACGTGGCGGGAATGGCGGATGCGAGTGCGACGGACAGTAACCGTACGGCACCGGTGACGACGGCCACGTCGGCGCAGAACGCCAACCTCTTCCTGCCGGCCGTGTACTGCAGGGACTGCGGGCGCTCGGGCTGGGCGGTGTTCTCACCGGAGAGCGACGACCACGACGTGCAGTTCGACACGTTCAAGATCCGGCGTGCGTCGCTCGGGCAGGACAAGGCCCGCGTGCGAAACCTGGTCGCGGCGACCGACCGTGAGGCCCGGGAAGGCTCTGGCGCGAGCCCGTCCTCGTCCGGCGGCCGGAGCACTGCTGGCGTTATGACGGGCCAGGGTGCGGGCGGCCTGCTCATGGTGCTGGACGGAGCGCGCAGGCGGCTGCGGCTGCCGGATCCGCGCAACGACTACGACCAGGCCACCAACGAGCCCCGGCTGACGGCCCGCGACTCGGCGTTCGTGCTGGTCCACTTCGGCGGCACCGTGGCGAACACCGCGGCCAGGGAGGACTGGTGTCCGGCGTGTGGCGCGCGCAACGCAATTCGCTACCTGGGCACCGGTTCCGCCGCGATAGCCTCGGCGTCCGTCACGCAACTGTTCACGGGTGGCGAGCTCGACAAGGCGCGGCACGAGGACAAGACGTTGATGTTCAACGACTCGGTGCAGGACGCCGCGCACCGAGCCGGGTTCGTCGCCAACCGCTCCTATACCTTCTCTCTGCGGGCTCTGCTGGCCGGGCACCTGCGTCACGACAAGCCGACGGCGCTCAACGACCTCATCGCGGACGTGGTCGAGGCCACCACCGACAAGGACACCCTCGCCGCGGTGGTGCCGCCGGACCTGCACGTCTACAAGGGGGTGGACCGGCTGCTGTCCGGTCAGGGGCGTGGCGGCACCATGGCGACGTGGCGGCTGATCGGGCAGCGCCTCGCCTTTGAGACCCTGATGGAGTTCGGCTTCCGTTCCCGCAACGGCCGTACCCTGGAGTTGACCCGGACCGCCTCCGCGCAGGTGCGTATCGGGGATCCGGAGGCCGTCGTCGCGCTGGTCAGGCGAATCCACGACGAGTGCGTACGCGAGAAGGTGCCGCTGATCGCCCAGGACGACGCGAGGTATCTGGCGTTCATACGGATCTTCCTGGAACGGCTCCGCACCCGGGGCGCCGTCGCCCACAAGTGGCTGAGCAAGTACGTGGATGAGGCGGGGACCAGCCGCTACTACATCTGGGGCAAGCGCGAGCCGGGCATGCGGGCCTTCCCCAAGCGGGTCGCGGCCCCGGTGTTCCTGCTGAGCCGGCCCAAGAACGGCAGCGACTTCGACTTCGCCACCGGACGGCTGTCCTGGCACGAGCGGTGGGCCGGACGCTGCCTGGGGCTGCCGCGTGAGCTGTCGCCGGAGTTCTGGTCCGCGATTTTACCCGAACTGGCCGCGCTGGGACTGCTGTCAGCACGGACCCCACTCGACACCTCATTGCGGGCATATGGCCTCAAGCCCGGCAACATTGAGGCCAAACTGCTGGACGACGAGCAGGTCCGGCACGCATACGTGCGATGCCCGGTGTGCTTCTGGGAGCAGACGGTCCACCCGTCGCTGCTGGACCAGTGGCACGAACAGCCCTGCCCCTCCTACCGTTGCCGCACAGGCCGCCTCGTCGCCGGCGACCGGCCCGAAGGACTGGGCGTGCACCACCGCGACCGCGACTACACCCGCGACTACTACCGGCGCCTGTACCGTGGGGCGGGCACCTATCAGGTGGTCACCGCCGAGCACACCGGCATGCTCACCCGCCCGCAACGCGAGAAGGTGGAAAGGGCCTTCAAGGAGGGCGAGGGCTTCAAGGACCCCAACGTGCTCTCCTGTACTCCGACGCTGGAGATGGGCATCGACATCGGTAGCCTGTCGGCCGTGGTCCTGGCCGCGCTGCCGCGCCGTCCCGCTTCGTATGCTCAGCAGGTCGGGCGGGCCGGACGCAACACAGGCAACGCGTTCCTGCTCACGATCCCGGACCGCAGGCGCCGTGACCTGTACTTCCTGGAACGTCCCAAGGACCTCATCGACGGCACCATCGTGCCGCCGGGCTGCTACCTCTCGGCCATCGAGATCCTGCGCCGCCAGTACCTGGCCCATCTGCTGGACCTCGCCGCCGCCGGACGGCTGGTGCGCGCGGACGGCATTCCGCTGCGCGCGCTGCCGCACAAGGCGCCCCGCCTGTTCGGCCCATCCGGTTACCTGGCCGACCTGGTGGAACTGGCGATCGCCCAGGGCGAGGATCTCGCGGACGGGTTCCTGGAGTTGTTCCCCACCGGTGTCAACGATCAGGCCCGGGCCGACCTGCGCGAGTACGCCGTGCACGGACTGCGGGCAGCGGTCGAGGAGGCCGAGCGGGAGTGGTTCCGGAGCGAGCGGGCACTGCGAGGCCGACTGCGCGAGATCGACGATGCCCACGACGAACTGCACGACTCCGATCCGGACCAGGCGCGGCAGAAGGCCGAACTGGACGCCGAGCGGCGCGGCGTCGGGCGGCACCTGATGAACCTGGGTGAGACAACGGCGCAATCCGCGCTGTGCGACCTGGGGCTGCTGCCGAACTACGCGCTGATCGACTCCACGACCGTTCTGTCGGCGACGCTGTACGGCGAGGACGGAGTGGACCCTGCGGGCCGGACGATCTACACCTCCGACACCTACACCTACGAGCGGCCCCGGCGTATCGCGCTGGAGGAGCTGGCCCCCGGCAACACCTTCTACGTCAACGGCTACAAACATCAGATCAGCGGGTTAGAAATCGCCACCGGCGGTGGGCAGGGGTGGCGTACCTGGCGGGTGTGCCCAGGCTGCGGGTACGTGCGCACCGAGAACGCCAAGGAGGACCGCTCCGAGTGCCCACGCTGCAAATCCGTGCAGATCGCAGACGACGGATCATGCCTGTTCCAGGTCATCGAACCCGCCACCGTCACCTCGCGCGACAAGCGGGAGGACGCCCGGATCCGCGACGACAAGGATGACCGCGACCGCCGCTTCTACACCGTCGTGGACGCGGTCGACATCCCACTGGAAGACATCGAGCCCGGCTCGTGGCGGCACACCGGCCAGACGTTCGGCGTCGACTACTGCCGCCGCGCCATGATCCGGCGATTCAACGTCGGACCGGTCCGCTACGACGCCCAGGCCCGCGACGACTTCGCCGGACATGACGTGCGTATCACGCCGTTCTACGTGTGCACGGTGTGCGGAGCGGCCAGCGCGGACGGCCGACCGGTCTTCGACCACGACACCGACGAACTGGACTCCCTTGCCGCCCGCAGCGGACGCCTCAAACACCATCGCCCGTGGTGCCCGCTGCGCCGCGGCAAGAAGAGCGACGCCAGGGAGGAGCCTGTGCTGCTCGCCCACCAGCTGCAGACCGAGGCTCTGCGGGTGCTGATCCCGGCCGCCACCGCGAACGTGGACACCAAGGTGCACTCCTTCCGGGCCGCGCTGCGGCTCGGAGTGGACCTGCACTTCGGCGGAGACCCGCAGCACCTGGCCACCACCGTGGCGTCCATGCCGGACGAGAGCGGCGAGCGCCGCTGGTTCCTGGTGCTGTTCGACTCGCTACCCGGCGGCACCGGCTACCTGGACCGGCTCACCGACCCCATCGCCTTCCGCGACACCCTGACTGCGGCGTACCAGATGCTCCGGGACTGCCCGTGCGCCGAAGAGCAGCGCCGAGCCTGCCACCGCTGCCTGCACCGCTACACCCCCGAGCCCTTCCAGGACATCGTCTCGCGCCGGTCCGCGCTGACCATGCTGGAGTCCCTGCTGTTCACCAAGGACGGCGAGGACGGCTGGGAGACCGCCGAGATCCAGCACACAGGGCTGGTCGGCCTGGACGCCCAGGTGGAATCCGACCTGGAAGCCCGCTTCCTTGCTGCCCTCCGTGATTATGTGAAGGTCACCAACGACGCCTCTTTGGACGAAGACGGCCACGCCAGCGGGCATCTGCGCTTCACGAGCGGCTCCGGCGTGACGCATTGGCGGCTGACCGCACAGCAGCAGCTCCACGGCACCGTGGCCGACTTCTCCTTCACCCGGGTCGACGGCCCGGTACAGAAGGTCAGGGTCTACCTCGAAGGTTTCCGCTTCCACGCCAGCAGCGAGCACAACCGGGTCGCCGCCGATGCGGCCAAGCGCACCCGCCTGCGCGCCGACGGAGAGATCGTCTTCCAGGTCACCTGGGCCGACATCGACCTGTTCGAGAAGCGCCCCACCCATACCAAGCCGGTCTGGCCACCGTACGGTGGCAGTGCGCAGGAGCAGGCCAAGGCGGCCTACGAGCAATACGGCGGGCAGCGCGCCCACTTCGCCCAGGCCGTCGTCGCCAACCCGATCGACACTCTGATCGCCTACCTGCGCGACCCGGATCCAGGCCGCTGGACCCGCCTGGCGTCCGCCCTGGTCACCGGACTCGGGGCCCAGCCGGGCACGGTTCCGGTCACCGCTACCGGACGCCGCAGCGAACTCGTCGCGGCCCTGCGCGGCGAATTGGCCACCGTCTCCCCCGTCAGACGCAGCGACAAACCGGTCGCGCCGGACGCGGCCGAGATCGGGCCCGTCCACGTATTCCGGACGCGGGACACCACCGGACTGCCGATCGTGTTCGTCCTCGACGCCGCCGATCCCGAGGCCTTGAAGTGGACCGCATTGACGATCCTCGACGACGCCGACGCCGTGTTGGACACCGACGAGCACAAGGAGCGCTGGCGTTCCTGGCTGTACTGGACCAACCTCACGCAGTTCCTGTCCCTGTCCGGCGGCGACGGCGTCCAACTCGCCACCAGCACGGCGGCGGACTTCGAGGTCGAGGTCCTCGCGGTGTGCGGCGGGCTCGGCGAACTGGACTCCCTTAGCGACGTGCCCGCGGCAGCGGTCCGCCCCGTCAGCACGCGGAGTGGCTCACTGGCCGAAGCCGCCGTAGCCGAGGGACTCCGCGACGCCGCGTGGGACGAGGACATCTTGGAGATCCTTCGCGAAGAGCCCGGCGAGGCACCGGACCTGATCCGCCTCGCCGAAACGCTCGCCGATCGCGGGAAGCGCGCTCCCGTCTTCGGCTACGAGCTGGGCGCGTCCCGCTGGCTGGCCGACTTCGCCTGGCACACCGACCGCGTCAAAATCGCCGTGGTCTCCGCTCACCAGGGCGGCGATGACGATGAGGCGCAGCGACGCGACGCCGCGTACACCGAGGAGGGCTGGATCGTCCGCACCGCGGCCGAATGGCTCGCCCACCTCGACGAACTGCTCGACAAGGTCCCCGACACCAAAGAAGGCACTCTCCGATGACCGCCCGGCTCAGCCTGTACCGCAAAGCCGAAGAGGAGCTGTACAAGCTCGACCGCTCGATCAAGGCCCAGTTCTACGATTTCTGCCACAACTTCCGTAACAACCCCGACCTGCCCGGGCTCAGGAAGAAGAAGCTCAAGGGCGACTCCCGTATCTGGTCCGCCCGCATCGACCGTGACCACCGGGCTCTGCTCACCCCTACCGGCGTCGGCGCCGACGGCACCGAGAGCTGGCTGGTCCTCGCGGTCCGTCACCGCAAGGACGTCTACGAAGAGCTCCAGGTCGCGGTCAACCGCGTCACCGGCGAGATCGAGTTCGTGGACCTCGCCGTCGTCGGCGACAGCGCCCTGCGCAGGGCCGGCATCACCCTCACTCCTGCGGAACCGGACAAGCAGCCGCCCAAACCGGTACCCGCGCCCGAACCCGCCGCTCCAGCGCTGCTGGCCGCGTATGACGCCGGGCAGCTACGCGACCTGGGTGTCGCCGAGCAGTTGATCGGGCTGGCGCTCACCGTCACCACCAGCGCCGAACTCGACCAGCTCCTCGAAGGCGCCCCACTGCTGTCGAAGGACGTCCTCTACGGCCTCGCCGCCGGGATGGACATCGAGGAAGTGCGCAAGGAGATCACCGCGCCGGTATCACTCGACCAGCGCCCGGACCCGGACGACTTCGCCGCGGCCCTGTCTCGCACCAAGGTGACCACGGTCGACGACGCCGTACGCAATGTCATCGAAGAGGGCGACTTCCGCGCCTGGAAGGTCTTCCTCCACCCCACCCAGGAACGCATCGTCCACCGCCACTACAACGGCCCCGCTCGCGTCTCGGGCGGCCCCGGCACCGGCAAGACCATCGTCGCCCTGCACCGCGTCAAGCACCTTGCCGAGCAGTTGCCCCCCGGTGACAACAAGCGGATCCTGCTGACCACTTTCACCAAGAACCTCACCACGGACCTGCGCCTGCGGCTCGCCTCCCTCGTCGACCCCGCCTTGCTGGCCCGCGTCGACATCGCTCACATCGACCAGCTCGCCGCCCGCGTCCTGGGCGAGAACACCGCCCCCGGACACGCCAAGCAGCGTGTCTACGACCACGTGGCCCTGAACGAGATGCGCCAGTTGCTGGCCGAGCTCGACGACCGGCGCTGGGAGCCGGAATTCATCCTCGAAGAGTGGGAGCAGGTGATCCTCGGCCAGTCGATCCCCACCCGCTCGGAGTACTTCAAGGCTCGCCGGGCCGGCCGCGGCCGGGCACTCACTCGCCCCGAGCGCAACCATATCTGGAAGCTCATCGAGCAGTTCACCGCCCGCCTCGACAAGCTCGGCGTCGAAACCTGGGGCCAGGCCGCCGAACGCGCCGCCCGCTTCGAGATCGAACGCGCGGCGAAGATCCGCGACCGCCGCAACAACGGCGGTGAGCACCGCGAGGACAGCTCCGGCATGCGCCATCTCGGCTACCGCTATCGGCACATCGTCGTCGACGAGGCCCAGGACCTGCGCCCCGCGCATTGGAAGATGCTGCGCGCCATGGCCAACCCTGACCTGTCCAACGACATGTTCATCGCCGGCGACGCCCACCAGCGCATCTACGACCACCAGGTCGCCCTCGGCGCCCTCGGCGTCAACATCCGCGGCCGGTCCTCGCGCCTGACCCTCAGCTACCGCACGACCAGGGAGATCCTCACCGAAGCCCTCCGCGTCGTCCAGCCCAAGAGTACGAACGCGAAGGTCACTTACGACGACCTCGACGAGGGCACCGACAACCTCACCGGATACCGCTCCGTCCTCCACGGCCCCAAGCCCGGCTTCGTCCACTATGACTCATGGGATGACGAACTCACAGGCCTCGTAACCACCTTGACCACCTGGCGCAAGGAACTGTCCAGCAACGGCAACGGCGCCCCCCTCGACCCCAGCGGCCGCATCGCCGTATGCGTCGCCGACCGGGAGATGGTCAGCCAGACCATGAACTACCTGGCGACCAAGGCGGGCATCACCTGCGCCGAGCTCACCAAGGACGGCCCCAAGGGCGACGGCGAGATCCACGTCGGTACCATGCACCGATTCAAGGGCCTCGAGTACCAGCGGCTCGCCATCGTCGGCGCCAGCGACGGCATCATCCCACGCACCGGCATGATCGAGCGCTACCGCACCGAAGACCCGCTTCGCTATGAACACGAGCAGCGCAAGGCCCGCTCCCTACTGTTCGTCGCCGCCACCCGCGCCCGCGACGCCCTAATCGTGAGCTGGCACGGCAAGCCCAGCCCATACCTTCCAATCTGAAGCGGTGCCAGCTCCGGGGTCACACGCTATGCGGCGCTGGCACTGGAGCAGAACCGTCTACACCCCAGACAACGACTCGGGCGGGCAGGGCTTCGTAGTCGCAAGCCAGGCGCCGGTGGAACATGGGCCATTCGAGGGTGCGCTCGACGGTCCAGCGGCGGGGCAGGGCCATGAAGCCGCTGGTGGCGGGGGCGCGGCGGACGACAAGCGATCTCGCGGCGCCGACTCACGGTTGAGACAAGGCCGTACGGCGATGCCGCCACTCCACGCTGTCGCCAATGCGTGAGGACCATTGACCAGCGCATATACATGAGTATAATTTACCCTTGTATCGTCTACAGGGGTAGATCACCGAGTCTGGCGTAGCCCCCGTGTCGCGATATCCGGAGGTGTAGGCCTCTGGATGAACGTCCCGGTGGGGTGCGAGTCAGCCCAACCACTCCAGCCGGGACGGTGAACCCTCATCGAACAAGGGAGCTGTTCGCAGCATGAACGCATCACCCATCGACCGCAAAACTTCCCACGCTCGCGGCCATCAGCATGGGATCACCTACAAGATCTGGATCTGTGACTGGATTGGCAGACACGAGGGCCCGCGAGGTCCGGTCCACCGAGTCTGCTGGATTGTGGCCGGTCACAGGAAGGGTCGCTCGTTTCGTGTCCCGGCCCTGGCCAGGGACTTCCAGGATCAGCTCAAGGCCTCGGTGGCGGCCGGCCAGCCCTTCGACGTCAGGAGCGGGCTGCCGCTCGTGATGGCCCCGCAGGGCTGTGGCCGTCGTCGAAGCGGCCGGTCCCGCCGTGGGAAGGCCGGGCCGCGTGCATGACTGACTCGTCTTTTGAGGACATCCGGGACCGGTTGGCCGAGTGCAGTGACGGCGAAGCGTTGCTGGCCGACGGTTTCGAGGACGCATTGATCGGTATGGCCGAGGGCTGGTTCGGCAACTCGCGGCGGGTCGTCGCTCTGTACGACTTGGCTCTTTGCCTACGGGTCCTCTTGGGGTGGGGCATGGACGAAGAAGAGGCTGGCGAGTGGATCGACTACAACGTCACCGGCGCCTACGTCGGGCCCTCCACCCCGGTCTTCGCCATCATCAAACGCCAACCGGTGATCGTCTCCGGAGACGACTGAGATCTCACCGAAGGAATCCCGGCACGCTGCGACACCAGCAATTCTCGCCCTCTGTTCGGCACCGTGGAGCGCACGCCGTCCGTGCGTCCCAGGTCCCTGCCCGGCTCTCAAGGCTGCGTCACTCTTGCCGTGCCCGCAACCGGCTCTCGCTTCGCTCGTCCCGGCCCCGCCCAAAGATCTTTTCCTGTCGGAAAACATCTTGGCCGTGCCGGGTCCGCCGGATTGCGTTCCCGGCTGCGTGCGTCGCGGGCGCCTTGAGCCGGGCAGGGACCATCCCTGTGTCCCCCGGTCGCTGCAGCAAGGCGGTGGCCAGGCCAGCCCGGCGCGATGAGTCTGTGGAGGGCACATGACCGAAGTCGCAACCGATCCCGACGTTCTGGAAGGCGTGGTCGCCGATCAGGACGTCCCGGCGAACGGGGACCTGGCCGCTGAGGGTTGGCGAAGCGAGGACCTGGCGTACACCGAGCGTCCCGTGATCCCGGTGGAGCTGCTGGTCTCCCACCCCGGAAATGTCCGGGAGGACAAGCAGGCCGACCAGGCCTTCTGCCGGTCGGTCGCGTCAGCGGGGATCATCACTCCGCTGGAGATCACCGTCGAGCCAGGCGGCGGCTATCGGGTGGTGGATGGCAATGTCCGCCTGGACGCCGCGCTGAAGGTCGGGCTGTCGGCGGTGCCGTACTTCTTCTCCGCCGACACCGCCGATGACGAGGGTCTTCAGTACCTACACATGCTGATCAGCAGCAGGTTCCGCACGAGCCTGACGGTGCATGAGGAGGCGCAGGCGCTGTTCTCGGCGGCGCAGGCGGGGATGACGCGAGCCGAGATCCGCAAGGCCACGGGCCTTTCCGCGGGCGAGGTGAAGGCCGGGGTGCGGGCCGGCGGTCTCAACTACATGGCCAAGGAGATCGCTGCGGGGATGGACTACGAGTGGACACTGGAGGAGCTGGCGCTGCTCAAGCCGTTCGAGGATGACCCCGAGGCGATGGAGGTGATCCGCCGCAGCCGGTACGGCCCGCTGAAGTACACGGTGCAGCGCCTGCTGGACGAGCGGGAAGCCAAAGCACGCCGCGCCAAGATGGTCGCCGAACTGGAGCATTCGGGGATCACGGTCACCACCGAACGGCCAGAGGGGGCCGTACCGCTGTCCCGCCTCTTGAACGGTTCCCAGCAGATGGACGCCGACGCCCACGCCGACTGCCCCGGCCGGGGCGCGTCGCTCGGCTCCTGGATGAGCGCCTCCCCGAACCACTACTGCCTGGACCCGGTCAAGCACGGCCACGTGTTCGCTGAGACCGGCACTACCAGCCCTCCCGAACCGGCCGTCGTGGCGCCCGTCGCCCAGGAGGCCAAGCCGAACGCCGACCGCAAGATCGTCGTCGAAGGGAACAAGGCGTGGGTCGCCGCTGGCACGGTCCGGCAGCAGTGGCTGCACGAGTTCCTGATGCTCAGGGCCCTGCCCAGGAACGTGGCGTCCACGATCGCCCGGTTCGTGACCGAGCAGCTCGTCACGATGCCCGAGCCGCTGTGCCGCGCGCTGGGCGGCGCCCGTCACTCCCGTTTGTTCGAGTCCTTCGGCGCCCCCGCGCCGGAGACGGTGGCCAAGAGTACCCAGCCGGGTCTGTGGATGCTCGCGCTCGCGCCCATCGCGACCGCCTACGAGCGGGAGATCACCGGTGATGGGGAGCGGCGCAACACCTGGCGCGAGGACAAGTACTCCCCGTGCACCCGCGAGGACGCCGGGGCGTGGCTGCGGTTCGTCGCCGAGATTGGCGCCAAGCACGGCTATGAGCCCAGCCCGATCGAGAAGGCCGTCGCGAACGGCGTTCCCTACCGCGGCGACAACCCCGCCGAAGACCTCATCGAGGAAGCAGACACCGACCAGACCAGTACCGAGCTGGTGGCGACCGGTCAGGACGAGGAGCACGATGACCAGCCGATCGACGCCGTCGAGCAGGCACCGCAGGGGACGCAGGAGTCCGAACCGGGCCCCGTTGCCGAGCCGGACGCCTCCGCCGGCCCGGCGTCGGCATCCGGTACCGCGGACGCCGCAGCGGATCCACAGGAGGTCCACCTGGCCGCCCACATGGAGGAGGAGATAGCCGACCTCGCCGAGGAGTTCGACGCCGCCGATATCTACGCCGACGCCGCCTGACCACCACCCCTGGCCGGCGCAGGGCACCCGGCTGCAGGTCGAGCATCCGGTCACCGAGCTCGTCACCGGTCTCGATCTGG
>NZ_JBFBCI010000088.1:0-25188 GCF_040683095.1 Sphaerisporangium sp. NPDC051017
CGCCATTCGAGGCTCTCGATGAGTACGCAGAGCTTCAGCTGGCCTCGTAAAGTACAATCACAAATTCCGCTGTCCGGAATGATCTCGGCCCCTCATGTCGAGCATGCTGGCAGCGGTCAGCGCTTGCCAGTCGGGTCCCTGGCGGTGGCTGGTGATGGACAACTGGGCGAGCACGGCTGCGGAGTCCGCAGTAAACACGGTGGTGGTAGCCGCGTACGCGGCCGGGCCGCCGAAGCGGCCAGGCTCGGGGAAGTCGGTGTCCCATTGGATCCGGCAAGTCAGACCTGCGTCGATCACCTGCTGGGCCCATGCGGTGATCGCTTCGACCGGCACCCCGTCGATCCGGAGCCGTAGGTGCGGGTCGGGGTCGACGTAGCGCTGGAACCACCAGCTGCTGCCAGGTGGGAGCTGGTCGAGTAGTGCGGGCAGATGGTTACTCAGGATGGTGGTCTGCTGGTTGAGGCGCGCATACACCTTGAGGTATTGGTGGCTGCTGCCGGGCAGGATGCCGTGGGCTTGCACATCGACCACGTGGCTGGTAACGCGGGGTGCCGGTGACGTGGGTGTGGTGGCGGTCAGGGGGATGACGATCTCGTGCGCGTGGCCTCCGATCCAGGCGTTGCCGCCTGGGGTAGCGCGGAGCAGGGCGCTGGGGTTGCGTGCCAGGTGATCGCGAAGCAGGGCCCGGTGAGCGGGTTCGTCCAAATCGAGGCCGACGCTCTGGTCTCCGGCGCCGAGGGAGACCAACGGCGGGCAGCCGGTCGCGTCGAGCCAGCCGGTCAGTGCGGAGTCCCACTGCTCCCATCCAACTGTCCGGTCGGGCACGTCCGCGGCAGGCAGCAGCCAGCGGGCCGGGCTGAGTAAGGTCCGGCCGTAGCGCAGCGCGGGCAAGAAGGGCAGGTCTCGGGCCGCCGGCCCCCAGTCGAATGGGGTAAATGGAGTCGCTAGGGCGGCAGGGGCGTCGGCGAGAAAGCGGACGATCGGCAGGGTGTGCCGGACGCGCTCGACCGCGTTGACCGGCACCGGTTGCACCGCGCACTGGCGGGAGATCGAGAACAGATAGAGGCGGTGAGCGTCAGCGGTGACCGCGATGTCATCCAAGCCGATCACGTTCGAGGTCGTGGTGGGGTACTCCCCGACCGGGATCAGGTAAGGCAGCACCTGAGGGGCACGAGCAACGTCCAGGCTGACGGTGTAGCGGGTGACCGCCGACAACTGGGCGAGCAGGGCGCCACGGCTGGCCGGCCGGCTACCTGTGGCACAAGTGGCCATCCGACACTGATCGGACTCGTCAAGCAAGTCCAGGAAACGGCCGGCGGTCATGAAGGCATGGCTACACGCTCGTACGACCGAGAGCAGGAAATCCCCATCAGCCATCGCCTCGATGGTGGAAGCATGCACACGCACGGTCAGCTCGGTGGACGGCTGGACATCGGCCGACGCGGCGCCAGCGAGGGTCGACAGCAGAGCGTCGGTCAGGACGATCTCCTGCTCGCGGTGCAGCGCAGCACGCTGCGCCAAGGCGAGCAAGGCCCGGTCGCGGTCGGTGACCGCCGCCGGCGCGACAGGTGGGGCGCCGATGAATCCGGCCGGGTAGCCGAGCCCGACATCCGCATCGACCGCGTCGCGGACCGGTACGAGGGCATGTAAGCCGTAACGATCCAGGAACCGCGAGTGCCAATCCTTCCAGCCGATCGTCAGGGGGCGAGCAAGGCGGGCCAGCGCGGCGGCTGCCCGGCACGCCTCGGCCGTCACCGTGCGGGGCAGCACCAGGTCGCAGTCGACACGCAGATCGACACCGACCGGCGACCTTTCGGCAGCAAGGGCGGCGGCAGCGTCGTTGAGTTCACGGCGGCGGACTGCGGCAATAGCCCATCCCGGTGCAGTGTCGTGCAGGGCCTTCTGGGCACGGACCTGCCGCAGCCGCGTCAGCAACGCGCCCACCCCGGCACCCTCAGTTTGGAAAGCCTCAAGCTGGTGCACAAGATGAGCGAGCGGATCGGTAGCGGTGGACGGGGGGCGCAGGCTCGTCAAGAGCAGCCGCTGGAAAACAAGCTGGGCGATCAACCGGTCCGCAGTGGCCAGCGGTACACCGCCCTCAGCGGTGATCTTGTCGCTGAGCTCGCTCCAGCGGATTGGAGCGGCGGCCAGGGCCAGCGCTGCGCGGATCACGGGGGTGGCACGGATCCGCAGGTGCACTGGCGCACCTCGGGGTGTGTGGCTGGCACGGTGTTCGAGTACAAGCTGCTCGCCGCGTTCGATCAGCAGGCCGTTGGCGCGCAGTACTAGGTGCGGGCGGACCTGCGGATCGGATTCCAACTCGGCGACCACGTCGGTCAGCCAGGCTGCTTGGATACGGGCGACCGGGCGGTGGGCGGTGCCGAGGCGAACGCTGGCGGTGCGACCAGCGGTGGCGGGGGCGACGCCGGCGAACAGCCCGTACGGTGTGGCGCGGGTGGTAGCGCGCAGTAGGTACCGCATGACCGCGAGGACCACGCGGCGGGTGTCCGGTTGCGACAGGCCGCCGTTAAGGGCAACGCTGAGGCGGTCGGCGAGGGTGGGGCTGGCGTGTTCCAGCGCCGCGGCGAATCCGGGGACCTGAATCGTCTGGTGCAACCACGGCTGCCAGCTGGATGCGCCGGGGCTGGTCAGGTCAGGCCATGGGCCGAGCTGGTCAGGCGGGCACACGGCCACGCGGACCAGCAGCGCGTCGTCCATGCTCCGATACACGCTGCCTCCCTTCGTCAAAGCCTTCCGTTGCAGGGCAGGTGCCCGGCCCGGGGCCGCGTTGTTTCAGGCTCGGGGCCGGGCATCCGCGTCATCTGCGGTGTTTCTGCGGCCGGCGTGTTCAGCCGGTCCGGTCCTGCCAGCCCTGCTCAGCCGTCAGCTGACGACAAGGCAAGCCTGCGGTCAGCAGCTGGTGCAGGCGGACTGGCAGGTGGTGCCGCAGTTGTCGTCGGTCATCTTGATGATGTGCTCGACGGTGCCGCCGGCCTCGATGAACTCGATGTCGAGGTCGAAGTCGTCGTCGGGGGTCTGGCCGATGCCGGTGGCCGGCTGCGGCGGGGTGGTGAGTCGGATGGTCATGACAACCCTCCCTGAGTTGAGGTGTTGCGGTTCTTCCGGCGCCTCTCCTGTCTTGTGACAAGGGGAATCAAGGGCGCCGGGAGCTTCTAGGACCAGTTGATGGCGAGGGTGCCGTGCCGCTTGGTGGTACGCCATCCGGTCACGTCGCTCGTGTCGGCGGTGTGCGGGTGGTACGCGATCTGGGCGGCGCCGCGACGGAAGTGGTCGCCGACCCAGTCGCGGATCAAGCACAGGAGCTCGTCTGCGACGTGCTCGGCCTCGGGGCCATGGGCGACCACCCCGGTCTCGTAACCGCTGACGCTCCCCGCGTTCTCTCGTTTGATGCGGTAGGCGAAGCTACCGCCACGAACGATCGCCGGGGTACCTCGGCGGACCGAGGGGTTGACGACACCTTGGTCGACGGCGGGTTGAGCGGCGTGCAACATGGGGACCTCGGGGCCGCTCGTAAGCAGGAAGAGTTCCAATTCGTCCGGCATGTCGAACGGTGTGCCCGACCAGCGTTCGATGGGCGTGCTGTTGAGGGCCTTGCGCAGCGCCGGTACGTCGAAGGTGGCGTCCTGCTGGGGGTCCAGGCGCAGGGCGATGTCCGGGGTGATGCCAACCATCCGTTCGGTGGCAGCGCCGTCGCCTTGCATGGGCACGAAGGAGCCGAGGCGGTAATTGCCAGCGGTCAGAACCGGAGTGTCGGGGCTGCGGTTGAAGGCGATGAGCCGGGTGATCGCGGCGAAGCGCAGCGGAACGACGATCCGGCCGGTCGGCGTGAGCTGGTCGAGCCAGGCCGGAGGAATATCCCACGCGCCGACAGTCGCGATGATCCGGTCATACGGAGCGTACTGCGGCACGCCGTGTTCCGCATCGGCGAGCACGACATTAACATGCTCATACCCGGCGGTGCGCAGACCCGTGCGGGCCCGGGCCACGATGTCGGCATCGATGTCGACGGTGGTCACCGAACCAGCCGTGCCAACGAGTTCCGCGATCAAGGCGGCGTTATAGCCGCCGGAACCTACCTCCAAGACGTTCATGCCGTCCTCGATACCGGCCTGTTCGAGCTGGATGGCCTGGATATGGGATGCCGACACCACGCTGGTCTGACGCCCATCGGCACCGATCTTAGGGGCCAGGGTGGTGTGCGTCTCGTACACCTTGTCCAGTGGTTCGCCAGGCGCGAAGTCCTGGCGGGGGACGGCGTTCATGGCGGCGGCCACGCGGTCGGAGGCAATCAACCCCTCCTCACGTAGCGCGGCCACCATGGCAGCGCGCAAGGCGGCGGAATCGTCAACCTGCAATGTCACAGCAGTGTCCTTTACGGGTGTGCGGAAATTGGAGCGGTCGCGGTTAACCGACCAGTACCGGAACGTCGGTTCGCTGCGGCCATCGTGGTCCCACGACCGGATCTGGTCCGCCATCGCGGTCGCGGCGGGCGCGCCGCCGGCGCCGTACGCGAGGGCACCGAACTCCACCCCACCCCCGTGGGGTGCAGGGCGGATGGCCAGGTAGGTATGCGAACGCCGCCCCTCGCACGACACCGAACGGCGACCACGGACGGCGCTCGGCTGCCAGTTCGGTCCCGTCACCGACCGCCAGCAGGGTCGGCGACCTACTCGCCCGGCTCGTTGGGCGACCTGTTGAAGGGATCTTGCTAGTAGCCAAACCGTTCACCAGCTCCGCCTCGTTGGCCACCTCTCGTACGTCCACGATCAGCGTCGAGTAACGGGGCTGCCGGCGAAAGACACTCCCGTACTGGTCTTGTCCCGGTGTTGTCAGGGCGTCATCGGTGACCCAGCCCGCGATCGGATAACACGCCGCTATCGGCGGACTCTGGTGCGACTTGAGGCACAAGTCCAGGCTGGCGCTGCCCGAACCAGACTCGGGAACAGCTGCCCGGCCCCCCAAGCCTGCAAGGCTGGGAGCCATTCCGCACCGACGAAGTATCCCAAGAGTTGCGTGAGCGCCCCCTCAAATGCTGTTCGACCTGCGCGGAGACCGGAGGGCAAGCCGGGACGGTGCAGGCCCGAGCCGGTCTCTACACCTCAGGTAGCGCTGACACAACGTTCGTCAAGGTACCGTGACCGTGGTGAATGGGCTCAGGCTGAGCTCGGGCGGCGTTCGAAATCATGGACGCACGATCTACTACTAATGAGAAACTATGCTACTGGACAATTTCGAAGCCCTGACCTGCGGCGATGCCATTTCCGTGGTCCAGTAACCACGTTTCCCTTTAGTAACGGTCGATGGGCATGTGCTTGATCAGGCTCGCGTCGCCGCGCATGCGCTGATCGACCGTAGGCACCATGATCAGCGGAGACTTCGATACCATGAGGGGCGGACGCGCGACCAAGTGGTTCATCGATAGAGGGGACACACCCGTGGGCGGGGTGGTGGCGCGGTGGACCGGGCTGGAGGCCAGGGCACTGCGCGAGGCCAAGCGGATGAGCGTCCGTGATTTCGCGGCGTACATAGGCCTCAACATCAACTCAGTTTCAACGTGGGAAAGACGCGGCAGCCGCGCACAACTGCGATTCGAGACCCAGCAGCTGCTTGACACGGCCCTGGCACAGCTGAACGAGGCCGGTCAACGCCGGTTCCATCTGATCCTCGCCGACCTGGAGGCGCCTTCGCCGGCACCCGACCGAGATGGCTCGACTGCAGGCACGGTGAATGCCTGGCCAGAGTCGAGCCGCGGTGCGGCCAATCAGGATCTCGGTGGCAGGTCGGTACAACGGACGACCACGCTCGCGGCTGCGATGCAGACAAGCACGGGCAGCCTTCCTTTCCTCCCGCCGGAGGGCGCAACGGAGCAGGTGCGTCGCTTCCTCGCATCCGTTGCCCGAGCGTTCGTCGTCAACGGACCGTCCGGATGTGGCAAGACCACGATGATCGGCCATTTGGTCTCCGGACTGGCCGCAAGCGTTGACAGCCAGATCCACACCGTCGACTCGTGGCCGCTCGGACAACTTGATCTTCCGTCCCAGATCCTCCGCTACGCGTCCATGCCAAGGGGGGACGATCCGCTACTGTCGCTGGAGCAGCAGGCGTCTCGGCTTGACCGTACGCTGCTCGTGATCATCGACGGTATCAACTCGCGCGAACAACTGCACGAGGTCAGCCGCCAGCTGGACATGGTGCTACGCCAGGTAACGGAGCCGACGATCCGGTTCATCCTCGTGATACGGACGCCGCCCGACCTTGAGCTGACGGCGCATCCGGTCCTCGCGGCATCGATCTACGAGCCAGACCCGCGTGATCGCGGTGTATCCCTTCGTCTAACGCCGTGGCGCTACGAGCAGGCCCGGCGGGTGTGGGAAGCCGCGGCCGAGCCCGGCCAGACACCGTTCACGGAGTTGCCGCCATCGGTGCAGCAGCTTGCGACGGTTCCGCTCTACCTGGCTCTGCTGCATGCCGCTGGCCGGACGGGGCCGGATCGCCCTGCCACGGCGTTTCGCCTCGTCGACCATTGCGTCCAAACGATCCTTCGCCGGGGTGGTGCCGACAGGGCTACCACAGTCGAAGCCCTTTCAGACCTTGCGATACGCCAGTCGGAGATACTGCCGCCGCCCCTGCTGCCTGCGACGGCGCTCCGGCTCGACCGGGGAAGCCCGCCGAGCATGCCGACCGACCTCCCGCAGCTCGTCGTCAGCTCCGCCAGCGGACCCCGGTTCGCCCACGACATCATTCGGGAGTATTTCGCGGCTGTCCGCATTGCCGACCTGCTGGTCGAAAAGGGCCGATCGGTCGCAAGCGCGAGCGCCCTCAACGATCTGGCGGAGCAGGCCACCGCATCGGCTACCGCCCGAGGCGTCTTCGAGTTCGTGATCTGTCGGATCGATGAGCGCGACCCACAGTTGGCGTCCGCGATCGCCCTTTCGCCAACGATATCGGCCGACACAGCGCTGCCACTCCTGCTGCGTGCCCGAACGGCGACTATGAGCTCGACGCCGGTTTTGCGGTCGTGTGCGACTCGGTCAACGCAGCCCGGAGGGCTCGATCTTGCCCGTGCGCTGCTGTCGGGCGTCGCCGTCTCGGCAGCGCTCGGCGAGACCTACAGCGAATGGGTCATCACGGTGTTGCGTACGTTCGGTCAGTCAGTGTGGGCCGAGATGCTAGTGCACCTGGAGCAATCCCTCGACGCGGACATGGCTGCCCAACTGCTCGCCACCGCCGATTTGGAACGGGGTGAAGAAGCCACCTTCTTCGCGCGGCACGCCGCGTTGTTCCACGGCATCTCATCGGACGACTGGCTCGCAGCCCTGGTGTCGCATACGGATTGGCGTGTTCGTGCGGCGCTCGCAGAGGGTCTGCTGGGTGAGTCGAACCGCCATCAGCGATTCACCCTGCCCGTTATTCGGCGACTGGCGGCTGATGACGACTACAAGGTTCGAGCGGCGGTCGCGCGAGCACTCGCCACGACTCCGTTTCAACTCTGCGAGCAACTCCAAACCCTCATCGCTGACCCGAACTGGCACGTCCGCGCAAACCTGCTGCGCGGACTTCTCAGCCTCCCCAACGAACCATGGAATGACGAGGCGTTGGCAGCCAGCCTGCTAGCCGACAAAGAGCAATGGGATGACGCACCCGCCGATGCCGCGCTTCTTCGACACCGGCTGCTCCTGCTTACTGGCGGAGATCGAGCCGACGAGTCGGCCACTCGCGACCGTGCACTATTCGGCCTGCTGCGAGAGTTCCGAACCGGCTGGACAACACTTTCCGAGCAGACTCTCGAAAGGTTGGCGCTTGAGGGCCAGAGCAGCAGAAGTTGGCTGGTCCAACGAGAGGCCAACGCCATAGCGGCCACCCGACACGACGGACGCGCCATAGCAGGTGAGGTCGACGGCAGGGCCAGGCGCGAGGATTTCCGCCGGCTGCGGGGCCAACACGCCGTGCAAGTCGCACTCGATCTGCGCGATCTTGACCAGGCCCTCCACGTGGCCGAGGCACTCGCCGCCGCCGGCGTCGACTTCATCGAGGTCGGCGATCCGTTGATCAAGCAGGTTGGGGTGCGGGCCATCGAGCGCGTCAAGCAGGTCGTGGGGGCCACACGAGTCGTCGCGGAGATGATGTCGGCGGACTGGGGCCGTGACCAGGTTGAGCAGGCGGCCGAAGCCGGCGCCGATGTCGTCTTGTTGATCGGACCCGCCACGGCGGCAAGCGTGTCTGCCGCCGTCGAGGCCGGGCGCCGACTGGGTACTCCCATCTTGCTCGATGTCGCTACTTCGCACGCTACTCAACAGTGGGTGCGCGACATGGAACGGGCAGGCGTCGACGGCTTCACCATCACCTCGAACATCGACATCGGCATCGGCGTCAGCCACCCACTGGCCCGCGCCCGCACCCTGCGTAGCTGGTCAAGACTGCCAGTCGCCGTGTCCGGCGGATTCAGCACGACCGACCTCCCCGTCATCGCGAGCCAGGACTGGGACATCCTGATCGTAGGGCGTAGCATCACCGAGGCAGTCCGGCCGAGATCGGCCGCGGAACAGTTCCTCAAAATCGTGCGTACCCAGCGGGAAGGATGATGGGGCAATGCGCGTCACCGCCCTTAACCAGGACCTCACCGATGACGTCCTGAAGCTGATGGACCTGGGCGCCCCATACATCAGAGCACGAACATCATCCGACTACTGGCTCTACGCCCGCCTGTTTGCGTCGACCTGCCCGGTCGCCCTCATGGACGGCGTCGTCGTCGGGGCATTGATCGCCATGCGCAGTCAAGAGGACCCGCGCGAGATCTACATCCAGGACGTTATGACCCACCCAGACCACCGCCGAAAAGGCGTTGCCGCCACCCTTGTCGACGTCGTTCGTCGTCAGGGCCGCGAATGGGGCTGCCGACGGATCTATCTCACATCAGAGCCGGACAACGCCGCCGCCTATGCCGCTTGGACCTCAATGGGATTCGCAAACACCCCGGGCGACTACACCGCCAATGGCGTCGCGGTCACTCGAAACTTCAAGGGACCGAGCAAGGATCGCGCCGTCTTTGAACTGCTCCTGCCGTAGGGACCGGCGAACCGGACAGTAGTCCAACGCTGGCTGCGTTCGGCCATGAGCAGACCTTCTCGCGCTGGAGCGTCCAGCGGGCAGTCGTCTGGGTCATGACTAGGACAGCATTGGGTTCCTAGACCGGCGACCTGTTGACATCACTCGAATCGAGCACCGCGTCACCAGCGCGTCGCCCTGCCCTCCCGGGCGGTTGTGGTGTCGCGTCGGCCTGGCGGAGGGCAACCCGGCTCTCGCTGCGCTCGTCCCGGCTGGGGCAGAGATCTTTTCCTCCTTCGTCGGAAAACATCTTGTCCACGCCGGACCGCCGGGTTGCCCGCCGCGGGCGGCCGGCGCATGGAGATCTTCCGCCGGGAGGGCGGGCCCTCCGTCCTCCCCCGGACCGGAAGGGACCAGAATCCATGACCGCTGGGCCCTCGGTGCGCAACGCCACCTTCGAGCTGGTGTTGTCGTACGCCCTCACGCCCTGGGTCAGATCCTCCCTGGGCGTCTCCTACGTCACCCACAGCCGCCTGGCAGGCGACGCCACCGAGATCTTCCGGAACCTCCACAACTCTGAGGCCGCACTGCGGTGGAGCAGGCAGGCGACCAACATGTCCAACCACCAGCACACCCGCGCCGTCGGGCTACGCCTGGCCGTCTTCGCCACCGCCGCCAGCCAGGCCCGGGACCTCGACCAGGCGCTCGACTCCGACCACCAGGCCCTGAACATCCTGGCACGGGTGACCTCGACACGCGCCCGCCGCTACGTGCGCGACATCGCGGCCGCCTTGGCGCCCTGGGCCGGCGACCTCTGGGTCCGCGATTTCATTGAGCGCCTGGATCGCCAGTTTCCCCCCGCCGCGTCGGATGCGGTGATCTGATGGCGAGGTGCCAGTATCGGCTGGCAGGGCCGCTACCGTGCCAGGACCCGCTGGTACGCGGCCCCATGCGGCTGGGCGGGCCCCGCTCCTGCCTGACTGCGCAGCCCCACCGGCTCCCTGTTTCCCACGTGATTCGGAGAAGTCCCTCACATGACACTCGACGCCTCTCTGCCCGCTGACCTGCTGCAATGGGTCACCCGCTTCCTGCCCGCCGTTGCCAACGTCACCGACGTTTCCTGGCCCCGTGGCGACTCCAGGGTCTGGCGTGTGGCTTCGTCGGTGTCCGAGGCCTACGTGAAGCTGAGCCCGACCACGGAGGATTACGCGCGCGAGGTGTACGGCTACCAGCACGCGGTTCGTTGCCTCGCCGCCCGTGAGGCTCCCCGCCTGCTGTCTGCCGATCCCGGGCTGCGGGCCATCATGAGCTCGCCGTTGCCGGGCCTTGTGGTTAAGGGCCTCTCCCTCACCGCCGAGGTGGAAACCCGGGTGCACGAACTGGCAGGGCGGCTGCTGCGGCGGTGGCACGATCACCCCGAGCCGGTCCCGGCCCACGCGCGCGATGACGTGATGGCGTCGATGGCCGAACAGGCGGACGAGGCGACAGCATGCCTGGAGCGCACCGCCGAGCACCTCACCGACGCTCAGCGGGCCCTGGTGCAGCAGGTGTCCCGAGAGATACCTGATCTGGCCGAAGGACTCCCGCTGGTCTTTCAGCACGGCGACTACTCGCCCCGCAACTGGCTGTGGGACGCCGAGCGCGGCACCCAGGGGCTGATCGACTTCGAGAAGTCCGCCCACGGCCTGGCCGTCGAGGACCTCGTGTGGCTGTGCGGCGCGGTCTGGCCCACACGCCCGGACCTTAAGAGGGCCTTCCTCAAGGGGTACGGACGTGAGCTCTCCGACGCCGAGCAGCGGGTGCTCCCTCTCCTCACCGCCCGGCTGGCCGTCTCCTATCTGAACACGGGCCTGACCAAGCAGGAGCCGATGCTCGTCGAGCGCGGCCGGACCGTCCTCGGCGACTTGGTGCGCGCCGCCGGATGACCGGCGGATATGGGCTCCGCCAGCGGCTTTGGGCCCGGCCCTCACCGGGTCAAACCGCCACCGGCTCCTTATCCGCCTCGTCGGCGCCGCCGATCAACCCCAGCCGCAAGCCGCACGCACTGCGATCACGCAAGCCATCCGACCACGCAAGGGAGCACCATGCGCCAGCACCCTGCGATACTCCCGGCCAGCGGCCCCGGCATGCCCGTGCCCGGCCACGGACACACTCCCGGCGGCCTCTCCGCGAGAGCCGGAAGGCGTAGCGCTGCGGGCCGATCTGGCTGCCCGACCCGGCTCCCCCTCCGCCGCGGCCGCGTGGGGTGGTGACGGATGCAAGTCGCGATCGAGGAACTCCGGGCGCTCATGGTCGACGTCTGCCGGGCGACCGGCGTTCCCGAGGACAAGGTCGGCTTCGTCGTCGAGCACTACCTAGCTGGCGAGTTGCGGGGCAAGCCCGCGCACGGGGTGGCGAAGTTCTGCTTCGAGTCGCGGTACTTCCCGCACCGGCAGGGCACCCCTCACATCGTGCGTGAACGCGGTGCCCTAGCCGTCATCGACGCGCAACGCGAGATCGGTCCCGTCAGCGCGGACTACGCCATCGAGGTCGCCATGCGCAAGGCCGGAGAATTCGGGGCTGGAGTAGTCGGGATGATCAACACTCAGCGGTATGGCATTCTCGCGCAGTGGAGCGAGCGGATCGCCCTGAACGGCCTCATCGGCGTGGCGATGAACACCTCCCGAGCCGAGAGCACGGTACACGGCGGCCGGACCCCCTTCCTCGGCGTGAACCCCCTCAGCTTCGCCTTCCCCACGCTCGACGAACCCTTCGTGGCGGACATGTCCACCACGTTGGCGCCCATGGGCGTGCTCTGGGAGTGCCGGCGCAGCGGCGACCGGCTACCAGGACAGTGCTTCGTAGACGACAACGGGGACTTCACCGACGACCCGGACTCCGCGGCCTCGGCCGTCATCTTCGGGGAGCACCGCGGATTCGCGGTGTCCCTCCTCCTGCAGATCCTCACCGGATCGCTGTTCGGGTTCCCCATGAGCAGCGATGTGGATTCCACCTGGCGCACCGGCTACACGTTCATCGCCCTCGACCCGTCGTTCGGCGGCAAGGTCAGCGCCAGCGCCGAGAGCAACACCCGCCTAGTGCAGACGATGCAGAACGCGGTGGCCCGTGACGGGGGGCGGCTGCGCCTGCCCGGCCAGGCCAGCCGGGCGCGCATGGCCGCAGCCCGGCGCACCGGCGCGGTCCACGTAGCCGAGGCGGTGTACCGGCGGCTGTGTGCGCGTGCATCCGGTGATTTCGATACCGACTGAGTTGTCCGACAGAACCTGGAGTGTGATGTGAAGTTCCACTGGTTTCTGCCCACGGCCAGCGACGGCCGGTCCCTGACCGTTGGGACGCGCGGCACGCACGGACCGGAGAACGACCCAGCCGAGGCAGCGGACCCCGGCGCGGATCGCTTCCGGGCGCCCGACATCCGCTACCTGGCGCAGATCGCCCAGGCCGTCGAGTATCTCGGATTCGACGCGGTCCTGACCCCGACCGGGACCTGGTGTGAGGACGCCTGGCTCTCCTGCGCGGCGCTCGCGCAGGAGACCGAACGGCTGAAGTTCCTGGTCGCCTTCCGACCGGGCTTCACCTCGCCGACCCTGGCCGCTCAGATGGCCAGTACGTTCCAGCGTCAGTCCCGGGGCAGGCTGCTCCTCAACATTGTCACCGGCGGTGAGCGGGAGGAGCAGGCCCGCTTCGGCGACCACCTCTCCAAGGCCCAGCGGTATGCCCGCACCGGCGAGTTCCTCACCGTGCTGCGCGGCGCCTGGAGCGGGACGCCCTTCGACTTCCGGGGCGAGCACTACGACGTCCGCGGCGCGACGGTTCTGGCGCCGCCGGACCCGATACCCGAGCTGTATTTCGGCGGGTCCTCGCAGGAGGCGGGCCCGGTCGCGGCGCGCCATGTGGACACGTACCTCACCTGGGGCGAGCCGCCCGAGCAGGTCGAGGAGAAGATCAGCTGGGTGCGCGCGCTCGCCCGGGAGGCCGGCAGGGAGCTGCGGTTCGGGATCCGGTTCCATGTGGTGAGCCGGGACACCTCGGCGGAGGCGTGGGCGGCGGCCGAGCGGCTGCTGGGGGGCCTCGACCACCAGCACATCGACCGGGTGCAGGGCATCTTGGCCGGCAGCGAGTCGACCGGCCAGGCCCGGATGAGCGCGCTGCACGAGGGGTTCCGGGTCGGCTGGCAAACGGCCGACCTGGAGGTCTACCCCAACCTCTGGGCCGGGGTGGGGCTGGTACGCGGAGGCGCCGGCACCGCGCTGGTCGGCAGCCACGCCGAGGTGGCGGACCGCATCGCCGAGTACTCGGCGCTCGGGATCGAGGAATTCATCCTTTCCGGGTTCCCGCACCTGGAGGAGGCGTATTGGGTCGGCGAGGGCGTCCTACCCAAACTGCGCCGAAGGGGACTCTTAGGACCGGGACGCCCGTGATGCCCCGCGCCATGTCGTCGGCTTCCCGCCCGAACATCTTGGTGATCGGCGTCGGCCCGCACGCCCGCAGAACCCACTTGCCGGCGCTGGCGGCTGGGCAGGAATCCGGACTCGTAGGCACAGTGACCAGCGTGGATGTCCTGGGGGCAGCGGACGCCTTGGTGACCTATGACACGGAGGCCGGCACTCGGACCCTTCCGGTGACCCTGGTGGAGCCGTTCGACTCCACCCATCGGACGCTGCCGGAGCCAGTGCGCCACTCCCTGGACGCTGTGGCGCGCCGATGCGGCATCGACGCCGTGGTGGTCTCGACCGAGCCCTCGTTCCACATGGTGTACACCCGCTGGGCGTTGGAACACCGGCTGAGCGTGCTGCTGGACAAACCTTTGAGCGTGCATGCCGGCTGTTCAGTGGATCCTGCGCGGGCGTGGGCCATCCTCACCGACTTCGACGACATCCTGGGGAGCTACCGGCAGGCCCGGGAACGGAATCCGCAGACGCTGGTGAGCGTTCAGTGCCAGCGCCGCTACCATCCGGCCTTCTGGCGGATGCGGGAACTCATCGCCGAGATCGCGGCGGAGACCAACTGCCCAGTGACCTCCGTCCAGTCCTTCCACAGCGACGGGCAGTGGCGGATGCCGGACGAGCTGATCGACCTCTCTTACCACGGCTTCGACCGGGGCTACGGCAAATGCGCCCACTCCGGCTACCACTTCTTCGACATCGTGCCGTGGCTGCTGGCCGCCGGCGAGACCAGCGGCAAGGTCCTCGACGCCGTGGACGTCCACGCCACCATCACCCGGCCCGCCGACGTCCTAGCCCAGCTGAGCGTCCGCGATCACGAGCGGCTCGTCCCCGGCTTCGCACGGAGGAACCCGTACACCGAGGCCGAACTGCTCTCCGCGACACGGCTGTTCGGGGAAGTGGACGCCTTCATATCCACGGCCTACAAGAGCGGCGGGCGGACGATCACGCTGGGCAGCATCAATCTGGCGCACAACGGCTTCTCCCAGCGTGGCAGCCTGACCCCCGTGCACGCCAGCCTCTACAAGGGCAACGGGCGGGTGCGGCACGAGAACCACATCGTTGAGCAAGGGCCCTTCCAGGCCATCCACTTCCACTCCTTGCAGACCCTCAGCGACGGCACAACGGGCGAGGACCCCTATGCGGTGGGCCGCGAGGGCCACATCCACGTGCATGTATTCCGCAACAACCGGTTCCGGCCCGGCTGGAGGAAGTACGACGGATTCGGCTTCGACGCACTCACCACGACCTCGGAGTCGGAAGTGGAGGCGCCGACGCAGGAGTCCTCCCGGCGGCGTGCGATCCGGGAGTTCCTCGAATATCTCAACGGCCGGCGGACGCGCGAGCAGATGACCTCCGAGTTCACCAGCCACCGCCGCGGAGCAACCCTGATGGCCGGCGCCTATCTGTCGATGGCACAGCAGTGGAACGGCGGCTCCCCGGTGGCCGCGCTGGACTTCCGAACCAGCCGCGAGCCCGCACCGGCGACCCTGGGCGACCGTTGAGAGGCTGCGCCGTGAGCCTAAGCCTGCCCGAACCAGGGCCACCGCTGCCGAGCCTGTCCGCGCTGCTGGGTGGCGCCCTGCCCGGCCTCCTCGCCGACTGTCGACGGCATGTGGGGCAGATCGCCGGGATCGAGCGCGCCGTCGGCGGAAACGTCAGCCACGTCTTTCGGGTCCGAGGGGCGTGCGGGAACGTGATACTCAAGATCCGCGCGGACCGCTTCGCCCGTATCCCGGCACTGCGCACCGACCCGGCGATGATCGCCGATGAACGCCGGGCGCTGGAGGTCTACGCAGGCGTGGAGCCGTCCGTCTTCCCCCGGGTGCTGGCCTTCCGCGCCGCGGCCCACGCCATGATCCTCACCGACGTCTTCCCCGACGGCCGCAACTACCACCAGCACCTCGACCAGCGCCCGGCCACCGCCGAGGAGATGACGCGGCTGGGCAGCACTCTGCGCCGCATCCACCAGGCCACCCAGGACGTGCGGACCGAGATCCGCTCGCAGGGCGACGTATGGTTCCGGGACCATACCTTCGGCTTCTGCCTTCGCGCCACGGGACACGACGCGCTGTCGCGGGCGTGCGAGGAGCTGGCCGCGCTGCCCGGCCAGCAGCTGATCCTCGGAGACCTCGCCCCGAAGAACCTCAGCCTCGCGGGGGGCGTAGCCATCTGCGACCTCGACAATGTCCACCGCGGCTGGCCCCTGTACGACATCGGCTACTTCCTGGCGCACCTGCTGATCCACCACCTTCGGTGGGCGGGGCACCTACGGACCCTCGTCCCGGCCCTGCTGGCCGCCTACTTCGCCGCTGAACCGCCGCAGCAGCGGTCCCCCGCGGACGCAGTGCTCATGGCCAAGGTCGTGGCCGGTGTGGTCCTCTACCGGCTGGCCACCGAAACCGTGCCCTACCCCCTGGCGGGCCCGCCCGCCCTGGCCAGCCGGTTCCGTGACCGCGTCCTGCGGCTCCTTGACACCGGCGCGTTCACCGTGCAGGACCTGATCCGCGCCGCCAAGGCCCCCGAGCGGGCGGACGCATGAGTAGCCCCATGCTAGGCCGCCGCCTGTCGATCCTGCCGCAGCGGGGTGCGGACAAGGATGGTCCAGCCGTGAGCGTGCCCGTCTCCGAGCCACCCGGCCACGAGGACCAGGCATCCATCGCGGTCCTGCGCGCCCACGGCTACCGAGTCCTGGACATCCAGTCCCTCGCCAGGGACCAGCAGCCGTTCGCCGTGCGGGTCTCCGCGTCCCGCCGCGCGATCGCCCCCGGGGTCCGCTTCGAGGCCCGCACCGTGGAACTGGGCGGCGGCTGCTTCACGAACGCCTTCACGCTCAGGGTCGACCTGAACCAGGTACGGGCAGAGGCGGTCTGCGCCGTGGACGGCTTCCACCTGCGAGACATGGTCATAGAAGACGCACTCACGGCCGTCAGCGGCTCGTTTTCCTACATCTCCGACGATCCCTCCTACCAGCCGGCCGAGCCATGCCTTGACCTCGCCTGCCGGGCCGGCGAAGTCACGAGCCTGCCCACCGCCAGCAAACCCGCCTTCCTCGTGCACCACAGGCAACCGATGATCAGTACCCTGGACGCCGCTGGGATGCTGACCGTCCAGGGCCGGGCCTACCGCTGGATCGGTTCGAAGGAGCCGCGCCCCGACGCCCGGCTGCAATCGGGAATTCTCACCGTCTTCGGCGCCGCCAACTGCCAGGTCCGCTACAGCAACCATCCGCGCACCGGCTTCGTGCGCGACGTGGACCCGGCCACCAACATCACCCCACCGGATCCCTTGGCCGTCGACTGCGTGGTGTCCTGGAAGCCAGGCGACGGCCACCGGGTGACCTCGGTGCACCCAGGTGGAGGCGCCAACCTCTTTGCCGGGAACTTCGTGCTGCGCGCCGAACGCCCCTGGGCCGATCACATCCAGGAAGGCATGGAGGTGCGGATCATCCAGATCGGAGGGCTGGAGGTGCGGCACCTGGAGTCCGGAATGTCCCTCGGGCCGAGCGTCGCCGACGCCGCGGCCGGAGTGACTCCGGCTTACGACCAATGCCTGGGCTCCTCTCCCTTCCGCGACACGCGCTATGCCCGGACCCTGATCGGGCTGCACGAACGGGAGTTGTGGTTCCAGGTACTCGACGGCGCCCCGCTGGCGGACACCTTCCGTGGCGTCTCTCCCACGGAGACGGCGGAGATTTGCGCGGCCGAGGGACTCGATCCCCGTAGCGTTTACCACCTGGACGGCGGGCAGTCGTCCAAGATCGCATTTATCGAGGAGGGGCGCACCCGCGTGGTCGGCAGCATGCACTACCTCAAATGGCCGCACAGCCCGGGAGAGCCGTTCCGCTGGCGGGGCCTGGACGGCCGGGTCCTGCGCAGTGCCTTCGTGGTGAAGGGCAACCGTCCGGAAGGAGTCACGTGAAGACCGTACTCGTCGTGGTGGCCCATCCCGACGACGCCGAGATCGCCATGGGCATGCGGATGCACTGGTACGCGCTGAACGGTGTCCGCGTCCGAGTGCACTGCCTGACCACCGGAGCACCCGGCCCCGACGGCACCGCAGTACGCCGGGATGAGTGCTTGGCCGCCGGTGCGCTGCTCGGCATCGACCAGTACACCTTTTCGTTCATCCCCGACACACGGTTCGAGGACCACCGCGGTGGCATCAACGCCGACCTGTTCTCGGTCTTCCACGAGACCCGTCCCGACATCGTTTACACGCACTACCCCGGCGACCAGCACCTCGACCACAGCACCACCGCGCAGGAGGTGACGGCAGTCGCTCTGCGGGAAGCCACGAACCTGTGCTACTTCCGCTCTCCGTACAGCGTCGGGTTCGAGCCAACGCTGTTCTTCATGGGCACCCAGGAGCTCCTGGACGCCAAGGCGCGTGCCCTCGAATGCTTCGCCTCACAGCAGCAGCTTGACATGGCGGTCTTCCGGCAGTTGGCCGAGGTGACACACCGCCAGTACGTGCACCACCGGGTAGTGGAGCGGTTCCCACGGGAATCAAGCTGTGCCGAACTGTTCAGGGTTGCGCGACAAGTGGAGTTCGCCGACCAGTCAAACGTTGGCTGAGCGGGCGAAAGCTTCGCCTGACTAGCACCGCCGCGCGGAGACTCCAGCGATCAAGGTGTGGCTGGCCCGCAGAGAGATTGCAGATGATCAGTCAGTTCAGGTATTCCTGCATAAGTGCGGCTATGTGCATGATCAGTGGCAGCTCCGTATCTATGCTTGTATGAGAGTAGTATCGGCGCAGGGATTGTACGTACATCGCCAGGTCGGCGGGACGGTCGCCATGTTGGAAGAACGCGACGTGGATTTCCAGCGAGCTGGGATTCGCGCTGGTCCATGTGGCGTTCCCGGTCTTCGCGAGATCCAGCTTGCTGAGGTCCTTAGGCGTCCGGTTCTGCTCGGAGCGTGGATTAACCCCGATGTACGTCCGGCTAGTAACCTCCATCAGTCCGGAGATCCTGCCGTGCACGCGATCGCCGTTGGCGTCTTGGGCGACTCCGAACCCCTTGGATACCTCTGCTCGCTCGTTTCCTCCTTCGCGGATCCTGATGATCCGCAGGCCCGGGTGGTCATCTGGCTTGCGAGGAGTGGGAGCCGTCTCCTGAGACTTGAGCGAGACGCCGGGATGGATGAGCGCATCCTCCATGATGTGAGAATCCTGCAGCCACGGCCATATGCCGTCGTTCCGGAGGCGGGCCGCTCGAGCGATGAAGAGCCGAGGTGTACTTGAGTCGAGCGCAAGAGCCTCCTTGATAAAAGATATGAGGGCGGCTCGCGACTTTGCCATCGTGATCCGTCCTCGGCCTGCGACCAGCGCCTCGGGAAGGAAGGTGAACGGTATCTCCGATTCGACTGGAAATGCCGGGGTGGCCATCAGTTGGGCAGTCGTGACGCCGTCGGTGCGCATTCTTATCAACATTGGGACCACCTGCTTGCCAGCTGAAGCGATCCACACCGTGGCCACTTCGAAAGGCGCCTGTGTACCCAGGGGAACGGGGAGGTCCGGGATGTGCCCAACCTGTCGCAACGCATCGAGTATGGAGGAGGTGGCGCGTTCAATGTCCTCGCTGGTGAAGGTCGTCCCTCGATATTTCTTGCGGCCTTTCTTCCCGTCCTCACTGGCCGGTTTCTCGATTACGGGTCGCATGCACTGTACCCGGCGGTTGAGGGTCGGCAGGGTTTGCTTAAATAGGTTCTTGGGGTCGCCCTGATTGTTTCGGCTGAAGTACGCCGCGCCTTGCATTTCGACGACGCATGCACGGAGTTCTTGGGTACGCGGGAATTCTTCGGTAATACGGCGAGCGCGCGCGGTCTCGGCTTTCAGAAGCTCTCGCCTGCGCAATTCGCGATCTCGACTTTCTGATCGCGGGATGCCGCTGGTTAGATCTTTGGGATCGCACAGGTGCACGGTCAGCGTGAAGTCACCGCTGTAGGTGAGAGGGGTGGTTTGATTAAGGTCAATGTTCGGGGCGTGGTGCGGAGTAAGATGGAGTTTGTGCACAAGGGCGGCGAGCAGGGCGTCTCTGGTCCTGGGAGAGGAGGTCCAGAGTTCCAGTATGTAGTGCCGGCCGGGATTTTGTGGGGGGTGGAGCAGGGCTTTTGCCCGGGTTTTGGCGCGTGGAATAGGCGCGGAGGGGAGCAAGCCGATCGAGGCGAAGCGCACGGTGAGACGATCGAAGACTTCCAAGTGGTCGATGGGTTGGAAGCCGGGCATGGCCGGATGGTCCAGCGTGGCCGGTTTTCGCCCGACGCGGTCTTTGCCCTCAGATGCCGCTTGGGCAAGGGCGGCGTCGGCGTCGGATTTGGGAGCTTTGTAGGTGATTCCGTTGCTGTGCAAGACGTATGCGGCGATTTTGTCCTCTGGGAAGGGGATGGGATTGTTCCTGACCTTGTCAGGGTCGGGATGAGGGTGGCGCGTCAGCGTTGCCAGGGCATGGGCCAGGCCTGGCTGCCATGACCACGTCGTGTCCTCACCCCTTCCGCGAACGACCGCGGGCGCCTTGAGAAGGGTGGGTCGTTCCTGGCCGTGGAGGAAGCCCTCAGGAGCGAGCATCATGATGGAAACGGTTCGCTGCTTACTGCTGCGCCGCGGGATGTAGGCGAGTGGTAGGGCAGCCATGCGTGCCATGTGTAGCTCTGCATGCACGCGAATGAGTGGCACGTGAGGTGTGGTTTCCAGATGGAAGTTGATGTAGGGCGTCCATAGGCCGCTCGCTTCGTCATTGTCTGTGAGATGCGTTGGTGGCCACAGGTAGGCCGCACGTCGGCCGTCGCTGCTGGTGGGGCCAAGAACGAAAGCGCGAGGCTGGTGGCGAAGGACCAGGCCGCTGTCACAGATCTGCTCGGCGAGGTAGCTGGGGAGTAGGTCAAAGACGTGGCTTGCTGAATGAGCGGTCCCGTTGGGGTGGAGATCCCGGTCGAAGAGGTTAAGGGTGTATGGGCGCCAGTCCAGCGAGATGGGGCTGAGAACGTCATACCAGTTGATGTCGTCACGATGAGGTGCGACATGGGAGAGTGCCCAAGCCTCAATGGCCAGTAGGACAACTTCGGAGTCGAGTGGGGCAGAGGCCCGGATCCAATGCTCACTGTCTAGCTTCCAGGAGACTGAGGTGACGCGGGTGTCGAGGGCGTGGAGGAGCTCGATCAAGTCACTCGTGGGCAGTGAGCCGCCTCTGTGCCCTGGTCTGTCCCGCCAGGCTGTCTCCAGTCGTTCTAGCCATTGGGGTGGAAAGACTGCCTGGTAGCCGGATACCTCTAGGCTCGCGTTTTCGGCGAAGGTGAAGGTCGGGGTGAGGAGATGGTTGTAGCGGATGGCCATGTGGCTTATCCCCAGTCAATGGTCTCGAGGAGGTGGTTCAGGAGGCCCCAGGTGGCGGTGGCCAGCGCGTGGTCGCGAACTCGCTCAGGGGAGGCGGAGTCGCCGGGTGGGGCGAGCATTGCTTTCATCAATGCTTGAGCCGCGACAATGACGCTGGTGCGTTCGGTGTCCGCGACTTTATCGTTCGGATCGGCCGTGCGTGGGGCGAAGGCGGCGTCGCACAGGTAGACCATGACTTTCTCGTTGCCCCGGATCCCTCGGCCGATGGTCTGGTACTTCGAGACGAACATGTTGGCTACGAAGGCGTTGCGTTCGTCGTCCTGCGTGAGGCGCCCGAAAAGGATGGGCTCTCCCATCAAACGGTGCCAGGTTGCTCGAGATGATTGCCGTAGGCGGCGGGCGACCTCACCGGCTGCGTTTCCAGGGATAGAGACGTCGACGGGGCGAATGAGTTTCTTCATCGCGCGACTGTTGACGATGGAGAGCGGAAATTCAGGTTCGTCGGGTGGCGGATGCAGTCGTGACAAATAGACGATTGCCCCCAACGCGGCTACTCGTCGTTGGTTGAGCAGGTTGTGTCCCCGCTGAAGCGCCCCCTCGGAAGAGACGAGGATGTCGGCCCCGGTTGCTGGGAACTGAGAGATGTTCCGGCGGGCAAGACCCCATTGCCCCGGTTCATCGCTGTCGCGCACGACGTGGCGAGCGATGTACCGGGTCTTGCTGTTGACGTAACTTCCCACGGTCTCGGCGTCGGCTGTACTAAGAACGACGAAGGCGGCTTGCTGGCGGTCGGCGTCGAGTCGTTGCCGTATCTGATCTAGGAGCGGGGCAGGAGCTCCTGGTTGCGGCTCGCAGATACCGGAGACAACCGCACGGAGCGCATCAGCTCGACGGGTGCGATCCTGTCCGGCGCCGGATACGAAGACCGCGCGGTTGGAACGATGAATCGGGCGATAGAACATCCTGCTTTCACGCAAGGCAGCACGACATTCGGGTGGTTCGTACAGGACGAGGCTGGGCACGATGTCAATGTGAAACTTGGGGGATGCCGGCATCCAACTGGTCGCGGAGGTGAGGACGACGTTGGGTCCGTCGATCCCTTCAGGAGATAGGAGGTCGTGCAGGTGATGGATCAACCATCGTCCGACCCCGCGTAGCCATAGCAGGCTTAGCGAGCCACTGGTGCCCGCATGGTTGGGTTTCCACTGCAGCGCCATCAGATTGCCCATGGCCTGGTCGGGCACGAACGCTTGGATGTCACGGGGTGGCTGGTGCATCCAGAAGCTTTCGGCGTTGGAGAGCCCAATGGCTTCCGCCACAGCCGGGTGGAGGGTGGACATCTCGAAGAACGATGTAGTGATGCGGGCCGCCCAGATGCCTGCCTGGAGCAAGCGGACCAGATGAGGCATCCGTTGTTCGATTTTTGCTGCGATATCTGGAACTGGAAGATTGTCGCGCAGCCACTGCTCAACAGCGTGCTCAGCGGTCATCTCCGTGTCATGGGCAGCGGTCAGAGCAGAGATCATCGCGGTCAGATCGGTTTTTGGGACGGCAAAGGGAGCGGTAGTCAGGACCTCCAGACGGTCTTGGAAGAACGTGTCGGCGGCTTCTTCCTGCTCCGGCCGGTCGTGCTCCTCTCTCCTGGGGTTCAGACCGTGCAGCGTTCGGGCAACGCGCAGCAAGAGGGAATGCGCAGTAAACGGCCCCTCCTTGACTAGTGTGAGAAGTGAGGTGTCTTGAGGATCGATGATGAGCAGATATAGGCGCGTAAGCGCCTGGCCGTGGCGTCGACTCCACTCTTCGAACTTCTCCACGTTGTCGTTGAGGAGCGGAAGCCGCCAGCGTTGGTCAAGTCCGTCCCCCATCTCGCGCGCTGTCCGATCGCTCCATCCCCGGTCGGGAAGGGCCAGCACTTCGTTCTGCAGGAACTTGCTGTCGAAGGCGCGCTGGACCTCGTCTGCTTCGTCGACAAGTAGCAGATCGAGATGGTGCTGGGCGGCCTCGATCCATCGCATGCGTACGGCGGCAGGTCTCGCCCAGCTGGACATCAGACCCGCAGCCGTGGTCACCCAGACCTCAGCTTGGGCTACTTCGCGTTCAGCGTTCTGGTGCGGGCACACGTGTGCCAAGGGACAGTCGAACAGCCGTCGCTTGACTCCGACGACGTGCATGGCACCCCTGCACGGGTATTCCTCGGGCTGCAGTGGTTGCTGTGTTGGGTCATTGACCGTGCGTAGCTGTTCCAAAGGACAAAACGCTGTGGTGAATGCGGCCGCTGGATCCGATTGCCGTGGGAACACGGTGTCTCCGTCGCGCAGAGCGTTGCGCCAATAGCGCGCCACATGCTCAGTACGGCGCCTGTGTCCCACCAAAGGGACAGCTTTGATGCCCAGCGTGCGAAGAAACGACACCTTTTCATACACGTCCGCCGCCGAGGGAAGCACATAGCCGACCTTGCCTTCGCCGTGAACGACGGTGATGAAGGCCAGCAGGTCAGTCAGCGTTGATTTTCCGCTGTTCATGAGGCCGATCGTGTGACAGACGCCGTTTACCTCAATCAGTGCCGGATTGGCTTGAAGCTGACCGGTGCACTCATCGACGGCTGCAAAGGTCATATCTCCAAGCCTTTTGGTGAAGTCCCTGTTCTTGATTTCCTGATGGTCTTCCAGACGTCGGTCGATGTCCTTCGCGGCGAGGGTGAGGTCCTCTTTCGTTACAGAAATGGGCTTACGTGTGCGCGCCGCACGAGCCTCAAGCCGCAGCGGTGACGTTCCTACAGGTATCCAATCAGGTATCTGGACTGACTCACTGCGTCCATCGGCACGTTGGAACACAACAAGTGAGCCAGGTGGGGCAGGTTCCCGTTCTGGCTCAGTGGTGTAGGGGACAGGCTGAATGAGCACGTCCCGATAAAGTTTGTAGCGTGTGGGGCAGTGAGGAGAGGGGCGGCGGAAGAATACCGTGCTATTCGCCACTCGTCGCTGGGTGCCATCACTGCGATCGAAGCCGCGCAACTGAATCGGAATCTTCTGGTATTGGTTGAGGCGCTCACGCCACTGTCCGCTTCTAGCGGTATCACCCATCAGCAGCCGAAGGTGGCGTACCTGTGGGCGCAACTGCGGTCCCGCCTCGGCATATCCGGATAGGACCAGCCACAGTGCACCAATGGGCTCGCCAGGCAGATGATCTACCAAGAAGCTCAGACCTAGCTCCAGAGCACAGAATTCACGGACAGTGAGACTTCCAAGGAGTGGCTGCAAGTCTTTGTCATTCAGCTCGTCAGCCAGAGGTTTGAACCACCTCGATGTGTCTCTCATCGGGCCTCTCCCAGTGCTCGGGCTGCGACCCTGGCGACGAAGCCTTCTTCGTCGACGACGCGCACACCAGCTACTCGGCCGTCTAGCTCACGTTCAAGGTCGGCGACGTAACCGACCTGGCGGACTCGATGCATAGGCAGAACGATGTAGCGCCGCGTCGCCCGTACCCGCGGATCGCATTTGAACGTCCGCGCCAGAAGAGCAGGGCTGGAGCAATCTTTGGCGTCCGCCGCCCAGCATTCTCGAGTGACACTTGAGCTGGCTCCGTCCTCTGTTCCTGGAAATTCGACAGCGAAATCCCAGGCGTCCAGCGCCGGCCAGGGACGCACCCGTACAAGTTTGCTGTCTAGCTCAGCGAGCCGGTCGATTATCCTGGCCTCCACGAGGCCAGGATCGTGGAAGAACCTCCGTGTGGCACGATGCTGTATGTAGTACCCGTCGAGGGTCCGAAAGGTCAATATTTTCGAACTACCCGCACAGCCCAGAGTTGCACAGGGCTGGTCTTCCGCTTCCGCCGGGTTCCTACATATGGCACAGCAGAAAACCCGGGTTTCGCCGGGATTTCGGATGTACAAATAGGCGGCCCGGGTAAATGCTGTGACATAGGGTTCCCCATTGGGTGCGGCCTTCGGAAAGCTTCGCAAGAACGCTCGCTGCTCGCGATCACTCACCACAGGGTGATCGATGAGGAACCTGCGTAGCTTGACGTAATTCTGCTGTATCTCCTCTTCGCAGCGGCCATTCATCTGAGCCGTGGTCATCAGCTTGCTGAAGATCTGATTTTGAACCAGCTCTGCTTCGACGTCATCTTTGGTCGCAAAACCAGCAGCCTCCTCTGCAAAGACAGAGAGCTCATCGGCTTCCAGCAGCGTCTCGCCCATGTCGCAGGCAGACAGGCGAAGTGGGACGGGCCACGAATCGAATGGATATCTGCACTGTGAACGATCTCGTAATTGAGCAGGGGGACGCTCACGTAATTGAGCGGGTCCTGGTCTGAGTTCTGTTTTATCGCGTACTCGTCGTGCTGGGGT
>NZ_JBFBCI010000089.1:0-24663 GCF_040683095.1 Sphaerisporangium sp. NPDC051017
TCACCACCATCCGAACCGCTGACCTGCCCCACCTGCACGGCTTCGCCAACGGCCTCGAACTCGACCGCGACGCCGTGAACGCCGCCCTCACCCTCACGCACCACAACGGCCGAACCGAAGGCGTCAATACCCGCACGAAGAGGATCATGCGACAGATGCACGGCCGCGCTGGGTTCGACCTTCTGCGCCACCGCATCCTGCTGCAATGAAGATCACTCAAAGCCACCACCGATTACGGGACAGAGCCGTTTACTGGACACACCCGCTGTAGAGCCCTGCTGTAGCCCCCTGCCCCGTAGGGCACCCGACAGGTGCCCTACGGGTGTCGGCCCATTGACAGTGGGTTACTTTCGGTGAGTGATCCGCCCAGGGTGGATCGAGTCTGTCCGTCTCAGTTTTCGTCTCAGTTCGAGCATGTTCGCGGACGTACCCAGTAGTCCATAATTGCTGGTCAGAGTACTTCGACGGACCTCGGTGAACTGCCACGGATTGGCTTTCCTGGAACTCGTAATGCGTAGGTCAAGGGTTCGATTCCCTTAGGCGGCTCGTAGTTTCACCAGGGCGTCCCTTGATCCCAAGGGGCGCCTTTTTGATCTTCCGTCTCAGTTCCCCCCAAGGCCCGGCCGCACGGTGGCTGGGTGGAGGGCGGCGTTACGTGGTGAGGCCGTGAGGGTAGGCCAGTCATCGGCCGTCAGGGCGCGCCCATGACCGATGCAACGTAGCTGCTCAGCGGGGTTGGGTTCCGTCAGCGCGGCACAGCGCTGCCTGTTTCGGCGACGTCGGCGGTCTTCGGAGGCGTACTCATCGCCGTAAGGAGCGGTGCCCTCCGGCGGTGCGCCGTACGACAAAGAAGGAAATCCGCATGCTCGATCCAGATACGTCATTCCACCGGGTCCGCCGGCGGGAGGGCTACCTGCCGCTGGAGGATCTCGGCCTCATCGGGGACGGCACAACAGCGGCACTGGTCGCCCTGGACGGCTCGATCCCGTGGCTGTGCTTGCCCCGCTTCGACAGCGAACCATTGCTGTGCGGCCTGCTGGATCACGCACGAGGCGGGCACTTCACGGTGACGGTGGAGGATCTGCAGGAGGCTCGGCAGCGCTACGAGCCCGACACCGCGGTGCTGGTAACCGAGTTGCGCAGCTCGACAGGCCTGGTCAGGATCACCGATGCGCTGGCGGTGCGCGCCGGCGCGGATCTCAGCGATGACGCGGGCGCGAGCCGGGCCGAGCTCGTCCGTTCCGCCCAGGTCCTGGACGGGAGCGTCCGTATGCGGGCGGAGCTGCGACCCCGCGGTGGCGGACAAACCCGGCTCCTGGGCAGCGGCCTGGAGGTGCAGGCGTCCCGGCGGCCGGACCTGCGCCTGCATCTACGCTCCAACCGACCCTTGACCGGCCTGCACACCATCCACGACCTGGAACAGGGCGATCGCCTCGATCTCGTGCTGTCCTGGGGCCGTATTCACCGCCACCACCGGTTCGACCCTGAGGCCATGCTGCGCGAGACCGTCGAAGCGTGGCGCCGCTGGATGAGGAGCTGCCGCTACAGCGGCCCCGAAGAACCGCTGGTCCGTCGCGCCGCGATCACGCTGAAGCTGTGCGACGACTGGGTCAACGGCTCGCTGGTCGCCGCCCCCACGTCCTCATTGCCCGCGCCGATCGGCGGCGTACGTAACTGGGACTACCGCTACACCTGGATCCGGGATGCCGCCTTCGCCGTGTTCGCATTGCGCCGCATCGGATTCGACGGCGAGGCTGACGCCTTCCTCGGCTGGGTCCTCGACTCCTTCGAACAGAGCGGCCGGCCGCGGATCATGTACAGCCTCCGCGGCGACCCCGTACCTGAGGAGATCCATGACGCAGACCTGGAAGGCTACCGGCGTTCCGCTCCGGTGCGATGGGGTAACGGCGCGGCCGACCAGCGTCAGCACGACGTTTACGGTGAGGTGCTGGACTGCGCCGACCAGTGGCTACGCTCCGGGGGTGAGATCCAGCCCGCGCTGTGGTCCGGCCTGGCGAAGCTGGCCGATGCCGCCGCGAGCGCGTGGCGGCAGCCGGACCAGGGCATCTGGGAGGTACGCAGCACGGGCCGCGTCTTCACCTACTCGGCCGGAATGTGCCAGGTGGCCCTGGACCGGGCCGCGGCGATCGGCGAGCGGCTCGGCCTGCCCGGACAGGTCACGACGTGGCGCGCCACTGCCGACAAGCTGCGTCAGCTCATCGTGGACCAGTCCTGGAACGAGGACGCGCAGTCCCTGAGCGAACACCTCGACGGCAGCGGCGGGCTCGACGCCAGCCTGCTCGCGCTGCCGCTGCGTAACGTCATCCCGGCCGACCACCCGCGGATGGCGGCCACCACCGCGGCCATCGCCGAACGCCTGTCCGCCGGCGACGGACTGCTCTACCGCTACCTGCACGATCACTCACCCGACGGCCTGCCCGGCGACGAGGGCGCCTTTATGTTGTGCAGCTTCTGGCTGGTCGAGAACCTCGCCCTGCAAGGCCGCATCGAACAGGCCGAGGAACTGTACGCCTCACTGTGCGCCCGGGCCAGCCCGCTCGGGCTGCTGCCGGAGCAGATCGACCCGTCGACGGGCACGTTCATGGGCAACTTTCCCCAGGCCTTCAGCCACATCGGAATCATCGCCGCCGGCGTCAGCCTCGCACGAGCGAAAGCAGGCGTGACAGCATGATCAACCGGCTCGTCATCTTCGGCGCCACCGGCGACCTCAACGCGCGCTACCTGCTTCCGGCACTGGCCGCGCTGTGGACGGCCGGACATCTCGACAACCGCTTCCAGCTGACCTGCGTCGACCGGGCAGACTGGACCGACGAGGGGTTCCGGAGCTGGGCGGCCGAGCAGCTCGACCGGCATTGCCCCTCCTCGCCCGCCGACGTCAGGAAGGCGATCGCCGACTCCGCACGTTACAGGCAGGCGAACGCCACCGACGCCACCGACGTCGCGCCGGCCATCACCGGCGACGGTCCCGTCGCCGTCTACCTCGCCCTCCCTCCAGCGATCTTCCCCGCCACGGTGGCCGCCCTCCGCGGTGCAGGCCTGGTACCGGGCAGCCGGATCGTGCTGGAAAAGCCGTTCGGTGAAGATCTGGACAGCGCTGTGGCGCTGAATCGGCTGCTGTCGGAGGTCGTGCCGGAGCAGGCGGTGTTCCGTGTCGACCACTTTCTGGCCATGACGACCGTCCAGAACGTGCTCGGCAGCCGCCTGGCCAACCGCGTGCTGGAGTCCATCTGGAACAGCGCGCACATCGCCGAGGTGGAGATCGTCTGGGACGAGTCCCTCGCGCTGGAAGGCAGAGCGGGCTACTACGACGGCGCCGGGGCGCTCAAGGACATGGTGCAGAACCATCTGCTCCAGGTGCTGTGCCTGGTGGCCATGGAACCGCCGCTCAGCCTCGGCGAGCGTGACCTGCGCGATCGGAAGATCGACGTGCTGCGCTCGGTACGCCTTCTGACGGACGACGATGTCGTACGCCGCACCCGCCGTGCCCGATATCTGGCCGGTCGCATCGGAGATCGCGACGTTCCCGCCTACGCCGAGGAGGAGGGCGTGGACCCGCGGCGCCGTACCGAGACCTTCGCCGAGGTAGAGCTGAGACTCGAAAGCTGGCGCTGGTCCGGCACGACCTTCCGGCTCCGTACCGGCAAGGCGCTCGGCCATGACCGCAAAGAGGTCGCAGTACGCTTCCGGCCCGTACCGCACCTGCCCCTCGGCCTCAACGAGGAAGCCGCGCCCAACGTGCTGCGCTTCGGGCTGGAGCCGGAGAGCATGACCCTGGCGCTGACCGGCATCGGCACCGGCGCCCACACCCTCGCCCCGCTCACCCTCACCGCGCAGATGGCGCCCCCCGACCTGCCTGCCTACGGCCGGCTGCTGCTGGACGTGCTGCACGGGAACGCGGCCCTGTTCATCCGCGGCGACGAGGCCGAAGAGGCCTGGCGGGTCCTCGCACCGGTCATGTCGGCCTGGTCCAGGGACCTGGTGCCGCTTGTTGAATACCCGGCCGGATCGGACGGGCCTGCTGCAGTGAGGGGCAGCTGATGCGCGGCCTGCGCAGCCAGGCCTGGTGGGACAACGCGGGCAACCCGGAGATGACGGCTCTGTATCTCGAACGCTTTCTCAACTTCGGGCTGACCCCGGCCGAACTCCAGTCCGGCCGGCCGATCATCGGCATCGCCCAGACGGGTAGCGACCTCGTTCCCTGCAACCGCCACCACCTGGCCCTCGCCGACCGGATCAAGGACGGGATCCGCGACAGCGGTGGCATCCCGCTCGAGTTCCCCGTCCATCCGCTGCAGGAGACCGGTAAACGCCCGACTGCCGCGCTGGATCGCAACCTCGCCTACCTCGGGCTGGTCGAGGTGCTGTACGGATATCCGCTCGACGGAGTCGTTCTGACGACAGGCTGTGACAAGACCACGCCCGCGTGCCTGGCTGCGGCGGCGACGGTGAACATCCCGGCCATCGTCCTGTCCGGAGGGCCGATGCTCAACGGCTATCACCAGGGCGAGCGGATGGCCTCATCGGGCTCAGGGTTGGTGATCTGGCAGTCGAAGCGGTTGCTGGCCACCGGGCAGATCGACTACGACGAATTCATGGCGCGCGTGGCCGCTTCCGCGCCCAGCATCGGTCACTGCAACACGATGGGCACCGCGCTGTCGATGAACAGTCTGGCCGAGGCCCTGGGGATGTCCCTACCAGGCTGCGCGGCGATCTCGGCCCCCTATCGCCGGCGAGCGCAGATGGCCTACGACACAGGCCGCCGAGCGGTGGACCTCGTGCGCGAGGACCTCACCCCGCGCAAGATCATGACCTGGCAGGCCTTCGAGAACGCGATCGTGGTCGCCTCGGCCATCGCCGCCTCCACCAACGTGCCCATCCACATCAACGCCATCGCGCGACACGTCGGGGTGCCGCTGTCGATCCAGGACTGGCAACGAGTCGGCGCCGACATCCCGGTGCTGGCGAACGTCGCCCCCGCCGGTGAGTTCCTCGGCGAGGATTTCTACCGTGCCGGCGGTGTCCCCGCCATCATGCGGTCGTTGCTGACGGCAGGGCGCCTGCACGGCGACGCCGTGACCGTCTCCGGCCGTACCGTGGCCGAGAACCTGGCCGATACCCCGCCCGCCGACCCGACGGTCATCCGTCCCTTCGACGAGCCTCTCGCCACGCGCGGCGGACTTCTCATCATGACGGGCAACTTGTTCGACTCCGCGGTCATGAAGACCTCGGTCCTCACCGACGACCTCCGCGCGGTGTCCGACTATCGCGCCATCGTCTTCGACGGGCCCGAGGACTACCACGCCCGCATCGAAGATCCCGAACTGGGCCTGGACGAGGACTGCATCCTCGTCATCCGCTACACCGGGCCGATCGGCTATCCGGGATCGGCCGAGGTCGTGAACATGGAGGTCCCCGCCGCGCTGCTCCGGCGGGGCGTCACCACGTTGCCCACGCTCGGTGACGGCCGCCAGAGCGGCACCTCGGATGCACCGTCCATCCTCAACGCCAGCCCCGAGGCCGCGGCCGGCGGCAATCTCGCCATCCTGCGCACCGGCGACCGCATCCGTATCGACATGGACAACGGGCGCGTCGACGTCCTGCTGCCAGATGAGGAGATCGCCGCGCGGTGGGCTCACTACACACCGCCGGTATTCGAAAACCAGACACCGTGGCAGGAGATCTACCGCTCCACGGTCGGGCAGCTGGACAGCGGAGGCTGCTTGGAACTCGCCCTATCCTACCAGGATCTCGTACACACCAAGGGGATTCCCCGTGACTCGCACTGACGCCAGAGGCGCCATCATGATTGCCGACTCCGACTTCGGCGATGTGGACATCGAACGTGCGATCGTCGAGGGCGCCGGATTCGAGCTGCTCGCCGCACAGTGCAAGAGCGAGGATGAGGTGATCGAAAAGGGCCGGGACGTCGATGGCGTGCTGACCCAGTACGCTCGGGTCGGTTCCCGCGCCATCGACGCGTTCACCCGGTGCCGGGTGATCGCTCGCTACGGCACGGGCGTGGACATCGTCGACGTCGACGCCGCGACCCGGCGGGGCATCCAGGTCACGAACGCGCCGAACGAGTGGTGCGCCGAGGAGGTCGCCGATCACGCCGTCGCGCTCTGGCTGGCCGCCGCCCGCAAGATCTGCGCATACGACCGGGCGACCCGGCAGGGCGTATGGGAGTGGCAAAGCGGGGAGCCGATCTGGCGGCTGCGGGGACGGGTGTTCGGGCTGCTGTCCTTCGGCTCCATCGCACAACTCATCGCTGAACGCGCCAGAGCGTTCGGCGTCGAGGTCTGGGCGCACGACCCGTTCCTCGACGAGTCCGAGATCCGATCGCGCCAGGTGTGGCCGGTGTCCTTCGACCAGCTCGTGGAAGGCGCCGACTACCTCGTGATCCAGGCGCCGCTCACCCCCGAGACACACCACACCTTCGACCCTGCGACGCTCCGCAGGATGAAGCCGACCGCCATCCTCATCAACACCGCTCGTGGCCCGATCGTGGAGGATACGGCGCTCTGCCAGGCACTGACCGAGGGATGGATCGCCGGCGCGGCACTGGACGACCTCGAGGAGGAGCCCGCGAAACAGCGCGACTGGCGTCCGCGCAACCCCCTGTTCACGCTGCCCAACGTGATCGTCACCCCCCACGCCGCCTACTACTCCGAGCAGGCCATCACAACAGTGCGGCGCATCGCCGCAGAAGAGGCCGTACGGGTCCTGACCGGGCAAGGCGCCCGTACCCCGGTCAACGACGTGACGGCCGGCTCTCCCTGAAGAACCCCGGTAGGAGATCGCGCCCCCCGGCGCCCCTCCTGCTGCGCGCTCTCGCCCGGTCGTCCCGCCGCTCCGAGGTGTCGCCCACGGCCGGTTGACCTGCTATGTGACGCAGTTCACAAGCAAGTGAGGAAATAACCGGGGATGCCGTCCCCGTTTGCACGTACGCACCGATCCGGGGAGTTCGTCCCTGGATCGCGTACAAGAGACACAGGGGGACGTCGCCATGGGGACCGTCAGCACGACCGCCGAACGCGGGCACGCCACTCGGATGCGGGCGGACGCGTCGCGCAACCGCGAACGCATCGTGGCCGCCGCGCGCGAGGCGCTCGTCGAGTATGGCGCCGAGGTGACGCTCGACCAGATCGCACGGCGGGCCGGGGTGGGGAACGCCACCATCTACCGGCACTTCGCCGACCGTCCGGAGCTGTTCCGCCAGGTCACGCTGGCGGTCATAGACCGGATCGTCGAGCTGGCCGAATCGGCGCTCGCGGACGAGCCGGACGCGTTCGAGGCGCTGCGGCGCTTCGTGCACGGCGCGGCGGACGAGCGGATCGGAGCCCTCTGCCTGATCATGTCCGAAGGCTGCGAAAGGGCCGTCGCCGAGTTCACCGAGAAACGCGTTCGCCTCGAGCGGGCCGTTCAGGCCATAGTGGACCGGGCGCGCGACGCCGGCCTGCTGCGGCCGGACGTAACCCCCGGCGACATCCTGATCGCACTGCCCAAGCTCACCCGGCCGCTGCCGAACGTCGGGTGCCTGAATCTCGACAGGTTCATCGATCGCCATCTGGAGCTGTTCCTCGACGGCCTCCGCGCTCCGGCGCGGTCCATCCTGCCCGGTGTTGGGGCGACCTTCGAGGACCTCCAGCGGCGCCACACGACCACGACCACTCCCGTCGCCTGAGGTCCCTGGCCTGGCCTCGACACCACACCTTCGACACAGCTCAGCCGGTGAGTTCCTGCCGACCACCTGCTGATCCACATCCTCCGCACCGTGAGTGAGTTGACGCATGCCTGAAACAGCCCAGGTCCTCCCGGACCCCCGGCGCTGGAAAGCCCTCGCATTCATCGCCATAGCCCAACTGATGGTCGTACTCGACGCGACGATCGTGAACATCGCCCTGCCGTCCGCCCAGGTGGACCTCGGCATCTCCGACGGCAACCGCCAGTGGGTGATCACGGCGTACGCCCTCGCCTTCGGCGGGCTCCTCCTGTTCGGCGGCCGTATCTCGGACCTGTGGGGCCGCAAACGCGCCTTCACGGCCGGCCTGATCGGCTTCGCCGCCGCCTCCGCGATCGGCGGGGCCTCGGCCAACGAGGCCATGCTCCTCGGCGCCCGCGCGCTTCAGGGCGCGTTCGGCGCGCTGCTCGCGCCCGCCGCGTTGTCGCTGCTCGCGGTGATGTTCACCGACGCCAAGGAGCGCGCCAGGGCGTTCGGCATCTACGGCGCCATCGCGGGCGGCGGCAGCGCCGTCGGCCTGATCCTCGGCGGCTTCCTCACCGAGTACCTCGATTGGCGCTGGACGTTCTACGTCAACATCCCCTTCGCCGCCATCGCCGTCGTGGGAGCCTTCCTCGTCATCCGCGAGCCCGCAGTCGGTCACAACACCCGCGGTCTGGACATCCCGGGCGTCATCCTGGCCACCCTTGGCCTGGTGTCCCTGGTCTACGGCTTCACCCGCGCCGAATCGGACGGATGGGGCGCGGGCGTGACCATCGGCCTGTTCGTTGCGGCAGTCGTGCTCCTCGCCGCGTTCGTCGTGGTCGAGAGCAGGGTTCGGGCGCCCTTGCTCCCGCTGCGCGTGCTGACCGACCGCAACCGCGCAGGGGTGTACCTGTCGCTGGGGCTCGCCGTCATCGGGATGTTCGGCCTGTTCCTGTTCCTGACCTACTATCTGCAGATCGTCAAGGGGTACACGCCGGTCGTGGCGGGCTTCGCCTTCATGCCGATGGTCGCGGGCATGATCACCGGCTCGACGCAGATCGGCGCCCGCCTGATGAACCGCGTCCCGCCACGCCTGCTGATGGCGCCGGGCTTCCTGGTCGCCGCGATCGGCATGCTCATCCTCACCCGGATGCAGCCCGACAGCTCGTACGCCGGGGTGGTGCTGCCCGCGCAGGTCCTGCTCGGCCTCGGCATGGGCACCGCGTTCATGCCGGCGATGAGCCTGGCGACGTTCGGCGTCCAGCCGCGCGACGCCGGGGTGGCCTCCGCGATGGTCAACACCTCGCAGCAGGTCGGCGGCGCCATCGGCACCGCTCTGCTCAACACCATCGCCGCCAGCGCGGCCACCACGTGGGCCACCTCGCACGCCGCCCAGGCGGGCACGCTCGGCAAGGTCGCCTTCGCCAACCAGGTGGCGGTGCACGGCTACACGGCCGCGATCTGGTGGGCGGTCGGCATCCTGGTGGTGTCCGCGGCCATCGTGCTCACCCTCGTCACCACCAGCGGCCCGGGATCCGCCCAGGCCGCCGCGTCCGACGAGGACGGGGAGGACGGGGAGGACGGGGAGACGGACGCGCCGGCGATCCCGGTGCTCGCCCACTGACCCGCTTCCTGTGAAGAAGGCCACTCCCGATCACGGGAGTGGCCTTCTGTGTGCGTACCCCCCCTTCGGCCTACGCCGGTTCGATGCTGTTCATCAGGTCGGTCGGCGAGCGGGCGAACGCCTCCATCTGGACGAGGCCGCGTTCCTGGGTCTCGCGGACGAGCTCGGCCCGACGGAGCCGGGCGGGAGTTACGCCGTGTACACCTCGAATTCGGAGAGTTGACCGGCGGGCCAGCCGGTGTTGGCGGTGAGGTTCAGCCGGACGTACCGGGCGGACGTCTGGGTGAAGGTGATGGTCGCCGTGTTGCCGGTGGCCGGGTTGAAGGTGTATCCGGCGGAGCCGACGATCGTGCTGAACGTCGTCCCGTTGGTGCTGCCTTGGACCGACAAGGTCTGGGTGCGCGTCGCCCAGGCGGCGGACGGCGGGAGTTTGAGGACTACGCGTCCGATGCTTGCGGCCGAGCCGAGGTCGACCTGGATCCATTGCGGGAAGGCGTTGTTGGTGCTTTCCCAGTAACTGTTGGCGTCGCCGTCGACCGCGTTGGAGGAGGCGAAGTTCTGCGTGTGGCTGCTCTCGGACGTCGCCTTGCCCCGCGCCAGGTTGGGGTCGCCGCCGCCGGGGTCGCCGATCCACGGCGGGGTGGGACGGGTGGCGGTCAGGGCGATCTGGCCCTTGAGCATGCGGCCGCCGTCGCCGGTGAGGCGCAGGTAGTAGTCGGAGGAGCAGCGGATGCCGTCCTCGTCCAGGGCGAGCATGCCGGAGTCGGCCGGGACCGTCGCCAGGGTCTCGGCGCTCTTGGCGATCTGGTTGCCCTCGTTGTACTCGTCGAACATCGAAATGTAGATGCCCTGGGCGCCCAGGCGGACCATGTTGTAGAACTGCCGCCACATGAAGTCGCCGTGGGCGCGCTGGCGGCTCTTGACGTCGCCCGGGAGCACGCACGGCTGGTAGTCGATGCCGTTGGCGTTGCAGTCGGCCTGGTCGGGGACGTTGACGTTGGTGTGGAAGCGGTCGGTGTCGGCGACGTTGCCGATGCGTCCCACCATCCACGGCGAGATCATGTCGAAGGCGTGGTAGACGTCGATGAACCCGGGCCGTGAGTCGTTGATGCCCTGCCGCCAGTAGGTGGGCACGCCGCCGATCACGTAGCAGCCCTGGCTCTTGAACCAGTTGACCACGTCCAGGCAGGGGGCGGGCGGGAAGGGGCGCTGGTTGTCGTTGAAGCCGAATCCCCAGATGCACACCACCGGCTTGCCGTTCTGCATGGCGTACATCGGTGAGGCGGTGTGCGCCTTCATCTTGGTGGTCCAGTCGGTTTTGATCTCCGGCTGGAAGTTCGCCCAGTCCGACACGTCGTACATGATGTAGAACTTGCGGCCGTTGGCCTCGGCGGCGGTGCGCACCTTGGCGGCCATGGCGTCGCGGGTCGGGCCCTCGGCGCCGAACGGGTTGAACCGTTGCAGGGCGGCGGTGTCGATGTTGTTCTCGCGCATCCAGCGGAAGTGGGTGTCGACCGTCTGCTGGTCGTAGGAGGAGAACAGCGTGGCCGGCTGCCCGTTGCCCAGGTTGGCGTACGCGGTGGGATAGGTGCGCGTGTACTCGCGCGTGTCGGGCCAGGCCACGATCGTGGTGTTGCCCGGGGAGGGCGACTGGCCGCCGGTGGCGCTCCAGTGCCACCAGGTGTTGATGGGGGCGCCGTCGCCGATACAGGCGAACCAGCCCTGGTACCCGACGGTGATCTTGCCGACGACGTCTCCGGGAGGGCTCGCCGCGCTCGCCGCGCTGGTCAGCGCGGACGCGAGCTGCGAGGAGCCGACCGCCGCGAGGGCGGAGCCGGACACTACGGAGGTCATGAACCTCCGGCGCGAGACAGTCACGTGCACTCCTCTTCCTTCATGTCCAAAGGCACGTACCGGCACGCGTCGTCCCCGCCGTAACTGCGGACCGGTTGCAATCATTAGACAGAGCCGGATACAGAAGTGCAATAGTCAGAAATATCCTTGTAATTGAGTCGCAAGCACTTGCAATTAGTTGCGTTCACGCTCGCAAACGGGACCGGTCCAACCCGTGCGGGAACGTGCCGCCCGGCGCCCTCGGAGCCGAGAACGTCCTCGCGCGAACGACGACCTCGCGGCGGACCGGGCTTGTGCCCGCGGAATTCCTCGGTGGCGAACCGTTGGTACCGCTCGACCGTGTCGCCGGAGATGGTGTCCTCGATGGTGCCCGCCGTCGACTAGCCGGTCGTGTCCCCCGCCTGCGACATGCGTGCGGCCCCCTTCCGGTCCCCGGCGACATCTCACGCGCGACGAGGCCCACCAGGGGCCGGTCAGCGGTGAGGCTCACCGGGGGTCGGTCAGCGGTCGAGTCGGAACTGGAGGTACATCAGGCGGTTGCGGTCCTCGGGCGACAGCCCGTACGCGTCGGACAGCGCGTCCACGTCGCGGGCGGTCGGGCGTAGGGTGCCCTCCTCGATCCTGCTCACCCGCGACTGCTCGAGGCCCGAGCGGCGTCCGGCGTTGGTGAGGGAGAGGCCGCTGGTCTGCCGGGCGCGCCGCAGTTCCAGGGCGAGCTGCTCGCGTATCCCCACCGGCTTCGCGGGGGGCGCGCCGGCCTGCGCCTGCGCCTCCTGCGCCTGCACCGAGACGGCCGGCGGGACGCCGCCCGAGTCCGGCAGCATGGCGGGGATGACCAGCAACCCGATCGCGAGGACGGCGATGATGGCGCCTCCCGCGATCAGCGCCGCGGTCGGCAGCGCGCTTATCTGATCTTTGATCAGTTGCAGCCCGTCGCCGGCGAACCGGCGGGCGCGATCTATGACCGAGTCCCTGTCCCGTCTCATCCCTTCGACCGTACGGAGTCGGTGATCGCTGACATAGAGCGTCGCCGGTCACTCTTTGCTTTCCTTGTGGCGACCCTCCTGCGGACTACTCCTCGCCGCCGTACCAGTGGGCGCCGTACCAGCGGGCGCCGTACTTCTGCCAGCTCGGCGGCGTCCCGGGCAGGTCGGCGCTGCGGGCGGGCGCGCGCAGGCCGTCCAGGGCGAGGGCCAGCAGGCGGCGGCTCACGTTCCGCTGCTCCGGGGTCCGGCGGCGGGTGCGGCCGAGGTGTTCGACCAGGTACGACACGTCCGGCGGGGCGAGGTCCGGGCGTACGCTGCCGTCGGCCAGCGCGCGCCCGACCAGCGCGTCGATCAGCTCGCGGCCGGTCTTGGCGGCGGCCGCCATCTCGGGGGTGACGGCGATCGTGCCGGCGGCCGGGGCGAGCGCGCCGACGCGGGCCGCGACGCACCGGTGGACGTACAGGCCGATCGCCGACCAGCCGTCGCCGCCGGAGGCCAGCGCCTCGCGGGCGGCGGCGATCGACTCCTCCATCGACAGCAGGCACAGGCGTTGCAGGAGTTCCTCCTTGCTGCCGTAGCGGCGGTAGAAGGTCGCGATGCCCACCCCGGCCCGCTCGGCCAGCGCGGACATGGGCGCGCCCGTCCCCTGCTCGGCGAAGACCGTCCGGGCGGCCTCCAGCACGAGGTGGTCGTTGCGTTCGGCCTCGGCCTGGCGGCCCCGTGGCCGGTCCTGCCGCTCGCCGCCGTCGCGTGTCGTCGGGCTCACGGCGGAAGTCTATTGCTATCGGAGCGGATCGCTCCGATATGTTGTTCCGGAGCGAATCACTCCGATAGAGAGGAGCCGGCATGCGCGCCGTATGGCTGCGGGAGTTCGGCGGTCCCGACACGCTCGTGCCCGGTGAGGCCCCCGACCCGCGTCCCGGCCCCGGCCAGGTCGTGATCGAGGTCGCCGTGATCGGCATCCCGTTCGTCGAGACGCAGGTCAGGTCCGGTTCCGCGCCGGTCCCGCTGCCGCCGCTGCCGATCATCCCCGGCAACGGGGTGGGCGGCACGGTCGTGGAGGCCGGGCCGGGCGCCGACCCCGCGCTCGTGGGCGCGCGGGTCGTGACGTCCCTGAAGGGCTCCGGCGGGTACGCCGAACGCGTCGCGGCGGACACCGGCGGCCTCATCCCCGTGCCGCCGGGCCTGGAACTCGCCGACGCGGTGGCCCTGCTGGCGGACGGCCGCACCGCGATGGGCGTCATGCGCGCGGCGGCGGTCCAGCCGGGCGAGTGGGTGCTGGTGGAGTCGGCGGCCGGGGGCGTCGGCAGCCTGCTCGTCCAGCTCGCCGTCAACGCGGGCGCCCGCGTGATCGCCGCGGCGAGCTCGCCGCGCAAGCTCGACCTGGCCGCCGGGCTGGGCGCCGAGGCGACCGTGAACTACACCGAGGACGGCTGGGGCGCGCGCGTCCGCGAGGCCGCGGGCGACGCGGGCGTGCGGGTCGCGTTCGACGGCGTGGGCGGGGCCATCGGGCGTACGGCGTTCGAGTCGCTCGCCCGGGGCGGCAGGTTCCTCATGTTCGGCGCCGCCGGGGGAAGTCTCACGCACGCGACGATCGCCGAGGTGTTCTGGCGGGGCATCGTGCTGCTCACCGGCAGCCAGTTCTACTCCTCGCCCGCCGACGTCAAGGCCATGGCCGAGGCGGCGCTCGCCGAGGCCGCCGCGGGCCGCCTGCGTCCCGTCATCGGGCAGACGTTCCCGCTGGAGCGGGCCGCCGACGCCCACGCCGCCATCGAGGCCCGCGCCACCCTCGGCAAGACGCTGCTCACCACCACGGAGGCCCGATGACCCTCGCCATCGGGGTCGGCCTGCCCGCCACGGGCCGGGGTTCGGGGTACGACAGGCTCGGCGACGTGCGCGCCCACGCCGTCCGCCGTTCGGGACGGACGTGGGTATAGCGGCACAGATCTGCCGAAAAGCTACCGTTCCGCCGGGCTGGGCGCCCTGGTGTACGCGTTCGACCAGGTCACCTCGGCCAAGGGACGGCTGCTCCTGGCCGCCGTGCCGGTCCACCTGCGGCGGCGGATGCGCATCAGCGGCCTGGAACGTCATCTGGAGCCGCGGGAGACCCTCGATGAGGCCGTGAACGAACTCTCCGAGCTGTGAGCCCGCGGTTCCGGAGAGGTCAGGCGACGCCGATGGAGATGCCGACCCCGCCCCGGGTGTCCGCGCCGTAGCGCTCCTTCTCGCGGGCGATGTCGAGCGGCCGGATGCTGCTGCGCCCGGCGATCGTCTCCTCGGTGATGAGGGACGCCGGGACCAGCCAGGAGACCTCGAACTCCAGCCCGTCGGGGTCCTTGGCGTACAGGGCCTTGGTGGTGGAGTGGTCGGACGCGCCGACGAGCGCGCCGAGGTCGCGCAGCTTGGCGGCGATCTTGTCCAGGTCGTCGAGGGTGTCGACCTCCCAGGCCAGATGGTACAGGCCGACGGTCGCCCGCCCGGCCTCCGAGGGCCTCGCGGCCGGGCCGATCTGGAACAGGCCGAGGTCGTGGTCGTTGTTCGAGCCCGGCGCCTGCAGGAAGGCGGCGCCGGTGAAGCCCATGACGACGCGGAAGCCAAGCGCCTCCTGGTAGAACGCCACACTGCGCTCGACGTCGCGCACGTACAGGACGGCGTGGTTGAGACGGTGGACGGGCATGGCAGCCTCCCGAAATCGTTGAACTCTCAACTAAACTCTAACCCGGGACACTTGAGAGTTCAACCAAGGGTGTCCCCGGCGGCGAGGTCCAGATAGGCGCCGGGGTCGGCGATCACCCGCTGGATCACCTGACCGGCGGCCCCCAGTGTCGCCGCGTCGCCGCCCACCCGCGAGACGGCCAGCGTGGGGACGTGGGCGCGCATCTGCCCGAGCCGCGCGCGCATCGCCTCCGCCGCCGGCCCCGACACCCACGGGAACAGCGGCGCGAAGATGCCGCCGAGCACGATCGTGTCCGGGTCCACCAGGTTCACGGCGGTGGTGAGCGCGACGCCGAGCGCCGCCCCCGCCCGCGCGCAGGCCTTCGCCGCCGCGGGGTCGCCCGCCTGGAGGCGCCTCACCAAGTCGTTGATTCCCTGTCCTGGTGGCACCAACGCGTCCTGGCCGGCATACCGCTCCAGGCAGCCGGTGCCGCCGCACCGGCAGGCGGGCCCGTCCGGCGAGACGACGACGTGGCCGAGCTCGCCCGCGAACCCGTGCGCGCCCCGGAACAGCGCGCCGTCGACCACCAGGCCGGCGCCGATGCCGATCTCCCCCGAGACGTGCAGGAAGTCGCCGAGCGCGGCGCCGGACCCGAACCACAGCTCGCCGAGCGCGGCGAGGTTCGCCTCGTTGTCCACCAGCATCGGGACCGGCAGCGCGAGCGCGCCGGTGACCGCGACGTCCTTCCAGCCGAGGTTGGGTGCGCGGTGGACGCTGCCGGTGAGGCGGTCGACGGGTCCGGGCAGGGCGACGACGCAGCCCGCGACGGCCAGCCCGAGCGCGGCGGCCTCGCCCAGCATGGCGGTGCCGAGGTCGCCCAGCCGCGTGATCACGTCCTGCGGGGACGCCGCCCGGTTGTCCACAGCCTGTGTACGCAGGACGCGCACCGACCGGCTGAGATCGACGACGCACGCGGCGAGGTAGTCGACGTTGATCTCCAGTCCGAGCGCGGCGACGCGGTGCCCGCTCAGGCGCACCGCGACGCCCGGCCGCCCGCGCTCGCCGTCGCGCACCGCGCCGGACTCGACCGCCATGCCCGCCTCGATGAGGTCGCCGACGAGCTTCGACACCGTCGTCTTGGTCAGGCCGGTGTTCTCGGCCAGCGCGGCACGGGTCAGCGGGCCGTGGCGGTCCAGCTCGCCGAGCACCACGGCCAGGTTCCCGGCGCGCATCGCGTCGTGGCGTACGGCGGGTGCCATCAGGGGATCTTCCGGGTTCGGATCACAGCGCCCAGCCCCTTCGGGTGAACTCGTGGACGTGTCCCTCTTGACCAGCTTCGATTACCGGCCGATATTTAGTCCATAACATAGACTAAATCGGGAGACACAAGCGGTGGACGCGTACGCACCCAAGAAGGAAGACAAGTTCACGTTCGGTCTGTGGACGGTCGGCTGGCAGGCCCGGGACCCCTTCGGTGACGCCACGCGCGCCCCGCTCGACCCGGTGGAGTCGGTGCACCGCCTCGCCGAGCTCGGCGCTTATGGCGTGACCTTCCATGACGACGACCTCCTCGCCACCGAGTCCGACCGGGACAAGGCCGTCCAGAGCTTCAAGCAGGCCCTGGCCGACACCGGCCTCAAGGTTCCCATGGCGACGACGAACCTGTTCACCCACCCGGTGTTCAAGGACGGCGGGTTCACCAGCAACGACCGCGACGTCCGCCGTTATGCGATCCGCAAGGTCATCCGCAACGTCGACCTCGCCGCCGAGCTCGGCGCGAAGACCTACGTCTGCTGGGGCGGGCGCGAGGGCGCCGAGTCCGACGCCGCCAAGGACGTCAGGGCCGCGCTCGAGCGCTACAAGGAGGCCATGGACATCCTGTGCGCCTACGTGATCGACAAGGGCTACGACATCAGGTTCGCCCTGGAGCCCAAGCCGAACGAGCCGCGCGGCGACATCCTGCTGCCCACGATCGGCCACGCGCTCGCGCTGATCGGCGAGTTGGAGCACCCCGAGATGGTCGGCCTCAACCCCGAGGTCGGGCACGAGCAGATGGCCGGGCTCAACTTCGTCCACGGCATCGCCCAGGCCCTGTTCCACGGCAAGCTGTTCCACCTCGACCTCAACGGACAGCACGGCCCGAAGTACGACCAGGACCTCGTCTTCGGCCACGGCGACACCAAGAGCGCGTTCTTCCTGGTCGACCTGCTGGAGCACGGCGGCTACGACGGCCCGCGCCACTTCGACTACAAGCCGCTGCGCACCGAGGACGCCGAGGACGTCTGGGTGTCGGCCGCCGCGAACATGCGCACGTACAACATCCTCAAGGCCAAGTCCGCCGCCTTCCGCGCCGACCCCGAGGTCCAGGAGGCGCTGGCCGCGTCCCGCGTGCCCGAGCTGTCCCTGCCGACCCTCGCAGCCGGTGAGAGCATCGACGACCTGATCAACGAACCGTTCGACCTGGACGAGGCGGCCGAGCGCGGCTTCCACTTCACCCGGCTCAACCAGCTCGCCCTCGAACACATCCTGGGGGTCCGGGGATGACCCTGGTCGCGGGTGTCGACTCCTCGACGCAGAGCTGCAAGGTCGTCGTCAGGGACGCCGAGACGGGGGCGCTGGTCCGCGAGGGCCGCGCCTCCCACCCGCCCGGCACCGAGGTCGCCCCGGAGCACTGGTGGAACGCCCTCCAGGAGGCGATCGCCGGCGCGGGCGGCCTCGGGGACGTCGCGGCGCTGTCCGTCGGCGCGCAACAGCACGGCATGGTCTGCCTCGACGAGCACGGCGAGGTCGTCCGGGACGCGCTGCTGTGGAACGACACCCGCTCCGCCCGCGCCGCCGCCGACCTGGTGACGGAGCTGGGCGGGCCCCGGGCCTGGGCCGAAGCGGTCGGCAGCGTCCCGGTGGCGTCGTTCACCGTCACCAAGCTGCGCTGGCTCGCCGAGCACGAACCGGAGAACGCGGCCCGGACGGCGGCGGTGTGCCTGCCGCACGACTGGCTGACCTGGCGCCTGGCCGGGGCGCCGGGCATCGGCGCGATCACCACCGACCGCGGCGACGCCTCGGGCACCGGCTACTGGTCGCCCGCGACCGGCACCTACCGCTCCGATCTGCTCAAGCTCGCCGCCGGGAACGCCCCGATCGTCCCGCGCGTCCTGGAGCCCACGGGCCAGGCGGGCGAGGCGGGCGGCGTGCGGCTGGCGCCGGGCACCGGGGACAACATGGCCGCGGCCCTCGGGGTCGGCGCCCTGCCCGGCGACGTCGTCGTGTCGATCGGCACCTCGGGGACGGCCTTCGCGGTCGCCGAGACGCCGTCCCACGACGAGTCCGGCGCGGTGGCGGGCTTCGCGGACGCGACCGGGCGGTTCCTCCCGCTGGTGTGCACGCTGAACGCCGCCCGCGTGCTCGACGCGGTGGCCAACGTGCTCGGCGTGACCTCGGCGGAGTTGTCCGACCTCGCGCTGAGCGCCCCCGCGGGCGCGGACGGCCTCGTGCTCGTCCCGTACCTCGAAGGGGAGCGGACGCCGAACCTGCCCGACGCCACCGGCTCGGTGCACGGGCTGCGCCTGGACAACTCCACCCCGGCCCACTTCGCCCGCGCGGCGGTCGAGGGGATGCTGTGCGGGCTGGCCGACGCGCTGGACGCGCTCGGGCTCGACCCCGCCCGCGTGCTGCTGATCGGCGGCGGGGCAAGGTCGGAGGCGGTGCGACGGATCGCGCCGTCGGTGTTCGGGCGTCCCGTCCTGGTGCCCCAGCCGGGGGAGTACGTCGCGGACGGCGCGGCGCGGCAGGCCGCCTGGCTGCTGTCCGGCTCTGCGGAACCGCCCACGTGGGCCGCCGGGACGGCCGAGACGTTCGTGGCGGACCCGGTGCCCGAGGTGCGCGCGCGGTACGCAGAGGCGGCCGCCGTCTGAGTGCCCTGTTCGACGAGGTTCGACGAGGTTCGACGACCCTGTGAGCTCGCGACCCTGAGGCGGACCCGGACCGCCTCAGGGGTCGAATCAGGGGTGGCACCGGATGTTGACGGCGATCGTTGCGAGTCAGTCTGGATGCATGCTCTCCCTGAGAAGGCCTTATCCCCTTATAGCCGGTACCGGCATGGTGGTCGGGTCCGTCATGCTGGCGGCCGGCCAGTTCGGCGCCCCGTCCGGCAGGATCGACCTGACGATCGGCCGGTACGCGGCGCTGGACCAGGACGGGTACACCACGATCGCGCTGGCGTTGTTCGGATTGTCGGCCGTGGTGCTCGTCGCCGGGATGCGGGCGGTCCGGGCGCCCGTCTCGGGGTGGCCCGAGCGCCTGATGCTCGGATGGGCGGGCGCGCTGACCGGCGCGGCCGTCATGGTGGGCACCGCGGTGGCCGACGTCCTGGTGGTGGCCGCGCTGATGTGCCTGGCGGGGGCCTCGGGGCTGATGGCCCGCCGGTTCGGCGAGGACGCGCGCTGGCGGGCGGTGGCCCGGCCGCTGGAGTGGTTGGCGCTCGGCGCGGGCGGCGCGCTTGCCGTGCTGATCTACGTGACGCTTCCCGGTCACGAGGTCGTGATCGGCCTGGTGGAATGGGTGCTCTTCGGGATCGACGTCGCGGTGCTGGCCGTCCCGCTCGTCCACCTGGCGCGGACGGCCTGGCCAGAGCACGCCGCGGCGGGGGCCCTGGATGCCGCGACGAGGAGCGCCTTGGATACCGCGACACGGAGCGGCTTGGATACCGCGACGAGGAGCGCTTTGGAAGCCGCCACCAGGAGTGCCCTGGAAACCACTACAAGGAGTACAGGTCGGGCTACTGCGGTGCTAAGCCGACACTAGCCACCGAAGCGACCAATATCACAAATGTATCAAGACGAGCGCCTGTCACAATGCTAGTCTCATCGGCGATCTTCACCCCTCGGCTGCCGGTCCATCACGGCACCCCGCCGACCGATGAGGTGTCATGGCATCGAGCAGGTCCGTCCGCTTCAAGATCACCGCATCGCTCGTGATCCCGCTGCTCTCCCTTGCCGCCCTGTGGATCTTCGGGGCCAGCGTCACCACCAGAGAGTCCGACAACCTGCTGTCGGTCGCCGCCCTCTACGAGCACATCGGCGGGCCCGGGGACGAGCTCACCACCGCCCTGCAACGCGAGCACGTCATCTCCGCCGAGTACCTCGGCGCCCGCTCCCAGCGCAACCGTGACGCGTTGATCGCGCAGCGGCAGCGCACCGACGAGTACCGCGAACGCATGCGCCGCCTCTCGCTCAACCAGGAGGCCCAGGCCGACCTCACCACCCCCGCGATGCGCACCGGATTCGCCGACGCCATCGCCGCGCTGGACCACGTCGACACCACCCGCTCGTCCGTCGACATCGGCTCCATCGACCAGGTCACGCTCACCCGCGAGTTCGCGCGCTTCCCCGACGCCATGCAGAAGCTCGTCAACGCCATGAGCCGCATCAACGACGTCTCCCTCTACCAGCACTCGCGCGGGCTCATCTCGATCGCCTACTCCAAGGACTTCCTGGCACGCGAGCGCGCGCTCGTCGCCGGGGCGCTCATCGCCGGCAGAGAGCTGTCGCCCGCCGAGCAGCGGCTGTTCGCCCAGCTCACCGCCCACCGCCGGTTCCTCTTCGACCAGGGGCTGCCCGACCTGCCGGACGACGTCCGCGCCGCCTTCGACGAGCTCGCCGCGTCCGAGGGGTACAAAAGGTTCGAGGTCATGGAGGACACGCTCCTGGCCGGCACCGGGCTCCGCTTCCCCCACTCCCTGTGGCGGGGCGTCGCCGACGAGCTCGAAGGCTCGTACCAGAACACCATCACCTGGGCCAGCGGCACGCTCGTCTCCGCCGCCCGGCCCATGGCCCTTGGGACGCTCGTCCAGGCCGGGCTCGCCGGCGTGCTCGGGCTGATCGCCGTCGTCGCCTCGCTCGTCGTCGCCATCCGCGTGGGACGCGGCCTGACCAGGGAACTCGCCGAACTGCGCGCCTCCGCCACCGACCTGGCGAGCGTACGGCTGCCGCGCCTGCTCGAACGCCTGCGGCGCGGCGAGACCGTCGACGTGGACGAGGAGGCGCCGCCCTTCACCGTCCGCTCCACCACCACCGAGGTGCGCGACGTCGGCGCCGCGTTCGGCACGCTTCAACGGACCGCCGTGGTCAGCGCAGCCGAGCAGGCCCGCATCCGCGACGCCTCGGGGCGCACGCTGCGCAACCTCGCGCGGCGCAACCAGTCGCTGCTCCAGGCCCAGCTCAAGCTGCTCGACGGCCTGCAACGCGACGTCGAGGACCCCGACACCCTGCGCGACCTGTTCCGCGTCGACCACCTCACCACCCGCATGCGCCGGCACGCCGAGGGGCTGGTCATCCTGTCCGGCGGCACGCCCGGCCGCATCTACCGCGAGGACGTCCCCGCCGTGGACGCCGTGCGCGCCGCCGTCTCCGAGGTCGAGGACTACACGCGGGTCCGCGTCCACCCCGTGCCGGACGTCACCATCGCCCGCGACGCCGCCGCCGACGTCATCCACCTGTGCGCCGAGATCATCGAGAACGCCGCCGTGTTCTCCCCGCCCACCACCGAGGTGTCGGTACGCGGCGAGCTCGTCGCCCGCGGCCTCGCCATCGAGATCGAGGACCGCGGGCTCGGCATGTCCGAGGAGGACCAGGAGGCGCTGAACCGCAGGCTCTCCAGCCCGCCCGAGTTCGACCCCGCCGAGACCGAACGCCTCGGCCTGCACGTCGTCGGCCGGCTCGCCGCACGCCACGACATCCACGTCGAGCTGCGAGGCTCCCCGTACGGCGGGACTACGGCGATCGTCCTCCTCCCCGAGTCCCTGATCACGCAGCACGGCGACGGCGAGGCGGCCTCCTCGGAGGGACCTCCGGAGTCCTCGAAGCGGCCCACCGGCACCTCGCCCACAGGAGGGCTGCCCCGGCGGGTCCGCAACGCCTCCCTCGCCCCGCAGCTCGCCCAGGAACAGCCGGGTTCCGGTAGGGCGGACGTACCCGACCAGGCACGGCCGAACGACGCCATGCCCGGGCAGACCGAGAAACGATCACCAGAAGAGACCAGGGCGCTGCTGAACTCCCTCCAGCCGGGCTGGCGGCGAGGCCGGGCCGACGGCGAGCGCGGCGGCGAGAAAGGGTGACATGTCGACGGAGCTGAACTGGCTGCTGGACGACTTCGTGACTCGCGTGGCGGACGTCCGCCACGCGATCGTCCTGTCCACCGACGGGCTGCGCGTCGCCGCCTCGGGAGGGCTGCTCCGCGAGGACGCCGAACACCTCTCCGCCGTCGCCGCCGGCTTCCAGAGCCTGGCCAAGGGCGCCGCCCTGCGCTTCGACGGCGGCGCCGTCCGCCAGACCATCGTCGAGATGGAGTCGGCCCTCCTCTTCGTCACCTCCGCCGGCGACGGGAGCTGCCTCGCCGTCCTCAGCACGATGCACGCGAACGCCGGCGTCATCGCCTACGAAATGGCCCACCTGGTCACCAAGACGGGCCGCCACCTCACCACGCACCCGAGAGGCGCCACACGATGAGACAACCAAGGCGCCCCGTCACGCGTCCGAGGGACATCAGATGAGCGAAGTACGGCAGAGCAGCGGCATGCACCGGGGGCGCCAGGTGATGGAAGTACGGGAGTGGACCGGCACGCACTCGGGGAGCGCCCGGTGACGGAAGAACCGCAGTGGATCGACGACGGCCCCGTCCTGCGCCCGTACGCCCTGACCCGAGGCCGCACACCACCCCCCGCGTCGTCCTTCGACCTGCTCGCGCTCATCGTCTCCACCAGTACGGACGAGCCCCCCGCCGGAACCGACCTCGGCCCCGAGCACCTTCGCCTGCTCCACCTGGTCCGCAGGGCCAGGCGCGTCGCCGACCTCGCCTCCGACCTGAACCTCCCTCTCGCCGTGACCCGCCTCCTCCTCTCCGACCTCCAATCCCGGAACCTCATAACCGTCCGGCCCCCGGCCATGGAGAAGATCCCCGACGCCGCCCTCCTCCACGAGGTGCTCAAGGGCCTTCAGGCGCTGTAACTCTTTCGTCCGGCCGCGCCTGCCGTTCAGGTCCAGGTCCCTGCGTGGCCACGCTCGCCCGTTACGGTCCAGCCGTTACCTTGGAAGCGGTTGGTTGGAGACAGAATGGAACCCGTAGGCGAGCAGCGCGGCGTCGGGCGTCGTGCGCTGCTTCAGGCCGCACTGACCACCCCCGCCGTCGGCGCCATCGCGGCGACGATGGGCGCCTCTCCGGCGAGCGCAGACCGCGACGGCGGCGATGGCGAGCGAGGCGAGGGGCGCTTCGACGAGCAGAGCCCCCGTTTCGCGTTGGCGGTGATGCCGGACACCCAGTACCTTTTCGACGCGGACAGCGCCGATCCCACACCCCTGCTGGGGACGTTCAAGTATCTGGTCGCGGAGCGCGAGGACGCGAACATCGCGTTCATGACGCATCTCGGCGATGTCACCGAGCACGGCACCGACCAGGAACTCGATCTCGCGGACAAGACGTTCCGCGCCATCGACAAGAAGATGCCGTACAGCATCCTCGCCGGGAACCATGACGTCCACTCGGACGACCAGCGCGGAGACTCGCCCTACCTGCGCGTCTTCGGGCCGCAGCGCTTCGCCAAGTCACCGACGTTCGGCGGCGCGTCTCCGGACGGCTACAACAGCTACCACGTCATCAAGGCGGGCGGGCGGCCGTGGCTGATCCTCGCCCTCGACTGGAGGCTGTCGGACAAGGGGTTGCAGTGGGCGCAGAGCGTCCTCGACGCCCATCGCACGCTCCCGGTCATCCTCACCACTCATGAACTGGTCGCGGCCGACGAGAGCGGCAAGGCTTCCCTCTCCGGCTATGGGAAGCAGTTGTGGGACCGGTTCATCCGCAAGAACGACCAGATCTTCCTCACGCTCAACGGCCACTTCTGGCCGCCCGGCCGCACGACCCTGAAGAACGACGCCGGGAACGACGTCCACGCCCACATCACGAACTACCAGGACCGCTACTACGGCGGTGCGGGCATGATCCGCCTGTACCACTTCGACCTCGTCCGCAACGTCATCGACGTCGAGACGTTCTCGCCGTGGTTCCTCGCCCGCGATCCGCAGCGGCGAACCCCCCTGGAGGCCGAGACGCTGGAGCTCACCGGCCCGGTCGACCGCTTCAGCGTCGAGATCGACTTCGAGGCGCGCTTCCAGGGATTCGCGCCCGTGGTGCTCCCCGCGCCGCGCCCGGCGAGCGCCGTCACGCCCCGGGGAACCGTGGCGTACTGGCGCTTCGACGCGGCAGGGATTCCCGGAGCCGGAACGGCGGGGAGCCCGATCGCCCCGGGTACGGTCGTCCGCGATCTCACCGGTCAGGGCAACGACCTGGTCGTCCAGCGGCTGAACTCGAGCGCGCCCGGGGTCCTCACCTGGTCGACCGAGCACCACACCGGACAGCCCGCGCACGCCAGCCTGCGTTTCGACGGCGGCAAGAACCCCGACCGGGGCGCGATTCTCGAGGCCGTGGCCGGCGCCCCCGTCAACAGTATGAAGTTCCGCTCCGGCTACACGATCGAGGCGTTCGTCAAGCTGCCCGCTCCCTTCCAGGGCGACCACGCCTGGATGGGCATCCTGAGCTGGGAAGGCCGTAACGGTGACGCCGGTAAGACCAACGGCTGGTCCCGGGACGAACCCACCTGCAGCCTGAACCTGTCCCCCGAACGCTTCGTGCAGTACGTCGTCTACCCGGACGTACAGGACGCGAGCCCCACCTCCTGGAGCCACGCCGTGCCCACGGGGGAGTGGATGCACCTCGCGGTGGTCAACAACGGCCAGGCGACGGTGATGTACGTGAACGGATCCAAGATCGC
>NZ_JBFBCI010000090.1:0-24099 GCF_040683095.1 Sphaerisporangium sp. NPDC051017
GCCATTCGAGGCTCTCGATGAGTACGCAGAGCTTCAGCTGGCCTCGTAAAGTACAATCACAAATTCCGCTGTCCGGAATGATCTCGGCCCCTCACGATCAAGGGCGAAAGGTTCGAGGACACCATTGTCCGCGAAGTGCGCGAAGAAACCGGCCTACACGTCCAGGTGGGCGACCTCGCGCATCTCAAAAGCGGCTACAAGCTGCGGTTGGAGGTGGCCTATGAGGCCACGTTCGTCGGGGGCACGGTCAAAACGGATTCCTTTGAAATCCTGGAGGCTAAGTGGTTCGCACCAAGCGACCTTCCGGAAGGGGTACAGGAGTCGCATCGGCTTCTGATCCTCGGCAAGGGCGATTAGTCAGCCTGGCGGGCGGCCTGGCATTGCTCGCTCCAAACGAGCATGTGGACGGCAGCGCGGCAGAACAGGCAACCGTGTACGAGCGGCTCGCGAGCCTGCGCGCCACAGCGGCTCTAGATCGGACCCATCCCGAACTCGTCGTGTCACTCCTGCCATGGGTGCTGAGCCTGGATGATTCGGGGCGGCTGATGGAGATCTTCGCCTGCGGCGTCGATCTCTTGGCGGGCCGGTACGCGGCACTTGGGCTTGGGGATGTACTGCCTACCGATCGCGTCTGGGTAGGGGTGCGGTCATCGTCGGGAGGGTGGGGCGGCTTCCACTATCCCAATCAGGGTTACCGTCACCTGCAAATGGGCGCGATCATCACCCGATATGGTGACCTCGGCTCCGACTCGGCGACCTCGCCGGATCTGGTCGCGCTCGATCTGCTCCGCTCCTACGCGCATGACTGCCTGCACTACGGCACTTACCGGCAATACCGGTTGTGGGATGCGGAGATCGCTCGGACCCGGTACGGCATCAACGCTCGTAGCCGGGATGGCCGCACCTACTCGGCTCCTGATGCGGACGGCACACGTTCTGCTCGCAATCTCGGGATTGTCATGGAAGGTGCGACAGATCAGGAAGCCAAGCGCATAACCCGTCAAGCAGCTAAGCGGGTCGGTGTCGTTACACCGGAATATGGGCCGGACTGGTACGCCTTCCGGGATGTGACCGGCCGTCTGTCCTCGGCTGATCTAGTGGCCCTGCACGACCGCAGCATCCGGTCCAGACTCGCGCAGGGTACCGTGGCGGACGCGTACTTAGCACGTATGGGGTCCTACGCGCGTGACATCGGAAGCCGGTACACCACGTTTCTCCGTGAGATCGGAAGAGGTGCGAGCGATGACCTGCACACCGTCATCGTCCGGGCCATGGTCAGCGGTTCGCTCGTAAGTCTGTCTGGCTCGATCAGCGGCACGGAACGGGGGCGTTCGCCTCACTGTTCCGCGCGACGTCCTACCAGGGCGAAGAACCCGGTAGCTCGGTGAACCCCTGAACCTGAGCTTCCCGCCGTGCGATGGTCGAATGGCTTCCGGGCACCTAGGAGGGCCTTCATGCCGACGAACTTGGGCGGGGGGAGTTTCGGCAGTGTACGGGTCGCTGCGCGTCCTGGGTCATGGGTGCGGGAGCGGTGGGGCCGGCGGAATGCCGTAGGCACCCCGTAGGGGCGACCGTGAGGGAGTTCGGCCGGCGCCACTGCGGGGGAGGGTTGATCGTGGTCGTTCCGCGGCTACTGCCTGTAGGTCTTGAGTCTGGATCGTGCGGAGTGCTGGCGGCCGGTGCTTCGGCCGGGACCGGCCGCCAGGCCGCATGCCCGGCCGAAGGGCACAAGGCCGCCGGGCGGCGCGTCAGCGCCGCCCCTTGACCCAGTAAAGAAACTTTGGACCACTCATGCCGATCGCGTCGGGTCTGGGCCTGTTGGGCTCGATCCTGACGACGCACCCGGGATGCGGGCGGCGGCGCGCGCGCCGTCGCGCTTGATACTTATAAGCTCAATTCGGCAATGTGACCCGTTGTTGGCGAGTGCCAAGAGGGCTGTCGTTTCTTTCGGCAACTGCTGGCGGTGTGCGGGCGGCTGGCTGCGTCGTCTGGTCGTCTGGGTGGCGCTGGGTGGGCGTCGTGGGGGCGGCTGATTGCAAGGACACCGGCCGCCACCGGGTAACGGCGAGGACGACAGCGTGGCAACACCAGCCCGCAACATCGGGATGGGCCTGCCCAGCCAGTTCAACACCCATGAGATCGCCGGGTCGCTGACGCGCGAGGCCCGCGCGGTCTATGTGTCGCGCGACCCGGTCGTGCTCTCGCACTCGCGGGCGCTGCTCGCCACCGACTCCCGCACGGGGGTCGTCGAGGGCGACATCCTGCACCCCGCCGAGCTGGTCGCCGACCCGGTGGTGCGCCGCGTCATCGACGCGGACCGTCCTGTGGCGATCGTGACGCTCGGCATCCTGCAGTTCACCCCGGACTCCGAGGACCCGTTCAAGCGGGTCGCCGAGCTGCGCGACTGGATGCCGGTGGGCGGCCACCTGGTCGTCGCGCACGCCGTGACCGACTCCCGTCCCGAGTCCGCGCAGCCGGTCGTGGACGTCTACAAGCGGGTCGTCGACCGCACCGAGGACGCCTCCCGCACGCGCGAGCAGGTGCTCGGCTTCTTCGAGGGGTTCCGGATGGTCGAGCCGGGGCTCGTCTACCTGCGGCAGTGGCGTCCGGTCAACCCGCTGGCCGTCCACCGTCCCGAGTCGATCTGGATGGTCGGCGGCATCGGCCGCAAGGACGAGGCCTGACCCGAACCACCGTGCCGGAGGCGCGGCCATGAACAGGGTCGGGGCGCGGCGGTGTTCTGGAGGAGGAGGGAGGAAGGGGGTGAGGAACGAGCCCCCTTCCGAGTGACGACGGAAGAACATCGCCTGAAGTGCGCCCCGAACCGCCGTGCCGGAGGCGCGGCCATGAACAGGGTCGGGGCGCGGCGGTGTCCGGAGGGTGTCCGAACAGCCGCCACATGGTGATCGGCTGACGATCGCGGACGGCATACAGTGATGCGCACATGTGTCATGAAAGGTCCGTGACGTCGTGATAAGCCCCTTCGCCAGGCTCCCCGGTCCGCTTCGCTGGGGGGCTCGCGTCCTCACCGCCGTCCTGGTCTTGGCGCTGGTCGCCGGCGCCGCGCTGACCTGGACCGTCCGCCGGTCCTTCCCGCAGGTGGACGGCGAGCTGCGCCTCCCTGGCCTGAGCGCCCCGGTGACCGTCGTGCGCGACCGGTACGGGATCCCCCAGATCTACGCGGACGACCCCAAGGACCTGTTCACCGCGCAGGGGTACGTCCACGCCCAGGACCGCTTCTGGGAGATGGACTTCCGCCGCAAGACCACTGCCGGCCGGCTGTCGGAGCTGTTCGGCGCCTCCACCCTGGAGATCGACAAGGTGGTGCGCACGCTCGGCTGGCGGCGCACGGCCGAGCGCGAGGTGGCCCTGCTGGACGCGCCCAGTCGCGAGGCGTTCACCGCGTACGCGGCGGGCGTCAACGCGTGGATGGCCGCGAACCAGGGATTCGCGGACAGGAGCCTGGAGTACGCCGTCCTCAAGCTGACCAACGGCGCGTACACCCCCGAACCGTGGACCCCGGCGGACTCGCTGGCCTGGCTGAAGGCGATGGCCTGGGACCTGCGCTCCAACATGGACGCCGAGCTGGAGCGGGCGCTGGACTCCTCGGTCCTGCCGCCGGACCGGGTGCGGCAGCTCTTCCCGGACTACCCGTTCGACCGGCACCGTCCGATCGTCACGGCGGGGGCCGTCCGGGACGGCGCCTTCGACCCCGCCGCGCCCACCTCAGGGACGGACGCGACCGCCAAGCCCGCGACCGATTCAGCCAACCCCGTGGGCCGGTCCGCCGCACGAGCGGGCGCCGAGCGCTCCGCCGGGACGGCCGCGGACCCCGCGACGGCCGGAGCGCTCGCCGGGGCGGCGCGGACGCTCGCCGCGCTGCCCTCCCCGCTGGGCACGGACGGCTCCGACCGGGCGGGGATCGGCTCCAACTCCTGGGTCGTGTCCGGCGCGCACACCGACACCGGCAAGCCGCTGCTGGCCAACGACCCGCACCTCGGGCCACGCATCCCGTCCATCTGGTACCAGGCGGGGCTGCACTGCCGGGCGAAGTCGGCGGCGTGCCCGTACGACGTCGTGGGGTACACCTTCTCCGGCCTGCCGGGCGTGGTGATCGGCCACAACGACCGGGTGGCCTGGGGGTTCACCAACCTCGGCCCCGACATCGCCGACCTGTACGCCGAGCGGACGCGCGGGAACGTCTACAAGGTCAAGAAGCGGTGGGTCCCGATGGAGACCCGCACCGAGCAGATCAAGGTCGCCGGTCGCGCGCCCGAGCCGCTGGTCGTCCGCGCGACCGCGCACGGCCCGATCGTGTCGGGGGTGCTGGGCTCCGCGCGGGACGCGCTGCCCGGCGCCGCCGCGCACGCGGGGGAGAAGGTGGGGACGCCCGAGAACGGCAGGGCGCCGGCCGGTGAGTACGACGTGGAGATCGCGTTGCGGTGGACCGCGCTCGACCCGGGCCGCACGGCCAACGCCCTCCTGCTGCTGGGTACGGCGTCGGACTTCGAGGAGTTCAGGAAGGCGGCCTCGTTCTTCGAGGCCCCCGCCCAGAACATGATTTATGCCGACGTAGACGGCAATATCGGCTACCAGGCGCCCGGGCGCATCCCCGTCAGGACGAAGGGCGACGGCACCTGGCCGAGCAAGGGCTGGACCGGCGACGAGGAATGGTCGGGGTTCATCCCCTTCGACGAGCTTCCCAAGGCTTACAACCCGCCCGAGGGCTTCATCGCCACGGCCAACAACGCCGCGATCGGCCCCGGCTACGGCCGCCTCCTGACCGCCGACTGGGCGTACGGCTACCGCTCCCAGCGCATCGCCGACCGGCTCCAGCGGGCCATCGGCGAGGGGAAGATCACCGCCGCCGCGATGGCGGACATCCAGATGGACTCGCTCAACACCATCGCCGCCACGCTCGTCCCGTACCTGGTCAAGGCGGGCGCGGGCGTCCCCGAGGCGCGGCTGCTGACCGGCTGGGACTACACCCAGGGACGCGACAGCGCCCCCGCCGCGTACTTCAACGCGGTCTGGCGCGACCTGCTCCACCGGACGTTCGACGACGAACTGCCCGAGGCCGGGCGCGCGGGCGGCGGCGACCGCTGGTACGAGGTCGTGCGCGCCCTGCTGCCCGAGCCGTCCGACCCGTGGTGGGACGACGCGCGCACCAAGGACAAGGTGGAGACCAGGGACGAGACGCTGGCGGCGGCGATGACCGACGCGGCGAAGGAACTGCGGGACCGGCTGGGTGACACGCCGGAGGACTGGCGCTGGGGCGACCTGCACACCCTGGAGCTGACCAACGAGACGTTCGGCACCTCGGGCATCGGCCCGATCGAGTGGCTGTTCAACCGGGGGCCGCTGAGGCTCGCCGGCGGCCAGGACGCCGTGGACGCCACCGGCTGGGACGCCGTCGCCGGGTACGAGGTGGACTGGGTGCCGTCCATGCGCATGGTCGTGGACCTGGCCGACCTCGACCGCTCCCGCTGGGTCAACCTGACCGGCGCGTCCGGGCACGCCTTCCATCCCAACTACGCCGACCAGGCCGGCCTGTGGGCCGACGGCCGCATGACGCCGATGCGCCAGACCGAGCGTGCCGTCCACGCGGACGCCGCCGACACGCTCACCCTCGTGCCGTGAGGATCGTGAGCCGGCGACGCCGGACCGCCGGGGACGGTGGAGGCGCCGTCCCCGGGCGCTCGTGTGATCGTCGAAACCGGACCCATGCCCCGAGGAACGGCGGAGTCGTTCAGCCGCTGGTCACGGACGCGATGTCGGCCAGCGGGAACTCCAGGTAGTCGCCCGCCTCCTCGCACCAGGCGTCCAGCACGCCGCGCCGCAGCTCGCCATGGCTGACCGTCGCGGTGAGACCGTCGGACAGCGTGATGAGGGCCCGCACACCCCGGTCGACGACGAAGCCGAGCAGGGACTGCTGCGCGGTCGGCAGGCGGGTGGCCAGGCGGCCGATCACCGCCCACGTCTGCCCTGCCTGGCGCTGCTCGTCGGTCGTTCGCACCAGCCGCTTGGCGTGCTCGCGCGGGTCGGGCGGCGGGTCGGCGATGAACGGCGGCGGCTCCTCCAGCTCCGCCACCCGGCCGCCGGGCAGCAGGATGAGCCGCCCGCCCTGCGGCTCGCGCCGGACCGCGATCTCGCCGGTGTCGTCCACGGGCACCGGCGCGTACCCGGCGTCGCGCAGCGCGGCCAGCGTGCGGTCGGCGGGGGCTGCGCCGGCCAGGACGGTGGGCGCGAGCAGCCGCAGCCCGAGCCGTGACAGGCGGCGGTGCGCGGCGATCTCGGCGAGCAGCGCGGGGTCCGAGCCCTGGATGATGCAGCCGACCGTCGTGACCGTGACCTCGCCGTACCGCCGGGCGACGTCCTTCACCAGGTACGCCAGCGGCTGCGGGATCGTCCCGGCCGCGCGCAGGTCCTCCAGCAGGGACTCGGCGGAGTACCCGGCGTCCAGGGCCCTGCGGACGCTGGCGGCCGAGAACCGCCACACCGAGGCCACGCCCTGGGACTCGCGGTCGGCGGCGCGGTCGAGCAGCCCGGCCAGCTCGGCGGCGGGCGGGCCGGTGACCACGGCCGTCAGGTCGGCCCCGAACAGCGCGGTGCGCTGCGCCCCGGCCAGGGCGTGCACCGACGCCTCGACCAGGGCCGGGTCGCGTTCGATCTGCGGGGCGGACTCGTCCTGCTCGTCCCCGGCGGCCACGGCCGAGCCGAGGGCGGCCAGCGCGCGGCCGAGCGCCGTCAGGCCGTCGGAGGCGACCAGCCCGAGCAGCCGCGCCTCGTCCAGCACGGCCGGGCAGCAGTCGGCCAGCAGCGCGCGGTCGAGCAGCGGGGCGCGCCAGTGCACGGCCTGCACGAGCTCGGGGACGCTCGCCACCGCGGCGTCCTCGGGCAGGGTCGCCAGCGTGGCCAGCACCGCCCGGCGGATGCGGGCGACGGTCTCCCCGGCCGGGTCGTCGTCCAGGACGGTCGCGTACCTGCCGGCGGTGCGGCGCAGCGACGTGCGTTCCATGCGCCACCAGGCGGCCAGCAGCACCCGCAGTCGCGCGGGCGCGTCCTCCAGGCGCCAGGCGTCGAACCGCTTGGTCGGCACCAGGCCGCCCGCGGCGTCGTCCCAGGCCAGCAGCCGGGCGACCGCGCAGACCTCCAGCAGCAGCCGGGTCTCCTCCTCGGTGCAGCCGGTCTCCTTGACGACGCGGCGCACCTCGCGCACCCCGACGCCGCCGCTCTTGAGCAGGGGGAGCGGGGTCTTGTCGGTGTTCTCCAGCAGCGCGGCGGCGCGGTCGACGGCGTGCGGCGCGGCCAGGCACATGGCGTGGTCGACGGCTTCGGCGTCCGCGGGCACGGTGCCGAGGTCGGGCGGCTCGGGGGTGAACGGCGCGCGGTAGTCGGGGCCGCGCAGGGCCAGCGCGACCTCGCGGGGCATCTCGGCGATGTCCCACTGCGGGCGGAAGATCAGGCCCCGGTCGACGGCCCACTGCTCGGGGGTGCCGGGGGTGACGAAGCGGTTGCCGTCGACGCCGCGCACCGGCCCGTCCCAGGCGAACTCGTCCAGCAGGCTGACCGTGCCGTCGGGCGCGTCACGCAGCAGGGCGGACACGCGGTCGGCGTCGGTGAGGACGGCGGTGACGCGGGCCAGGAGCTGCCGCCTGCCGCCCTGCGCGGGCAGCCCGAGGGCGCGGCTCATGCGGCGCAGCGCCTCGGCGTTGACCGTCCAGGACTCCAGGTAGGAGGCGAGGGGCTCGCCGAGCCCGCACGGGGCGGCCCACCAGCGGGCGACGGCGGGGGCGAGGTGGAGCCGGCCGTCGCGCCCCGGCCAGGCGAGCGCGCGGTCGTACAGGCCGTCCAGCCACGGGACGACCTCGGCGGTGGTGACGCCGAGGAACCGGGCCAGCTCGTCGGCGGTGGCCCGCTCGCCGATGACCAGGCACGCCTGCAGGATCTCCAGCGGAGGCAGCGGCAGGCCGCGCATGACCTCCATGACGGCGAAGTCGTCGCCCAGGCGGCGGGCGAGCGTGTCGAGGCGGCGGGGCCACGGCGCGGCGATGGCGTCCGGGCGGCCCGTCAGGACGCGCGCGAGCCGGTCTTCGTCGAGGGTGGTCAACCAGTCGAGCAGGTGATCGTCCATCACAGCTCTTTCAAGGTCTCGCGGGAGTCACCAGGAGGCCACCGTAATGCAACGCACCCGCCTCACGGGATCGACGTAGCAGAATAGAACCGGAACCTGTGAGTTCCGTAACCACCGCCCGGCCGCCGGCGCGGCTCTCGGGCCGGGGTGTCAGCTTTTGAGCACCGCCCAGACGACCTTGCCGGACGGCAGCAGCGGGTTCCAGCCCCAGCACAGGCTCATCGACTCGACGATGTGCAGGCCCATGCCTCCAGGTTCGAGCGGCGAGGGGTCGCGCATGACGGGTGCGGCCGAGCCCGGGTCGGCGAACGCGCAGGTCACCAGCGAGTCGCGGCGGATCATCGACATGCGGATCGGCTCGGCGGCGCTGCGCCGGACGTCGCGCGGGTCTAACACGAGGCCGTGCCGCAGGGCGTTCGTGGCCAGCTCGGAGATCACCAGCTCCATGTCCTCGGCCAGATCGCGCATGCCCCAGGCGAACAGGCTCCCCGACGCGAAGCTGCGCGCCGCGTGCACCGACTCGGCCCGGGGTGCGAGCACGAACGTGGCGCTGCGGGTCGCGGCTTCGGGGGAGGTGAGGTCGCGTGCGGGCAAGGGCCACCAGCCGACGGGAGGCCACCAATCGAAGGCCGACCACTGGTAGCGCCCACGCGTCAGGTCCGTGGAGTGCACGAGATCATGATGAGGCAAACCCGTGTGCAGGTGCAAGGGCGGATGCACGTGCAGAGGGGACGTGCAAGCGCTACGGTTAGCCTTGGGAGTGAAACCGAAGGGGGACCACACGCGCGATCTTTGACAGACTGTGAATCAGTCCACAACCGGAGGAAGCACGTGTCCATCGATCCGCCTGGTTCCGGCTCAACGGTTCGGCGCATTATGTTGGGCGCCAGCTTACGCAGGCTGCGTGAAGAGCGTGGGCTGACTCGTGAGGTGGCGGGTTTTCACATCCGCGCATCCGAGTCGAAGATCAGCCGCATGGAGCTCGGACGGGTCGGGTTCAAGACGCGTGACGTCGAGGACCTGCTCACGCTGTACGGCGTCGACGATGACGCCGATCGCCGTGGGCTGCTGGAAATGGTCCGTGAGGCGAACACGCCCGGTTGGTGGCACAAATACAGTGACCTGCTCCCCACATGGTTCTCGACGTACGTCGGCCTCGAAGAGGCTGCCTCGGTGATCCGCACCTACGAGGTGCAGTTCATCCCGGGTCTTCTCCAGACGCAGGCGTACGCGCGGACGGTGATCCGGCTCGGGTATCCGGACGTGCCAGAGGAGGAGATCGAGCGTCGTGTGCATCTGCGCATGCAACGGCAGGAGCGTCTCATCCGCAAGGAAGGACCGAAACTCTGGGCCGTGATCGACGAGGCCGCACTGCGGCGGCCCATCGGCGGCAAGGAGATCATGTACGAGCAATTGAAGCACCTGATGGCGGTCGCCAGTCTGCCCACCATCACCTTGCAGGTGATGCCGTTCCAGTTCGGCATGCACGCGGCCGAAGGCGGAGCGTTCACCATCCTGCGTTTTCCGGAGTCCGACCTTTCGGACGTGGTCTACGTCGAGCAGCTGTGGGGTGCCCTTTACCTGGACAAACGTGAGGACATCGATCCGTACCTCACAGCCATGGAACAGCTGTGCATCGAGAGCACAACTCCCGGGGGCACCGTCGAGATCCTCGGCGACATACTCAGAGAGATCTAGATGAACCAGCCGTACAACGGAATGCCGGCCACGAGCCTCACCGGCGTGGCGTGGCGCAAGAGTGTTCACAGCAACTCGCAGGGTAACTGCGTCGAGCTGGCCAAGCTCCCCGATGGGGGCGTCGCCGTCAGGAACAGCCGGTTCCCCGACGGCCCGGCCCTCATCTACACCCGTGACGAGATCCGGGCCCTGGTGCTCGGCGTCAAGGACGGCGAGTTCGACAATCTGGTCGCGTAACACCCTGTTCACATATCGCGAGTCCGGTTAACCGGAGAGCGCGCATCGCGTAACCGGGATCGTTCGCCGATCCGGCACACTGGATGTGTTCCACTTCCTTCAGAGGTTCTGTGGGGGCACCTGATGCTGGACCAGATGACGCTCTACCCGGTGGCCGATGACGTGCTGTTCGCACCGGGGGGCCGCGTCGTGATCCGTACGTACGGCGTCGCGTCCGCGGCCTCCACCGAGGAGGACGGCTCCCGGCCCGTCTCCTACCGCACCTGGGTGACCGGCGTCAGGGACCAGCCCCGATACTGGCGCTGGGGCCACTTCGAGGACGCCCGCCGCGGCCATCGCAAGGTCCTGGAATGGCTCACCGGACGCGGCCCGCAGCCCCCGGCCGTCGTCACCGGCTGAGCCCGCCAGAGCCGGCTGGATCCGCTAGATCGGTCCTGTCGAGACCGGAGCGTTCCAGCGCGCGACGGCGTGCTCCTCGCGCTCGAAACCGAGCACCGACACCGTGCCGGTGTCCAGCTTGAAGTGGCGCCCCTCCTCGGGAGGCAGGCCCAGCCAGCGGGCCGTGAGCACGCGCAGGAAGTGGCCGTGCGCGACGAGCGCCACCTTGCCCTCCACCTGCAGCACGCGGGCGATCACCTTGTCGGCGCGCTCGGCGACCCGCTCCACGCTCTCGCCCGGGTGCGCGGCGTCCCCGGGAACGACGCCGTCACGCCACAGGTACCACCCGGGGCGGTCGTTCCTGATGTCGGGCGTGCTGATGCCCTCGTAGCCGCCGTAATCCCATTCCCACAGGTCCGGGTCGACCTCGTGGCGCGTCAGCCCGGCCAGTTCGGCGGTGCGCCGGGCCCGGCCCGCCGGGCTGACCAGGACCAGCGCGAAGTCCTCGCCGCGGAGCACGGAGGCCAGCGCGCGGGCCTGCTCCTCGCCCTTGGGGGTCAGCGGGATGTCCGTGCGCCCGGTGTGCCGGCCGTCCCGGCTCCACTCGGTCTCGCCGTGCCGCAGCAATATCAGTTCGTCCATAGGGCTCCATCATCCACCGGCCCCGTCCCGTCCCGGGATGCGCGCGGGCCGTAAAACCTGAACCCGGTTAATCATTGAACCCGGTACGCGAATCGGGTAGCGTCAGGGCCATGGCGGACGGACCGGGACTGCGGGAACGCAAGAAGCAGCGGACGAAGGAGACGATCCGGCAGGCCGCCATGCGCCTGTTCATGGAGCGCGGGTTCGACGGCGTCACCGTGGCCGAGGTCGCCGAGGCCGCCGAGGTGGCCAAGGTGACGCTGTTCAAGTACTTCCCGACCAAGGAGTCGCTCGTCCTGGAGGCCGCCGCCGACGACGGCCCCGCGCCGATCGTGGCGGCCCGGCCCCCCGGCACGACGCCGGTCGGCGCCCTGCGCGCCCACTACCGGGCGTTCGCCGCCGCCCCCGGCTCCTACCCGACCCTGGGCTCCGAGGACGAGGTGATCCGGTGGATGCGGGTGATCAGCGACAGCCCCGTCCTCATGGCCGGCATGCACCGCCTCCTGGACGAGCAGCGCGACGAGCTGGCCCTCGTCCTCGCCGCCGAGCGCGGCTGTGAGCCCGGCGACCTGACGCCCTCCCTGGTGGCCGCGCAGATCACCGGCACCGTCCTGATGCTGAAGGCCGGGTTCTTCGAGTTCCTGGTCCGCGGCGGTTCCATGGCGGACGCCGGCGCGTACCTCGCGCGCAACGTCGAGCACGCCTTCGACCTGCTCGAGAACGGCATCGGCCACCTCTACCCCCGCTGACGCCCCCGCCGGGTACGAGACCCGCGGCGCCGGCGTCGGCCGAGCGAAGGATTTTTCCCATGCGTGCACGAGGCATCAACTACGACACCGGCTTCCTCCCCGGCGGGACGATCTCCCGTGAGGAGTTCGACCCCGAGACCGTCCGGCGCGAGATGCGCGTCATCGCCGAGGACCTGCACTGCGACGCCGTCCGGATCTCCGGCGGCCTGCCCGAGCGCATCGAGACCGCCGCGCGGTTCGCCGCCGAGGCCGGGCTGGAGGTCTGGTTCGCACCGTTCCCGTGTGAGATGACCGCGGCCGAGATGCTCCCGTACTTCGCCGACTGCGCCGAGCGGGCCGAGAAGGTGCGGGCGGACGGCGCCGAGGTCGTGCTCGTGCTCGGGTGCGAGATCAGCCTGTTCGCGTCCGGATGGATCCCCGGCGAGACCTACAAGGAGCGCATCGCCTTCTTCAGCGAGATCCCGAGGAAGCCGTGGCGGCTGCTCCGGCTCGTCCGGGCGCCCGGCCGCGTGAACGCCTTCCTTACCGAGGCCGCGGCCCTGGCCCGCCGGCACTTCCAGGGGCGCGTCACCTACGCCTCCGGGCCCTGGGAGCAGGTCGACTGGACCCCGTTCGACCTGGTGTCCATCGACAGCTACCGCGACCGGAACACCGCCGGCTCCTACGTCCGCTCGCTGCGCAAGCACTTCCGCCACGGTAAGCCCGTCGTTGTCACCGAGTTCGGCACCTGCGCCTACGAGGGCGCCGCCGAGCGCGGCGGCATGGCGTGGGCCATCGTCGACCGCTCGGCCGAGCCGCACCGCCTCACGGGCGACTTCCGGCGGGACGAGGCCGAGCAGGTCGCCTGCCTGCGCGAAATGCTGGCGATCTTCGAGGAGCAGGGGGTGGACAGCGCGTTCTGGTTCACCTTCGCGTCCTACGGCTCCCCGCACCGCGACGACCCCCGGTACGACCTGGACATGGCGTCCTACGGCGTGGTTAAGGTGCTGGAGGACCGCAAGGGCACCACCTACCCGGACATGAGCTGGGAGCCCAAGGAGGTCTTCCACGCCATGGCCGACGCCTACCGCGCCTAACCCGTCCGGTCGTTGACCGTGATGCGCGGCGCCGAGATCGGCTCGGCCTTCTTGAGCGGCAGGCGCAGGACGAAACGGGCGCCCCGCGGCGAGTCGGTGACATGCAGCGACCCGTGGTGGGCCCCGGCGACCGCGCGGCAGATGGCCAGGCCGAGACCGCTGCCCCCGGGGTCGCGGCGGCGGCCGTCCTCCAGGCGGACGAACGGTTCGAAGACCCGCTCGCGGTCCTCGGGCGCGATGCCGTCGCCGTCGTCGGTCACCGTCAGTACGGCCTCGTCGCCGTCCCTGCTCGTGGTGACCTCGACCCGGCCGGCGGCGTGCCGCTGGGCGTTGACCAGCAGGTTGTTGAGCACGCCGATGATCTGGATGCGGTTCGCCGTGATCCGGATGTCCCCGGAGGTGCGCACATGCACGGGCGGGCCGTGGACGCGGGCGGCCACCTCTTCCCTGACCAGCTCGTTCAGGTCGATCTCCTCGGGGGCCGCGGGCGCGGTGGTCCGCACGCGGGCGAACGTCAGGACGTCGTCGATGATCGCCTGAAGCCGCTGGGTGGTCGACAGCGCCGCCTCGAACGTCTCCTCGGGCCGGACGCTGCCGGGGTACATCAGCGCCTCCTCGAGCTGCGTGTGCAGCCCCGCGACGGGGGAGCGCAGCTCGTGGGACACCACCGACGCGAAGTGGCGCTGCTGCTCCACCGCCAGCTCCAACCGGGCGAGCGTCTCGTTCGAGGTGCGGGCGAGCTGGGCGATCTCGTCGTGTCCGGGCGGCTCCGGCACGCGCTTGCTCAGGTCGCTGACGGTGATCTCGGCCGTACGGGCGCGGATCGCCGCGACCGGGCGCAGCGTCCGTCCCACCAGCCACCAGGTCGCCCACGCGGCCAGGGCGGCGGCCAGCAGCGCGCCCGCCGCCGTGATGAGCTCCAGGTAGTGACGGGCGAGCAGGACGGGCTCGGGGCGTCCGGCGTAGACGTAGTGCGGCTCGCCTCCCCACAGCACGCGCGTCGCGAGAGAGGGGAGCCGCACGGCGGTGACCAGGACGCAGCCGCCGTCCGGCGCGCACGACGTCACGTCGTTGAACCGGTTGTTCTCCGGAGGCCGCAGGTGGCTCAGCGGAGGCAGGCCCGAGGCCGCCGGGCTGGCCACTACGACGCGGCCATGGGAGTCCACGAGTTGGAGGAGCTTGACGCCCCTCATGGGGTTCGGCGGCGGCGGGTCGGCGGGGTCGAGCGAGCCGGCCCAGTCGGTCGCCGCGTTCAACGTGTCCCGGAAGCTGTGGTCCAGCATCTTGGTCCGGATATTGGCCGCGAGGACGGCTCCGAGCAGCGAGAAGACGATCAGCGCTGCGATTGCCGCGCCCAGCGTGAAGCGTCCTCGGATGGACTGCGGACGTAGATGGACTGCCAAACTCTCTCCCCGGGAAGCCGTGGCTTTGGGGCCGCCCTCCTCATCAGAGTTGTCGTTGCACGACCATTAAAGTCGACTTCTTGGTAAAATTGGGATGCGAGATATGATCAGTCGTGAATGTAGGCGAATTCATGACTTTCGCCCTACTCGCGCTTTGCATTCCGGCTAACAGCGTCCATGATCGGCGCGACCCGCCCGCCGCGTCCCCGGCTATTCGCCGTGGCGGTCGTGCTCGTCGTGGACGGCGCACTTCTTGCGGAACCAGACGGTCTTGGCCGTGCCGTCCGAGGCTGGGAGGACGCCCCACTCGTCGGACAGGGCCTCCACGATGGTGAGGCCGCGCCCGTGCTCCGCGTCGTCGTCCTCGGCGTCCTGTGGTGCCCCTGCCGCGTCCTGTGGGCCCTCTGTGCCTTTTGCGCCCTCAGCGCCCTGTACGGCGTCCTGTACGCGGTTCTGTGTGCGCTTGACGGGCCTGCGCCGGAGCCGCGGACGGCCCTCGCCGTGGTCGGTCACCTCGGCGCACAGCGTGTCGTCGGCCACCCGGACGGTCAGCCGGATCGGCGGCAGCCCGTAGAGGACGGCGTTGCTGAGCACCTCGGAGGCGGCCAGCACGATGTCGTCCGTGAGTTCGTCGCCCGGGTCGCCGAGGTCCCAGTCGGTGAGGGTGCGCCGAAGCCTGCCGCGGACATCGGCGAGCATGGCGGGGTCCATGGGGATGTCCCAGCACACGGTATGGGGACCGTCCGGTGTGCCGATCATGAGAGTCCTTGTCTGGGTGCGGATGGCCTGTCGCTACTTGTGCGGGCGGTGAGGGACCTCACCGCCCGCACAAGTAGCCCGCGCCGTCTATGACCCGGAAGACCCTACTCTGTCCGCGTTTGTGCTGTTAGGGCGGGTGGGGGGTTGCATGGGGATTGATGTGGAAACGCGACAGATCATCGAGCGCGCGGGTGCGCGCGGCGGCCGGCGCGATGCGCTGGACCGGCCTGGGCGACTACACCCAGATCTGCACACCCTGACGACACGCGCCTGCCTCCGGCGTCGCCTCGCCGTGGTCGGGCGGGTGACGCCGGAGGCAGGGGAAGGGGTGGATCAGGCCGAGTACCTGCAGATCAGAGACTGGCTGGGGCCCTGGGCGTGGCTGATGTAGGTGTAGCCGGGCATGTAGTACTGGCACGCGGCGGAGGGGCTCCCGCTGCCCACGTAGGCCACGCCGGTGCCGTTGCTGCGGTAGCAGCCCAGCGACCCGTTGTAGAAGCCGACGATGGACCTGATGTCGACCTGGGCCGCGCAGTACTCGCCGAGCGAGAGCGGGCTGTCCACGATTTCGATGACGGCCGAGGAACGGGCCTGGGCGGGCGCGGTGAAGGCGGCGAGGCCGCCGAGGCAGGCGAGCACGGCGATGGCGAGCGCGACGACACGACGGGGCATGGGGACCTCCAGGATCCGGGAAGGGGTCGGACGATGCCGGGACGGCGGCCGGCAGAGCATGGCGGAGCGCGCGTCGCCGGGCGGGATGGTGCTCTACGCGAGGGGGTCACGCTGTGCTGATCGCAGTATTAAATAGGAAACCTTCCTGTGCAATAGCCGAGTCATGGGTTTCGTGCGAGCCTTCTCGTTGTGAAGCGGCTGGTCAGGAGGAGTGTGAGGCGGATGCCTGTATGCCTTACCCCTCCCCGGTACCAGGTCGCACCGCTAGTTGCCTTGATGTGGGCATTTCTTGCGGAACCAGATGGTTTTGGCCCGTCCGTCGAAAGCCGACTGGACGCCCCATTCGTCGCAGAGGGCTTCCACGATGGTGAGTCCCCGGCCGTGCTCGGCGTCGTCGTCCTCGCCGCGACACTCAGGGAGGCCCGCGCCGTGGTCGGTGACCTCGGCGCACAGTGTCTCTCCTGACATCCGAAGCGTGAGGCGGATCGGGGGACGCCCATAGATCACGGCGTTGCTCAGCACTTCGGTGGCGGCGAGCACGATGTCGTCGGCCAGGTCGTTCCCGCCGGGGAGATCCCAGTTCGCGAGGACTTCGTGCAGCCGGGTTCGCACGTCTCTGAGGACGATGGGATCTGTGGGAATGTCCCAGCACACGACGCGGTCGCCGTACGGAGTGCCGATCATTCTTGTCCTTGTCTGCGCCGTTCATGGCCCCTGAAGGTCATACTTTGTTCTTGATGGTGTGCGGTGGGCGTTAAGTCGCACTAGAACGGGCGTACAGCGTCGGGTTCGACTCGACCTCGCGCATCTGCCGCCGGAGATCGGTGAGCACGGGAGACTCCACGAGCAGCGGCTCGGCCGTACGCCAGTTCGGGATCGCGTAGTACCGGCGGCTCCAGACCCCGTAGAGGATCGTCCAGGCGGGCTCGCAGCCGTCCAGCAGCCTCGCGGCCGCCCGCGCCTCCGGGTCCCAGTCTCTGCGCCGCACCGCCTGCCCGTCGGCCTGCCCTCTGCCATGCCGTCCTGTTCGCATGATCCGCCTTCCTGGCGCCGAAGCCCTGCTCCCATGGCGGCCTGGAGTGACGGGGGAACGCGTCCGCCGTGACGTGGTGCCGCGTTCTCAGATTGCCTACTCAACGTCATTCCGCGTAACCGAACGTAATGACACTGTGCCGACAAAAGGCTGTCCGGATCGTGTCTGGATTCACGTCTCCTTTGCCGCGGCGCATGTGTAACACTGCCTCGAACACGCGTTTTCCATGGTTCGGGGAGGGTCTTGTGGGGCGGGAGCGGAACCTCGATCCGAATACGAGTCCGCGCGCGTTCTTCGGCAGCGAGTTGCGTCGCTGCCGAAAGAGGATCGGACTTTCCCAGCCTCAGCTCAGCGAACGAACCACGTACAGTCCGGACATGATCGGAAAAATAGAGCGCGGCGAGCGGCCACCGTCGCCCGAATTCGTCCGGCAGTGCGATGAGATCTTCGGGGAAGACGGTCACTTCGACCGCCTTTACCAGTTCATGCTCCGCACGCCCGGCCCGGCATGGTTCGCCCGCTGGCTGGAAGAGATCGAACCCCGAGCCACGGTCCTCCGCACGTGGGACCCTCTCCTGGTCCCCGGACTCCTGCAGACGGAACCATACGCTCGGTGTGTCATCAGCGGAGAACCTAGGATCAGCGATGACGAGGTGGAGGAACGGGTTCAAGCGCGCATGCGGCGCAAGCTGATTCTCGAGTCGGAGGACATGCCCTCCGTCTTCGTTCTGATGGATGAAGGAGTGCTACGCCGTCCTATAGGCACGCACGCGGTGATGTGCGAGCAGATCCGGTATCTTCTCGACATGGCGCGGCGTCCGAACGTGACCATGCAGATCGTTCCCTATGGCACCAGCAGTACCGCAGGACTTTTGAGTGCCTTCATTATCGCCGAACTTCCAGACGCGCCCGACACCGTCTATGTGGAGTCGTCCGGTGCTGGTGAGGTAACAGCCGATCATAGCTTGGTGGTGTCCATTTGGCGTCGGTACGACATAATACGTGCGGATGCGTTTCCGAAGGTCGCATCGCTTGAGATGATCAAGAATTCGATGGAGCAATGGACCACATGAACTGGAGTGACGTGGAGCTGTCGCAAGCAGCATGGAGAAAGAGCACCCGCAGTGGCTCCAGTGGAGGCGGATGCGTGGAGGTGGCGACGAACCTGCCGGGGGTGACCGCTGTCCGGGACAGCAAGAACCCCGATGGGCCCGTGCTGCTGTTCGTGCCGGGTGAGTGGGGTGCGTTCCTCAACGGCATCCGAAGCGGTGACCTGACCGCCTGACAGGGTGCGAGTCGGCGGGCCGATGATCAAGGGATGAGGGTCGGAATCACCCCTCCGTCGCCGCGCAGGCGCCGCCCGTGGTCGCGGAGGACGCCTCCGAGCTCAGGTACACCACCAGGTCGGCGATCTCTTCCGGGCGGATGAGCCTGCCGAGCAGGGAGGTCGGGCGTTCCTCGGTGATGAAGCGCCGCTCGGCCTCCTCGAACGGGACGTCCTCACCCATCAGGCTGGTGATGAACTGCTCGACGCCCGGGGTCAGCGTGTGCCCGGCCTCAGCCGCCAAAACCCGGTGCTCTCGCTCGATCGATTCGCTGGCCTCGACCTCGTGGCGACCTCGCCGTCGAGGGTGCGCGCCCTGAGGTCACCGGCGTGGGCTGCAACGACGGTGCCACCGTCGTTGCAGCCCACGCGGCGCAGGTCTCGCGCCGGGTTGGTTGTACCTACGCTCCCGGGAATCACGACCACCACCTCAATCCAGAGCGAGGTAAAGCGGATGGGTAGCGAGATATCCATGAACGCGATCCGCTGGCCACTGGTCGCTGCCGTTGCAGCGGTCGCACTCCTGGCGCTCCCAGCATGCAGTGGCAGCTCGGACTCCGACAACGCAGCTCCGCCGAAGGCGGTCGAACTGACCACCGAGGTCGCGAAGCCTTCCGGGCCCGTCGACTCGATCACCTGGAACCTTAGCGGCGAGCCGAACACCCTCGACCCCGCCAAGCAGTTCGCCAACGTCACCGCCGTGGTGGGCAACCTTTGCGAAGGTCTCATGCGCTTCGGAAAGGACTACGGCCTCCAGTCCGCGCTGGCCGAGAAGGTGACTCAGCCCGACGACAAGACGTGGGTCTTCGACCTTCGGGCCAACGTGACCTTCTGGGACGGGCAGCCGGTCACCCCAGAAGACGTCGTGTTCTCGGTCGAGCGGACCATCGCGCCGGCGACCGCATCCTCGTGGGCGGCGGCCTACCAGAACCTGCGGTCCGTCGGCAAGACCGGGCCGCACCAGGTCACCTTCCGGTTCCGCGAACCGGACTCGATGTTCCGGTGGTTCCAGGCGAGCCCGAGCACCTACGTCACCGAGAAGCGCTTCACCGAGCGCGCAGGTAAGGAGTACGGCTCGGCGACCGGCGGCATCATGTGCACGGGCCCGTACAAGGTCGGCGCCTGGCGAAGCGGCCAGGACATCACAGTGGTGGCCAACGACCGGTACTGGGGGGAGCAGCCGCTGGTGAAGTCGGCGAGGTTCACCTTCGACAGCGACCCCGCCTCTCGGACCGCCGCGCTGCTGCGCGGCGACGTCGACGGCGCCTTCGACAACCCGGTCTCCGCGCTCGCGAAGCTGAAGAGCTCCGGGGAGGGCGACCTCCTGTTCGGGAAGAGCCTGGCGCCGGTGTTCCTGTCGACGTTCGTGAACGACCCCGGCATCACGCATCAGAACGTCCGTAAGGCGCTCGCGAAGCTGGTCGACTACGCGGGCATCGCCCAGAGCGTCTACGGCGGTGCCGCGATCCCGATCAAGCAACTCACCCCGGAGGCGACGTGGGGCTATTCCACGAGCATCTTCAAGTCGGCCTACGACGCGCTCCCGGAGCCGAAGCAGGACCTCGACGAGGCCAAGCGGCTCGTCAAGGAAGCCGGTGATGTCCCGCCGTTGACCATCGCCTACGACTCTTCGGCCCAGGAATCCAAGATCGCGCTGTCGCTGCAGTCCACGGCCAAGCAGGTGGGCCTGAGGATCAACCTCAAGGCGCTGTCCTCGACCGACTTCCTCAAGATCTTCTACGACCCGAAGATCCGCGAGGGTCTCAGCGGCTACATCCTGAGCGGCTCACTCTCCTTCCCCGAGCCGTTGGAGTACGACGAGTTCGCCACCACCGGTAGCTATTACAACTACGCGGGCTACCACAATGCCCAGTACGACGCGCTCCTCAAGCGCGCACGCACCACCCTGGACGACGACAAGCGCGCCGAGCTGATCGTCCAGGCCGAGAAGCTCCGCGACCAGGACGGCTACAACGTTCCCATCGTCAGCCCCTACCTCAACGTCTTCGTGAACAAGCGCCTCACCGGCCTGGCGCCCGCGTCGTACAACCGCGCGACGCCCTGGCTGACCAAGCTCGGCGCAGCCGGGTAGAGGAGTCGCACGTGCTGCTCTTCGCCGGAAAGCGGTTGGCGTCACTGGTGTTGACCATGTTCGTCAGCTCGATCGTGATCTTCGGTTCGCTGTACTTGGTGCCGGGCGACCCAGCCGTGTACCTGGCCGGCTCCGACAAGGTCACCCCCGAGCAACTCGATGCGCTGCGAGCCGAGTACAACCTCGACGATCCGTTCCTGACCCGGTACGTCGACTGGCTCGGCGGCGTACTGCACGGGAACTTCGGGCAATCCCTGCAATACAAGGAGAGCGTCGGTCACCTGCTTGCCGGCAGAATCCCGACCAGCGGTCTGCTGGTCGCCTACGCGGGCGTGCTGATCCTGGTCGTCGGCCTGACGATGGGGCTGATCGGCGCCCTCAACCGCGGTGCGATCGACCGGGCCGTCCTGGTGATCATCAGTGCGACCATCGCCATGCCGGTCTTCGTCTCAGCCGTACTGCTGCTCACCGTCTTCTCCGTTGAGCTCGGCTGGTTTCCAGCGACGGGTGGGGGAGCAGGGCTGCTCGATCGGCTGTGGCATCTGACGCTCCCGGCGATAGCACTCGCACTGTCGCTATCCGGAGCCGTGGCTCGCGTCGCCCGGGCTTCGTTCGTCGATTCAGTCGACCGAGACCACGTCGCCGTCGCACGGAGTCGTGGCATCCCCGAGCGCCACGTCGTCCGCCGACATGTCGTCAGGAACGCGCTCGGGCCGGTGGCGACGATGGCCGGGCTCGTGATCGCGGGACTGATCGTGACGACCACCATCGTCGAGACCGCGTTCGGACTCAACGGCATCGGCTCGCTGCTGCAGCGTTCGGTGGCCCAGCAGGACTTCCCGGTCGTACAGGCGATCAGTTTGGTCGTAGTCGCGGCGTTCTTAGTCTGCAACACCATCGTCGACCTGCTCTACCCGATCATCGACCCCCGAGTGGCCAGTTGGCGGAGGCCCGCATGAGCGCAGCGTCCACGACGGCAGCGGCATCCAGGTTCCGATTGCGAGCCATCCCGGGGCTCGCCGGGCCTGCCCCCGTGATCGTCTCCGTCACGATCCTGGCCGTCGTCGTCATCGCAGCGGCGATCGCGCCGCTGATCACGACCTTCACCCCCGATCAGGTCGATCTCGCGGCGACCCTGAGGCCACCCGGCACCGCCGGCCACCTCCTCGGCACCGACTCCACCGGCCGGGACATCTTCTCCCGCGTGATCTTCGGTGCGCGGGTGAGCCTGGTGCCGCCCTTGCTGGTCACCGCCCTCGCCAGTGCTATCGGGATCACCCTGGGGGTCGTCTGCGGCTGGTTCGGCGGGATGGTCGATGCGGGCCTGTCGAGGGTCGTCGACTTTCTGTTCGCGTTTCCCGGCCTGCTGGTGGCCATGCTCGCGGTCGCGCTGTTCGGTCGCGGGCTGACCGCGCCCACAGTCGGCCTGATCGTCGCCTTCACTCCGTATGTCGCCAGGCTGGCGCGCAACCTGGTGATCCAGGAGAAGTCCCGTCCCTATGTCGAGGCGTACCGGCAGCAGGGGTTCGGCAACCACACGATCGCGTTCGCGAAGGTACTGCCGAACATCGCGCCCACGCTCCTCGCGCAATGCGCGCTGGGATTCGGCTATGCGCTGGTCGACCTCGCCGCGCTGTCGTACCTCGGCCTGGGGGTTCAGCCACCGACGGCGGACTGGGGCGTGATGGTCGCCGAAGGCCAGGACGCTCTGGTGCAGGGAGTGGCGTTCCCCGTGCTGTTCCCGTGCATCGCCGTCCTACTCGTGGTGGTCGCCGTCAACATCGTCGGCGACTACCTCGGCGACAAGCTGAGCGGGCGGGTGGCGGCGTGACGGGGACCGAGGCGCTGCGGATCGAGTCGTTGAGTGTCGACCTCGGTCGGGGCCGGTCGGGGCGCCCGATCCTCAGCGACGTCAGCATGTACGTCCGCCCGGGGGAGACGGTCGGGTTCGTCGGCGAGTCCGGCTCAGGCAAGTCGGTGACCACCCGCACGGTGCTGGCGATGTTACCGGCGAAAGCCAGTGTTTCCGGGCGCGTGTTGGTCGACGGGGTCGACGTCCTCTCAGCGGACCGGCGCCGCCTACGATCGATTCGCTCAGGCCAGGTCGCGATGATCTTCCAGGACCCGCGCGCCGGCATCAACCCTGTCCGACGCATCCGTGAGTACCTGGCCGAGGGCCTGGTCGCCAGTGGCGGCAGACGGGCGGACGCACTTGCGCGGTGCTCGGCGCTGCTGGAGTCAGTAGGCATCCGAGACCCGGCCAAAGTGCTCGAACAGTTCCCACACCAGCTCTCTGGCGGCATGCTGCAGCGCATCATGATCGCCGGCGCGCTGGCGTCCGAGCCGGCGCTGTTGTTGGCCGACGAGCCGACCACCGCGCTGGACGTGACCACTCAGGCCGAGGTCGTCTCGATCTTGGAGCGGCGTCGTGCCGACGCGGGTGCTGCGATGCTCTTCGTCACCCATGACTTGGATCTGGCCGCGGCGATCTGCGAACGCATCTATGTGATGTACGCCGGCCGCATCGTGGAGCACCAGTCCGCCGCCGACCTGTTCGCGAACCCACGACATCCCTACACGCGAGCGCTGCTCGCCTCGACTCCCCGTCTTGGGGAGAGCCGGCGGATCGAGGCGATCCCCGGGAGACCACTGTCGTTGTCCGAGACGGTCGCAGGATGCGGCTTCGCGCCCCGATGCGCGTTCGCCGGGGATCTCTGCACCCGGGAGGTTCCGGCGTTGCGCCGGATCGGCGGTGCCGAGGTCGCTTGCCTGCGGGCCGAGGAGGTAGCCCCGTCATGACCCATGTTCTTCGGGTTCGCGGCCTGACCAAGGTGTTCGGAGCGAACCGGGCCGTCGGCGAGGTCAGCTTCAACCTGGATGCCGGCGCCTCGCTCGGCATTGTCGGAGAGTCGGGTTCCGGGAAGACCACCCTGGCCCGGATGCTTGTGGGTTTGGAGACACCTACCAGCGGCGAAGTCGCCTTCGACGCCGCCGCCCCGCTCTCTCCGCTCGAACGTGCGCGACAGATCCAGATGGTCTTTCAGGACCCGTATCTGTCCTTGGATCCGCGGCTCTCCGCCAGGCGAGCCATCGACCGGCTGCTGAAGCTGCACGGCCGGCTGTCGAGGGCGCAGCGAGCCACCCGCGTCGAACGACTTCTCGATGAGGTCAACCTCAGCCGTCGTGAGGCCGACGCCTATCCGCGCGAGCTGTCCGGGGGACAACGACAACGCGTGGCGATCGCCAGGGCTCTGGCCGTCGAGCCCCGGGTGCTGGTCTTGGACGAGGCGACCTCGGCCTTGGACGTCTCCGTGCAGGCACAGATCCTGGCGCTGCTCAACCGGATCCGTCGAGAGCAGAACATCGCGTACGTGTTCGTCAGTCACGACCTCGCCGTCGTTCGTGAGGTCTGCGACGAGGTCGTGGTGATGTACCGAGGACAGGCGGTCGAGCGGGGGTCCACCGAGACCACACTGCGGAACCCGCACCACCCCTACTCCCGGCTACTACTCGACTCCGTGCCGCGCCCTGGATGGGAACCGGCGCTGATCGCGGACAAGCGTCGCCGGCTGGAGGAGGAAATCGGCCGTGCCTGAGGAACTCCAGCTCGGGTCATCTTGGCTCCGTGACTGTCGGCATTGACCGGCTAGCGGTCGGGCCGCTTCGCCAGATGCCGGCGTGGTTCGTGGAATCCGGTTCGCGTCCGTCCCGATCGTGCGCCCACGGCTGTGTCGCGGCCTCGCGTCCATGGTGCCCATGCATCGGCGGGTGACCGGTGCCCTCACCCTGCTGGCCGCTGTCGCGGAATCGACCCGGCCGCGGCCGGTATCCGACCTGGCCAGAGAGACGGGAATCGGCGTGTCGACCGTCTCGCGGATCGCGGCCGAACTCGCCTCCTCCGG